>CBFIIG010000116.1:0-5379 GCA_965662615.1 Flavobacterium sp.
TCTACAAATAATTGCTTTTGAATAACCGTTGGTTTTTCGTTAATTTCCCAATTTAGTAAATAGAGCAAATCGGCAGCAGAAGTAATTAAATTGGCTTTTTGGGACCGAATTAAATTATTACAACCTTGGCTAAACTTGTCCGACACTCTTCCGGGCAAAGCAAAAACATCGCGGTTGTAATCGTTTGCCATGTTTGCCGTTATTAGTGAGCCGCCTCTTTCGGCGCTTTCTATCACTATAGTCGCTTCGCTCATACCTGCAACTATTCGGTTTCGCATTACAAAATTTTCACGTTCTGGGCCTGCGTTACTCCAAAATTCGGTTAAAAAACCTCCGTTTTGCTCCATTGCAGCCACATACTTTTTATGCGCTTTTGGGTAAATTTGATTGAGACCATGAGCCAAAACGCCAACCGTTTGCAGGTTGTTTTCTAGTGCTGCTTGATGGGCACAAATATCTACACCATAAGCAAAACCACTTACAATTATAGGATTTAAAGGTGCTAAATCGGCTAGTAGTTCTTTGCAAAATTGAGTACCATAACTGGTTACATTTCGGGTGCCTACTATGCTTAATATACGTGGATTTTGGTTATCGTAACTTCCCGATTGAAACAGTAATACAGGGCTATCATAACAATGCTTTAATTTATTTGGGTAATTTTCTGATTGGTAATAAAGAGGGGTGATTTTTTGCTGTTCTATAAAAGCCATTTCGGTTTCTGCTAGGGAAAAAGCGATTGGGTTTTTTAAATTTTTAAGCAAATAAGAACCTATGCCATCTATTTTGGCTAAGTTTTGAGGTTTTTCGTTAAAAACTTCTGCCGCACTCCCGCAATGGTTTATGAGTTTTTTTGCCATAACGGCGCCTACTCCTTCTATGCGTAAAAGGGCTAATGTGGCTTGTAAGTCTGTGGGTGAAAGGTTCATTTTTAACTGCTGTTTCTCAAAAATAAGGAAATATTTTATAAATACTATTTATTTGGGTTTAAAACCAATTTATAATCTTTAACTCTATTTTGCACTAGGGATAGGAGCTTTGTTTGAGCTCTTTGTGGTTTTTGTAAAACCACAAAAGCGAGTGCGGATAGCCCGACGCTGAGGTACGAAGCGAAGTGCCCAAAAAATTATAGTACTATAAAAAATCTTTATGAGTTGAGAGGTGGCGGTTTTGCAGTTTCTTTGTATTTTTGTAATTGAATTTAAAATTTTTAGATATGTACCCAGAAGAAATGGTAAAACCCATGCGTGCCGAATTAACAGACGCTGGTTTTAAGGAATTATATAGTGCAACGGACGTAGAGCAAGCATTGGCTGCAGGAGGAACTACTTTGTTGGTTGTGAACTCGGTTTGTGGTTGTGCGGCAAGAAATGCACGCCCAGGAGCTAAAATGAGTGTTGATAACGCAGCAAAACCAACTCAATTGGTAACGGTTTTTGCAGGTGTAGATAAAGAAGCTGTAGACAAAGCTCGTGAAAGTATGTTCCCTTTTCCTCCATCGTCGCCATGTATGGCGTTGTTTAAAGACGGAGAATTAGTGCACATGTTAGAACGACACCATATTGAAGGGCGTCCGGCAGAGTTAATTGCAGAAAATTTAAAAGATGCTTATAACGAATTTTGTGTGTAAGTAATGCTTAATCAATTTGAAACCCGCCTAGTGCGGGTTTTTTTTATTACTTTTGAATATTAGAGTTTTAGATTTTATGCAAAAAATTATTTCGTACCCAATTACGGTGCTTTTTTATTTGGTGTTTCTGCTGTGTTTACTGGTTTTTCACCCAATTCAATGGTTGTGTTATAATGTGTTTGGCTATAATGCTCACAGAAATAGCGTGGCGGTTTTAAACGCTTTTTTGGTTAGAAGTACGCATATTTTAGGAACAAGTTATACTTTAATAGGAAAAGAAAATTTACCCGTAAATGTACCTGTTGTTTTTGTAGCAAATCACCAAAGTTTATACGATATACCGCCTTTTATATGGTTTTTACGCAAATGGGAACCTAAGTTTATTAGTAAAAAAGAACTAGGAAAAGGGATACCTAGTGTGTCTTATAATTTAAGGCATGGTGGCTCTGCATTAATTGACCGAAAAGACCCAAAACAAGCACTTTCTGCTATAAAAGAATGTGCTACTTATATAAATAAAAACAAGTATTCGGTGGTGATTTTCCCCGAAGGTACGAGAAGTAAAACAGGAAAACCCAAAGCGTTTTCGGCAAATGGACTAAAAATGCTTTATAAATTTGCGCCCGATGCGTATTTTGTGCCTGTGACTATAGAAAATTCATGGAAAATGACTCGCTATGGCGGTTCTTTTCCTTTAGGTTTAGGAAACAAATTGGTTTTTACCATTCATAAAGCATTAAAAGGGAGCGATTACTCTTTTGATGATTTGTTTGCAAAAGTAGAAGATAATGTAACAAAAAGTATAAAATAATGGCACTAGAAAATGTGAGATTAGAGGTGATGCAATTTTTGGAAAAAAACATCAACAAATTTGTTGATGAATTTTTAATTCCGGTTGAAAAAATATGGCAACCTACGGACTTATTACCAAACTCTGAAAAAGAGAGTTTTTTTGATGAATTAAAGGAATTACGTGAAATTGCAAAAGACTTACCTTACGATTTTTGGGTAACTTTAGTGGGCGATACCATAACAGAAGAAGCGTTACCAACCTACGAAACATGGCTAATGGATGTAGACGGCGTAAAGCAAAAAGGTGAAAATGGCGATAACGGTTGGGCAAAATGGCTGCGTCAATGGACAGGTGAAGAGAACCGCCATGGTGATGTGTTAAACAAATACTTATACCTTTCGGGGAGAGTAAATATGCGCGAAGTTGAGGTTACTACACAACACTTAATAAATGATGGTTTTGATCCAGGAACTGGTCGTGACCCATATAAAAACTTTGTTTTCACAAGTTTTCAAGAATTGGCAACTTATGTTTCACACAATCGTGTGGCTCAAATGGCTAAAAAATATGGCGACAACAAACTGTCTAAAATGTGTAGGTTAATTGCTGGAGATGAGATGCGTCACCATCACGCTTACAGTCATTTTGTAAAAAAAATATTTGAAGTTGACCCAAGTGAAATGATGCTTTCTTTTCAATACATGATGAAAAACAAAATCAACATGCCCGCTCAATTAATTAGAGAGTCGGGAGAAAAAATGGGTACTGCGTTTGAAGCATTTTCAAATTCGGCACAACGAATTGGTGTATATACCGCGATGGATTATGTTGATATTATGCAAAAGCTGATTGATAAATGGGAGATTCATAAAATAGGCAACTTAACAGATGATGCAGAAAAAGCACGTGATTATTTAATGAAATTACCTGCTCGTATGACGGGTATTTCGGAACGTTTGGTGACTCCAGAAACAGGACATGTATTTAAGTGGGTGGAGCCTGCAGTGATTAGATAAAAATTACAACCGACTACTTTACAGTCGGTTTTTTTAAGCTATATTTTAAAATATTTTTTATGCAAATTAATAAAGTACTAGTGCCGTTTTTTACGCTGTTTTTGTTTCTTAATTGTAAAACAAAAAACAATACAGATGTATTAAAAAATCGAATCGAAAATAGTATTGGAACTCATGATATTGGGTGTGTAGTTTTAAATTCTAAAAACGGGGAAATCACAAAAATAAATGGAGACCAAATGTTTCCAATGTTGAGTACCTTTAAGTTTCCTATTGCATTAACTGTACTTAATAAAGTTGAAAAAGGCGATTTAACTTTAGACCAACCGCTTTTTATTAAAAAAGAACAATTTTTAGAAAATACTTGGAGTCCTTTTAGAAAGAAATTTCCAAACGGAAACACTATAATAACTTTAGAAGAGGCCCTAAATTGGATGATTGTTTATAGCGACAATAACCTAACAGATGTTTTACTAGAATTAGTAGGTGGTCCAACTGTTGTGTCCCATTTTATAAACAACAAAAACATACAAATAAAAGTAAACGAAGCGGCTATGCATGTAGATTGGGAATCTCAGTTTATTAATAAAGCAACACCAAAGGCAATGTCTAAACTTTTAAAAGAATTTTACGAAGGCAAAATAGTAAACCAAAAACATACACAGTGGCTTTATAATGCAATGTTAAAAAGCAATACAGGTTTAAATAGAATTAAAGGGAAATTACCCGATGTAAAAATTGCTCAAAGAGCTGGAACTTCTTTTACTAATGATAATGGAATAACTGGTGCAATAAACAATATAGGAATTATTGAATTGCCTAATAATGAGAAAATCTATATTTCGGTATTTATTAAAAATACCTCTTTAGAATTTGCTAAAGCCGAAGAATTAATTGCAGACATTGCACAAACTACTTACACCTATTTTTTAGAAAAAAATGAATCTAATTGATACTACCATTTCATTTGTAAAAAACACACTTAAAAATGCCGAAGGCGGTCACGACTGGTTTCACATAGAGCGTGTTTATAAAACCGCTTTAACTATTGCCAAAAAAGAAGGTAATTGCAATATGGAAATAGTAGCTTTAGGTGCTTTACTACACGATATTGCTGATAGTAAATTTAATAATGGTGATGAAACTATTGGTCCAAAAGTAGCTGCCCGTTTTTTAAAAGAACAAAATGCAGATGAAACTATAATAGATGGGGTTATAAAAATTATAGAAAACATCTCTTATAAAGGTGGTTATACATCAAACTATAACTTTATTGAACTGGACATTGTTCAAGATGCCGACCGATTAGATGCATTGGGAGCTATTGGGATAGCTAGAACATTTAACTATGGTGGTTTTAAAAACAGGGCATTATACGACCCAAATATTGTTGCAAAACCCAACCAAACTAAAGAAGAATATAAAAACAGTACCGCACCAACAATCAATCATTTTTACGAAAAACTTTTACTTTTAAAAGATAAAATGAATACCCAAACAGGTAAAAAAATGGCTGCCGAAAGGCATTTGTTTATGGAACAATTTTTAAATCAGTTTTATAAGGAGTGGGAAGGAGAAGCATAAAAAAAGCTGCTAAATGCAGCTTTTTTATATGTTTTAATATTTATTAAGCCCCTGGAAATTCAGCTTTTCTTTTTTCCATAAAAGCGGTTGTACCTTCTTTAAAATCTGCAGTGGCAAAACTAGCTCCAAATAGCACTATTTCGGTGGCAAAACCATTTACACCATCTTTGTAATTTGCATTAACTGCTTGTATGGCTTTTCCAATAGCTACGGTAGAATTTTTGGCTATTTTACCGGCTATTTTAAACGCAAAATCGTGCAGCTCTTCTGTTTCTACCACGTGGTTTACTAAACCGTATGAAAGGGCTGTTTGTGCGTCTATCATTGCGGCAGAAAGTATCATTTCCATGGCTCTA
>CBFIIG010000117.1:0-5340 GCA_965662615.1 Flavobacterium sp.
TAAAAGTTATAGTTTAAAACTTTTTGATTCTCAAACAGCCGGAAAAGTTATTGTAGCTTTAGAAGAGGTTGGTATTTCTAATGTAAATTTAGAAAAAACGGAATACTGTAAAATTGACGCCTTAGAACTAGCACTTAGAACAAAAGCCATGCAACGTGCAAAAGCACAAGCAGAAGCTTTGTTGCAACCATTAAATCAAAAAATAAAGGGAGCCATACATATTACAGAAAATAACTCAAATGGTTACTTAAATGGTTTGGCTGGTTCTGCAGCTGGAGTTTCAATCAGAGGTGTTTCTTCGTTGTCAGCTAAAGGATATATAGCTCCAGAAATTGAGTTTAAACCTATAAATGTAACATCTCGTGTTTTTGTGAAATTTGCAATTGAGTAAATTAAACAGCTTTCTTCACAAATGGTTTTACCATAAAAAATAACCCAATACATATAAATGGAATACTAAGCCATTGCCCAGTAGATAACAGGCCAAGTGCATTTTCAAAACCGCCTTGGCTTTCTTTTACATACTCTACAAAAAAGCGAACGGTCCATAAAAGCACTAAAAAAGTCCCGAACAATAAACCCGATTTTTCTCTTGCGGGTGTTTTCCAATACATAAAAAATAGAATTACAAAAACAAACACATAGCAAATTGCCTCGTATAATTGTGCAGGATACCTAAACGGAATATCGTTTAAAATTGTTGCAAATTGAGGGGCGTTTTCTATTTGGCTAAATGCACCATTTGGAGTTGTAGTTTGCGTTAACTGCATGGCTTGATATGGTTTCAAGGTATCTTCGCCTCTAATAAATTTAGTCGCTAAAAACACTGTTTCATCTGCGGGTTTACCTATAATTTCCGAATTCATAAAATTACCCAAACGCACAAAAACGGCTCCACTTGCAACCGGAATTACTATGCGGTCTAAAACCCATAAAACCGGTTTTTTAATAATTTTTTTACTGTAATGAAACATTATTAAAATAATAGCTATTGCCGCACCATGACTGGCTAAACCAGCAAAACCTGTAAACTCGTAACCGCCATTTGCAGTTTCTCTTATTGGTAATAATATTTCAACTAAATGTTGGCTGTAATAATCCCAGTCGTAAAAAAACACATGACCCAAACGTGCGCCTAATAATGTACCTAAAACGGTGTACATAAATAGTTTGTCGAGCATTTCTTGGTTTTGTTTTTCTTTATCAAAAATAGCTTTTGTAATGTACCAGCCAAAAGAAAAGGCTACTACAAACATTAAACTATAAAATCGTATTTGAAAAAAGCCCAAATCAATTCCTTCATTGGGGTTCCATATTATGCCAGACAGTGTAATCATTATATAAATTTTAGGTAAAAATACATATTATTTTAGAGTATCGCTTTTTAAGTTAAAAAAAAATACTGCAACTGTTTTAATTTAATACAGCTACAGCATTTATTTATCTATTTCTTAATTTAGTACAAACTCGGAAAAGCAGTTGGCTTGGCTTCATGCATAATGCCGTGTACTTTTTCTATTATATCTTCAATACTTGGTTTGCTAAAATAATCACCATCTGTTCCATAAGCAGGTCGGTGTGCTTTTGCCGTTAAGGTAGCAGGAGCAGCATCTAAATGCTTGTATGCGTTTTGCTCTTCTACAATTTTTTGCAAAATATAAGCACTTGCTCCGCCTGGTACATCTTCGTCTATTACTAATAAGCGATTGGTTTTAGCTACGCTTTTTACAGTATCATGCGAAAGGTCAAAAGGTAGTAAAGACTGTATATCTATCACTTCGGCATCTATACCCATTTCTAAAAGTTCTTTGGCTGCTTGCTCTACCATACGTAATGTACTTCCGTAAGAAACCAAGGTAATATCTTTTCCTTCTTTAACAACTTCTATTTTACCAATAGGTGTTTTAAATTCGCCCAAGTTAGTTGGCATTTTTTCTTTTAAACGGTAGCCGTTTAAACATTCTACAACCAATGCAGGTTCGTCTGTTTCTAATAAAGTATTATAAAAACCAGCGGCTTTAGTCATATTTCTAGGTACTAAAACATGTATTCCTCTAACGGCATTTATTATCATTCCCATTGGTGAGCCTGAGTGCCAAACGCCTTCTAAACGGTGTCCTCTGGTTCTAATAATAAGTGGTGCCTTTTGACGTCCTTTGGTACGGTATTGTAAAGTGGCTAAATCGTCACTCATTATTTGTATGGCGTACAATAAATAGTCTAAATACTGAATCTCGGCAATAGGTCTAAGACCTCGCATCGCCATTCCTATTCCCTGTCCTAAAATAGTTGCTTCTCTAATTCCAACATCAGAAACACGAAGTGCTCCGTATTTTTCTTGCATGCCTTCCAAACCTTGGTTTACATCGCCAATAGTTCCAGAATCTTCACCAAAAATTAAGGTTTCTGGGTATTTATTAAAAATAGCATCAAAATTATCTCTTAATACCAAACGTGCGTCTACTTCTTCTGCATTATCATTGTAAGATGGTGCAACAGCTGTTGTTTTTTCTATCGTTTCATTAGACTCAGAAAACAAGTGTGAACTAAATTTCGGCTGAATTTTATTGGTATAATCTGTAATCCAATTTCCTAAAGTTGTTTTTCCGCTTTCGGCATTCATTAATCGAAGTACTTTACGTGCAGTAACTAGAATTTCTTTTCGAATAGGTTCTTTAATTGCAGCTAATTCGTTAGCATATTTTTCTATAAAAACCTTGTTTGCACTATATTGAGCCAATTGGTTTAAAAGTGCAACCAACTCATTTTGTTCGTCTTTAAACGGTTGAACAAAAGCTGCCCAAGCGGCTTTTTTACCAGCAAGAACTTCTTTTTTAGCGTTTTTGTTTATTTCTTCAATTTCTTCTGGGGTTGCAATGGCATTTTCGGTCATCCATTGTGCCATTTTAGCAATACAGTCAAAATCGGCTTCCCATTGCAAACGTGCTGCATCTTTATAACGCTCATGACTACCCGATGTGGAATGTCCTTGCGGTTGCGTTACTTCGTTTACGTGAATTAAAACTGGTACATGTTCTGTACGAGCAATCTCTGCTGCTTTTTGGTATGTTGCAACTAATTCGGCATAATCCCAACCTTTAGCACGTAAAATTTCGTAACCTTTTTCAGTTTTAGTACGTTGAAAACCTTTTAAAATTTCAGATATATTTTCTTTTGTAGTTTGGTGTTTTGCATGTACAGAAATTCCGTACTCATCGTCCCAAACACTCATTACCATAGGTACTTGTAATACCCCTGCAGCATTTATGGTTTCAAAAAACAACCCTTCAGACGTTGAGGCATTACCAATAGTTCCCCAAGCAATTTCGTTTCCTTGGTTGGTAAATGAAGTAAAGTTTTCTAAACCTTTTACGTTTCTGTATATTTTAGATGCTTGTGCTAAACCCAATAATCGAGGCATTTGACCTGCGGTAGGCGAAATGTCTGCACTGGAGTTTTTCTGTTGCATTAAATTCTTCCATTTTCCGTTTTCGTCTAAACTGTGAGTGGCAAAATGTCCACCCATTTGACGTCCACCGCTCATTGGGTCAAAGTTAATATCTGTATGACCGTATAAACCAGCAAAAAACTGTTCTATATTCATAGCGCCAATTGCCATCATAAAGGTTTGGTCTCGGTAGTAACCCGATCTAAAATCTCCGTTTTCAAAGGCTTTTGCCATAGCCAACTGAGGTACTTCTTTACCATCACCAAAAATTCCAAATTTGGCTTTACCTGTAAGTACTTCTTTGCGTCCCAAAAGACTACATTCTCTACTTATAATTGCTGTGGTATAATCGTTTATTACTTCGGATTTAAAATCTTCAAACGATAATTTTTTGGTGGTTTTTGAATTGCTCATAGTAAAATTTATCAACGTGCTACAAATGTAATAAAACCCAACTTAATTAGCAATAGTTAAAACATAAGATTTTTAAGCAATTTTAATAAAATGCTTATTTTGTTAAGTTATTCATAATTTAAAGTCAATTTTAGCTGATTCTATTGCGATTATTGTATTTCTAAAACCATTTTCGGGTAAATAAAGACAATAATGTTTTTGGACTAAGCGCTAACACAAAACGTATGTTTTGACTATAATTTGCTTGTTCCAATGCCAATCCGTTTGACGAATATACAGGAAAGTACAATTCAAAATAATCGGGAACTAGGTTTAAATGTATTCCACTATCATAAACATATTGGGTACTGTTATAACTATTTTTTAAAGCACCTACATCACCATAAATCTGAATCCAATTCCAAACATTCACAGTAGTGTTAATGGTTCCCATCCATTGATTTGCAAAACGGGTGTTTAGTTTACTTTTTAAACCGCCTTCGGCAGTAACGTATTCCTGGCTAAAAAAACCGCTCGATTCGCTTCGTCCCAATAAATTATACTCAAATAAATAATCGGTTGGTCTATCCAAACCAAAATCGAAGAAATTAGAGTTGGTGTTCCTGTATAAAAACGTACCTGCAAAACCTCTTATTTTAATTTCTCGGTTATTTAAAAATAGTTTTCGGTACTCCATTTCAATTTTGGCTTTTCCAAATTTATCCGAAAACTGTAAATCGGCTTCATGTTTAAAAGTTTGTGTGCCTTCAGCTGTAGAAAAACCTTGTTTTATACTTAAAATCGAATAATCTATTGTGTTTTCATCTATGGCTAAAAACGCATTTTCTCGGTGCACATCTACATATTTTAAATGAACATAACCCTTTTTGTTTTTTCTTAAATTAGGATCTCTAAATTGAAATACTACTTGAGGCACAAATTGCTGATACCTGGATTGTGGTGCGTAATGCGATGTGCCATAACCAACGCTATAAATTATAGAATATAGTCTGTTGTTGTTTCGTAAAAGATGATTATAACTAACGATTGATTTACCAATTAAGCTTTTGGTTTTAGCAGAATAAGTAGGCGAAACGGAAAATGAAAAAGGTTTTCGTATTAATGTTCTATTATTTAACATTAAGCCTGTCATTAAGCCATCATAAAAATTATATCCAAATTCGGGGATATAAAATAATTGCTCAGATTTAAAATCTTCAATATCCTTTAAAAAGTTAATTTTTAGCGGTTTATTGGTAAGGTGAAAAGGTTTTAAGTTTTTTATATTGTTTCTTAAGTTGCATTCGGGTACTATCTTACTATTGTTTAAAATAACATTATCTGCTTCCATTTTTGGAAAAGTATAAATACTGTCGTTTTTAGCTAAAATCCATTCTTCTAAAATTACTTCATCGTTTTTTAAGAATGAAATAGTAACCGGGATTTCGGCATTGGTTTCCAGGTGAATTTTAAAATTATCGTTTAAAACAACTACATCT
>CBFIIG010000118.1:0-5301 GCA_965662615.1 Flavobacterium sp.
ATATTGTTAATATAATCGTCTGGAAAAAGCAATTCAAAATCAGTATCTATTTGTACGTCTTTAATGTATTTTTTAGTTTCAATATTACTTTCGGAAGGATAAAGCTCTTTAAAGTCGGTTTCTTTAAGCTCTTCAATAGCTTCATTCATGATTTTCTGATAGGTTTCAAACCCAATTTCGTTTATAAACCCACTTTGTTCTCCACCTAATAAATCCCCAGCACCTCTAATTTCAAGGTCTTTCATGGCAATATTAAATCCACTTCCTAAATCTCTAAACTGCTCCAAAGCCTGAATACGTTTTCTAGCATCTGGCGTCATAACGGTTTCGGGCGGAGTTATAAAATAACAAAACGCTTTTTTATTGCTTCGTCCCACACGTCCGCGCATTTGATGCAAGTCGGACAAGCCAAAGTTATTGGCATTATTAATAAAAATGGTATTGGCATTTGGCACGTCTAAACCACTTTCTATAATAGTAGTGGCTACCAAAACATCAAATTCACCTTCTATAAAAGCCAACATTAACTCTTCTAATTTTTTGCCGTCCATTTGACCGTGACCAATTCCTACTTTTGCATCGGGTACCAAACGCTGAATCATACCTGCTACTTCCTTAATATTTTCTATTCGGTTATTTATAAAAAATACTTGACCACCTCGCTGAATCTCATAGGTTACAGCATCTCTAATGGTTTCTTCGCTAAAGCGAATTACATTGGTTTCTATAGGATAACGGTTGGGCGGAGGCGTAGTTATAACCGATAAATCTCGCGCTGCCATTAATGAAAACTGCAAGGTTCTAGGTATGGGTGTTGCCGTTAAGGTTAGCGTATCTACTAATGCCGATATGGTTTTAAGTTTGTCTTTTACGTTTACACCAAACTTTTGCTCTTCGTCTATAATTAACAAGCCAAGGTTTTTAAAAACCACGTTTTTATTTACCAACTGATGGGTTCCAATAACAATATCTAATTCACCTGTTGCTAGTTTTTCTATTACTTCTCTTTTTTGTTTTGCAGTTCTAAAACGGTTGAGGTAATCTACATTTACAGGTAAATCTTTTAATCGTTCGGTAAATGTTCTAAAGTGTTGGTAAGCTAAAATGGTTGTAGGCACTAATATTGCAACTTGTTTTCCGTTGTCAACAGCTTTAAATGCGGCTCTTATTGCTACTTCTGTTTTTCCAAAACCAACATCGCCACAAACCAAACGATCCATTGGTCGGTCGTTTTCCATATCGTTTTTTACATCTTGGGTGGCTGTAATTTGGTCTGGTGTGTCTTCGTAAATAAAAGAACTTTCTAGTTCGTTTTGCAAATAACTATCGGGAGCACAAGCAAAACCTTTTTCTAAACGACGTTGTGCATATAATTTAATAAGGTTAAAGGCAATGTGCTTAACCCTCGATTTTGTTTTTTGTTTTAAGACTTTCCAAGCATTACTTCCCAATTTATAAATTTTGGGAGGCGTACCATCTTTACCATTAAATTTAGAAACTTTATGTAACGAATGTATACTTACATACACAATATCATTATCGGCATAAACCAGTTTTATAGCTTCTTGCTTTGCGCCATTCACTTCTATTTTTTGCAATCCGCCAAAACGCCCAATTCCGTGATCTATATGGGTAACATAATCTCCCGTAGAAAGCTGCGTTAACTCTTTTAAGGTAAGGTTTTGCTTTTTTTGTTGGTTATTTTTAAGGTTAAATTTATGGTAACGCTCAAAAATTTGATGATCGGTATAACAAACCATTTGGTTTTCTTCGTCTATAAAACCTTGATACAAGGGCGAAACAATTGTTTTGTATTTTTTTTCAATTACAGCTTCTTCGTCTATGCTTTCAAAAATATCATGAAAACGTTGTGCCTGACTTTCATTGGTACAAAAAATAATATTTGTAAGTCCGTTAGCTCTATTGTCGTTTAAATTATTTAATAATAAATCGAATTGTTTGTTAAAAGAAGGTTGCGGTTTTATGTAAAAATCTACTCTTTCAGCATCTTTAAAAAGGGCTTTTTTTCCCAGTTCTAAAGTAGAAAATAATTCGGCTTTGTGTAAAAATTGAATATCGCTTACAAACAATTCGGCAGGTGGTAAATGTTTTACTTCTTCGTTCATTTTACCAAAAACGACTGTTGCTTTTTCGTAAAGTGTTTTTAACTTTTGAGAAACCACATCCGTATCCTGAACCACTAAAACGGTATTGTTACTTATATAGTCTAAAAAGTTTTCTCGTTTTTCGTCTAAAAACTTATTCTCTACATTAGGGATAATGGTAATTTTTTTCAGAATTTCTTTAGAAAGCTGTGTTTCTACATCAAAACTTCTAATGCTATCTACTTCATTACCAAAAAACTCAATTCTATACGGGTGATCGTTAGAAAAAGAAAATACATCTATAATACCACCACGCACTGAAAATTCGCCTGGTTCTGTTACAAAATCTACTCTTTTAAAATTATATTCAAATAAAGTTTCG
Source organism: Flavobacterium sp. (assembly GCA_965662615.1). Classification (GTDB taxonomy): domain Bacteria; phylum Bacteroidota; class Bacteroidia; order Flavobacteriales; family Flavobacteriaceae; genus Flavobacterium. The sequence continues at coordinate 2,488 of CBFIIG010000118.1, forward strand.
TTTATAAAGTCTAACGATAAAACATCGTTAACTGCCAGTTTTAAGGTGTTTTTCTCTAGTTCTTTTCGGGTAACTACTTTTTCGAAAATAGCTTCGGCATACGAAACAATTATAGCTGGTTTTTTTCGAGAATTTATTCGGTTTAATACTTCCGAGCGGAGTAAAATATTCGCATTGTCGGTTTCTTCAATCTGGTAAGGTCTGCGGTAAGAACCTGGGTAAAATAATACGTCTTTGTCGTTTAATAAACGCTCCAAATCGTTTAAATAGTAAGCGGCTTGCTCTTTGTCGTTAAAAAGTAAAAGAAATGGTAAGTCACTTTTTTCAAACCATGCTTTTACTTCAAAAGAAATTGCCGAAGCAATAAGTCCTTTTGCATGAACTTTCTTTTTATTTGTTAGCAATTGCACTATTTTATTAGTGCTGGTTTTTTCCGAATATTTTTTATTAATTGAAGTTAGCGTCAAAATAAGGATTATCTGTTAAGCGTTCTTTTTCTGTTAAAAATTCGGCTATCTTTAATAGAGTCAAATTCTTTTTTATTTTTCAATTCGTCATTTTTCATACGCTCCATCATACTATTAGAATCCGCATTTCTGGTAGTGTCAATAGCTTCTAGCATTTGTTTTTCTCGAGCTTCTAACGGTATATTTTTTAAAACTTCCAACTCTTCAAACTGACTGTACAAACCTTTTATTTCTGTATTAATTTGTTTTAAAAAAGGGCTTATTTTTTTTATTGGCACTTCTTTTAATTGCAAATACATGTCTAAATTTTTAAGCTGCGTATCTAAAGTAAGTAATCGGCTTGTTAAAGCAGGAACTTTATAAACTTCGGGTACATAAAACTGTAAACTGTCAGATTTTTTAGAAACGTTAGCAATTTTAAGCTTGTATGCAGATAGCGATGTTTTTGGTTTTTGACTCAATTCGTTTTTAAATTGCTGCCATTCGTTCCATTCGTTCAAGGTTAAATTTACTTTAGGCGAAGCCGTTGGAAAAGTAAAATGCCATTCTTTTTCTAATAATTCAAATAAAGCCTGTTCTTTTTTTACTTCACGTTCCGAAGCTTCTTTTTGCGCATCGGTTCCGTTACACGAAAAAAGAAATAGACTAATAAATAAAATGGTGATTACCCTCATTGTTTACACTTTGCAACAAAAATACAAATGTTTACACAATGTATTGTTATAGAAAACACAAATGCACTTAAATTTTCAACATCAATTATAAATACTATTAGAAAAATGTATCTTTGTTTTATAAATTTAAAGTTATGGCAACCAAAATACTGATAATAGGTGCATGTGGACAAATTGGTACAGAATTAACCGCACAATTAAGAGCGCAATATGGTGTAGATAATGTTGTAGCTTCGGACATTAGAAAGTTAGAAAACGATGTGGTTAACAATGGTATTTTTGAAGTTATTAATGCTTTAGACTATAACCAAATTCAGTTTTTAATAGAAAAACACCATATTACAGATGTCTATTTAATGGCGGCATTGCTTTCGGCTACAGCCGAAAAAAACCCTGCATTTGCTTGGGATTTAAACATGAACTCATTATTTCACGTTTTAAATTTAGCTAAAGACGGAAAAATTAAAAAAGTTTTTTGGCCTTCAAGTATTGCTGTTTTTGGACCAACAACACCTAAAACAAATACTCAACAATATACCATTATGGAGCCATCTACGGTTTACGGAATAAGTAAACAAGCAGGTGAACGTTGGTGCGAATATTACTGTACACAATATGGTATAGATGTTCGAAGTATTCGTTACCCAGGTTTAGTAAGTTGGACTACAGAACCTGGTGGTGGTACTACAGATTATGCCGTAGACATTTACCATAAAGCCATAACAGACGGTACATTTACCAGTTTTTTAAAAGAAGACACAGGTTTGCCTATGATGTATATGGACGATGCAATTAAGGCAACCATTCAAATTATGCAAGCTCCAAAAGAAGCAATAAAAATTCGTTCGTCTTATAATTTATCGGCTATGAGTTTTACGCCTGCAAAATTGGCCAAGGAGATTAAAAAACATATTCCTGATTTTACAATTGATTATAATCCAGATTTTAGACAAAAAATTGCCGACAGCTGGCCAGAAAGCATAGACGATAGTAACGCTAGAGCTGATTGGGGTTGGCAAAATGATTTTGATATTGCTACAATGACTACCGAAATGTTAAAGCAGTTAAAAGAAAACACGTATAAATAACATTCTATTACTTATTTTTCTCTAAAACTATTTTTAGACTCTAACGGTTTTTTGGTTTTTATAACCTCACGGGCTACTTCGTTTGGTACAGTCATAGAAAGTACATAATGGGCAATTTTCCAGCCGTTTTTGGTTTTAACCAATGTGCCACTTCCTCTGCATAATTCCATTTGTGTGTCTAAAAGTTCATCAAACCAAGCGGTTTTTTTGTTTTTAGAAAAGTAAATAGTTCTGTTTAGCGATGTAAAAGACCACGCTTTCCCTTTGTCAAAATGTGGTTTTGCATAAGCCATAAATTCGGTTTTATTCCATACTTCTGTTGCATCTGTACCAATAAAAACGGCATCGCTTGTCATTAAATCAAAATAGTTAGAAAAATTAGCGGCGGCAGCGGCGGCATGCCATTGGTTTAAAACCGTGTTGATGTCTTTTTCTGCTTTAGTTTGCCCAAAAGAAAAAGTGCTTAGTAATAACAAAAGGACTAATTTTTTCATGTTTTCATTTTAAAATTAAACAAAAAGTTATGCTTTTTCGGGAATAAACTTAGCCACAAAATCATCTGGTGAAAGGGCGTTTTCAACCGAG
>CBFIIG010000119.1:0-5228 GCA_965662615.1 Flavobacterium sp.
CTTTTAAGGGTCCTAGGAGATGACTAGGTTGATAGGCTATAGATGTAAAGGCAGTAATGTCATAGTCAAGTAGTACTAATAACCCATAAGCTTATGTGAATACTTCTGCCGATGCAAATCGGCAGAAGCAACTTTCTAATTTAACTTTTATATCTCAGTATGTTAATCATATACAGTGTTAAGCCACTGCAAAGAGCTTAAGGTGATTATTGCGTCGGGGCTCACCTCTTCCCATTCCGAACAGAGAAGTTAAGTCCGATTGCGCAGATGGTACTGCCAACAGGTGGGAGAGTATGTCGTCGCCTTTCTTTAAAATCCTCAACACATTGTGTTGAGGATTTTTTTTGTTATAAAAATACCTGAAGTCCACTGGACTTCCTCCTTTTAATTTCAAATGTGGGGCATACCTCTTCCCATTGGGAATAGAAAGTTATGTCCGATTGCGCAGATCGTACTACCAACAGGTGGAAGCCCCGATAGCGCGGATTTGTAATCCGTGCCTACTATTAGTATTAAAACAAATCTAATAAATTTTATCTAATTGCTTTTTAAACAGCTATAATTTTCAGCATTACTGTATTTATAATATTCTAAATTTAAAAATATTTTATTAAATATACTATTTTTTTGAATTTGAACACAGGATTTTGAACAGGAAAAAATCGTTTCACGGATAAACTAGAGATTATTTTAGCCGCTATTTTGTTAATAGATATATATAATAAAGTTAAAAGTATCGGTTTAATTTATTAATTTTATGCTTCTCTTTTTTTTTTTAATTCGCAAATTAAACGCCCCTATAAAATTGAAAAACACTGTACTAAAACAAGATAAGACCATTGCTTTTTTTTTGCCAAATACAGATACAGAACTAGCACTTCCTTTCGTTGAAAGTGGTATTAGTGCTGGTTTTCCTTCGCCAGCACTTGACTTTGTTGATGTTAGTATAGATCTTAATAAGCATTTGATTAAGCATCCGTCGGCTACTTTTTACGGTAGAGTAAAAGGAGAATCCTTAAAAGATGCAGGAATAAATAATGGTGATTTACTTATTATAGATAAGAGTTTAGAACCTGTAAATGGAAAAATTGCGGTCTGTTATATAGACGGAGAATTTACGGCTAAACGCATAAAAAAAACCAAAGATGAACTTTGGCTTATGCCCGAAAATGAAGCTTATTCGCCCATTAAAATAGAAGAAGAAAATGATCTCATTATTTGGGGAATTGTAACACACGTAATTAAAAATGTATAATGTTTGCCTTAGTAGATTGTAATAATTTTTATGCTTCTTGTGAACGCGTTTTTGACCCTAAGTTAAATGGTAAGCCCATTGTTGTACTTTCTAATAACGATGGTTGCGTAATTGCACGTAGTAACGAGGCCAAAGCTATAGGCATACCAATGGGAGCTCCTGCTTTTGAGTACAAAACACTTTTTAAAAAAAACTATGTTCATGTATTTTCGGCTAATTTTGCTTTATATGGAGATATGTCTAACCGTGTAATGCAGATTTTAGAAAATTATTCACCAGATATGGAAGTGTATAGTATTGACGAATGTTTTTTAAAATTAAGTGGTTTTGAGCATTTTGATTTACCAGACTATGGTGCTAAAATGCGAACCCAAGTTGTTAAGTGGACAGGAATTCCTATTTGTGTAGGTATTGCACCTACCAAGGCTTTAGCTAAGGTAGCCAATCGTATTGCAAAAAAATTTCCAATTCAAACCCAAGGCGTTTATTGTATAGATACAGAAGAAAAACGTATAAAAGCTTTAAAATGGCTACAAGTTGAAGATATTTGGGGAATTGGTAGAAAACATGCCAAACGTCTTAAAGCTTATAATATTCATAATGCTTATGCTTTTACGCAGCTTACAGATTCTTGGGTTAAAAGTCAAATGTCTGTGGTTGGACTTCGATTAAAACACGACTTGCAAGGAATACCTACTTTAGACTTAGAAGTCATTCAGACTAAAAAAAATATATCAACCACCCGTAGTTTTGAAAAAAACATAGTTAATTTAGAAGAACTGAAAGAACGCGTAAGTACCTTCGCAGTGTCTTGTGCCGAAAAATTGCGTAAAGAAAAATGCAATTGTAAAACAATCACTGTTTTTTTACAAACCAATCGCCACAGAACCGAGTTACCCCAATACAATAGAAGTATTTCTGTTAAATTACCCTACGCAACTAGTTCAAGTTTAGAGTTATCTAATTTTGCTATAGCCGCTTTAAAAAAAATATATAAACCAGACTATATGTATAAAAAAGCGGGTGTTATTATACAAGACTTTACACCAGAAGATAATGTGCAAACAACACTTTTTAACACGCGTAACGAAAATCATATTCCACTTATGAAAACAATAGATAGGCTTAATGCTAGTTTAGGACAGCAAAAAATACGTTTGGGTTCTCAAGATTTAAAACGTATTTGGAAAATGAAACAAGAAAAATTATCGCCTCGCTATACCACAAATTTAAATGAGATTATTACAATAAATGCTTGATATAGTTATTTTTATTTAATACGAAATTAAAAACTGATTATAAGCTATTTTAATATCATGTTTGTTTTTGGTCTCTAGTTTTATCGTTTGTACTTTATTACTACTGTTAAGTTTTACTTTTTTATCTTTCACAAATATATAGATAGGCATTGTAAAATCGTCTGTAACATTATCAAAATGGTAGGTTAATTTGTTGTTTTTTAAATTTAAAACCAAATTAGGTACTCTTTTTTCGTATATATAATGATTAAAAACAGCTGACAAATCCATTTCAAAAGCTTTAGAAAAATAGGCTTCTACTTGTTGTGTTGTTACAATTTTTTTCTTAAATGTTGTACTGTAATCGTATAGAATTTTAGACCACTTTTCTTCATCGTCTAATATATGACGTAGCGTATTTACAAACAATGCACCCTTGCTATACATTTCGCCATCTGGCTCATTATTTACATTATAGTGTCCCGCAATATTTTTACGATTGCTCACCCTTTGTTTGTTGGCGTTTACATATTTTAGAGCTGTTTCATAACCTTTTTGGCATTCTACAAAAACGGCTTCTGCATAGGTTGTAAAACCTTCGTGAATCCACATATCGGCAATATCTGCACTAGTAATGCTGTTTCCAAACCATTCGTGTGCACTTTCGTGAATGGTAATATAGTCGAAAAACATTCCTGTACCCGATCCGTTATAATCGTAACCCATATATCCTTTTTTGTACTTGTTTCCATAAGCAATAGCACTTTGGTGTTCCATACCCAAATACGAGGTTTCTACCAATTTATAACCATCTTCTATAAACGGATATTCTCCAAATTTTTCCTGAAAACAAGCCAACATTGGTTTTACTTCTTTAAAATGTTCTTTTGCTTTTTCTTCGTTTTCGCGCAGTACATAATAATCAATATCTAAATTATCTAGCTTGTCTGTAAAATGAACATAATCTGCAATGTTTACTGTAATATCGTATGTGTTTATTGGGTTTATAACTTCCCAATCCCAACGTGTATAGCCATTGTTTAAATCGGTACTGCCTTTAAAACGACCATTAGACACATTTGTTAATTTGTTTGGAACCGCCACTTTAATAGTAGCACCAAAATCGGGTTCGTCTCTTTGCGTATCTTTTACAGGATACCACAAACTAGCGCCAGTACCTTGAACAGCAACACCCACAAAAGGCTTATTATTACTGTCTTTAGAAAAAACAAAGCCACCGTCCCAAGGTGCATTTTTAGCTACTTTTGGGTAGCCAGAATAATAGAAATTTAAAGTATATTGCTTGTCAGGTTGTATTTCTTCATTAAACGTTATAAAAACAGCTACTTCGTCTCTTTTATAATTTAATTTTTTATTTTCAAATACTATTGAATCTACGACCATGTTTTCAAACAAATCAATCTGAATAGTTTTTGACTTTTCTATGCCTTTAAATACAATTTCGTTTTTACCAGATATATATCTTTTATCTACATCTATTTTAATATCTAATCCATAATGGAGCACGTCAAAACATGAGCGTTCTATTGGGTTTCCGCCCATTAACGAATCGCGGTGTGTAAAGCTTTGTGCTTGTAAAAAGCCTGTGGTAATTAAAAGAGCAGCTATTATTTTTTTCATTATGTACGAATTTAAAGCACTAATATAATTAAAAAGGAGCAGGAAAGTGTAATTCTATTTCTTTATTTTGAGTAGGATGCCAAAATTTTAAATAGGCAGCATGTAAGTGCAAACGATTGGTTTTAGTACCATATAAATCGTCACCAACTATTGGTAAACCTAATCCGCTTGAATGTGCGCAATGCACGCGCAGTTGGTGCGTACGTCCCGTTATTGGAAATAAATGCACTCTGGTTTTACCATTTTCTTCGGCTATTTTTTTATATTTTGTTGTTGCTGTACGTCCTTTTTCAAAGCACACCATTTGTCTTGGTCGGTCTTCATAATCTAAACATAAGGGTAATGAAATTTCTCCTTCTTCAGTAGTTAAAATTCCGTCTAAAATAGCCTCGTATCTTTTTACTATGGTTTTATTAATAAATTGTGCTTGTAAAGCTTTGTGAATTTCTTTCTTTTTGGCAACCAATAATAAACCAGAAGTGGACATATCTAAACGATGCACCACAATTGGACCAGTAGCTTTTGGGTATTTTTTTTGTATGCGTTCTTGTACGCTATCGGTATAATTTTTTCCTGGAACCGATAAAAATTCTTCGGGTTTGTTAACCACTAATAAATCATCGTCTTCATACACAATTGGGAGTTCTTTTTCTAAAGCCGGATTTATTTTAAATGTGTTTGCATCTGTTGCTGTTTGGTTTAACATAAAACCCAAAATAGGTTCGCATTTTGCAATACAAGCAGGGTAGTAGTTACCTTGTTTACGTATGGACGATTTTGGTGCAATTCCCCACCAAAATTCTGCCATTGTAATGGGTTTTAAATTATTTAAAAATGCATATTGTAATAATTTAGGTGCTGCACATTCGCCAGCACCTGCGGGCGGATTATTATTAAATATTTCTCCTAAACTTCTTTTTTCTTGCTTTGCATTTAAAAACACATAGCTATTAAATAACTCGTACTGCAATTGGTTTGAAGCCGTTTTACGGACTTCTTTTAGTTTTTTTAGTTTTTGTTGTAACGGAATTAGCTCTGTATTAATTGCATCAATACGATGTTTGTAATGCCTTTTCATGTTTTGAAGCAAAATT
>CBFIIG010000120.1:0-5204 GCA_965662615.1 Flavobacterium sp.
TTAGAAGATTGGGAAACCGTACAAATGGAAATAGATGCGCAATAATATTTTAATTACAAAGCTAAAAGCTGAAATTGAAAATGGCGAGACGCATAATGATGTTGTTTCTAAAGCTTCTGTATATTGGCATTTAGATCACATTTTAAAAGTATATAATGGCGTATGTAATTTACTTTTAAATTCGAACGAAGCATTTTATAAACCCAAATTTTCTTTTTTAGGCTGGTGGTTTATAACGTTTAATTATTTACCAAGAGGTAAGGGCAGAGCGCCAAAAGGAACCTATACAAAAGAAGAAATAACAACAGATCAATTAAAACAGCAATATAAAACAGCAGAAAATAATTTAAGTTTATTGCAAAAAGCAAACGAAAACTTGTTTTTTAGCCACCCGTATTTTGGCGACTTTAATAAAGCTAAAACGTTAAAATTTTTAAACATTCACACCCAACACCATTTAAAAATTATAAACGATATTAGAAAAGTAAATTAATTAGCAAAAGGGCTTCTTTTTTGCCACTCTACCTTAGGATTCATTTGTTTAAAAATAGTAGGTAGAAAAGTATTTATAAGACGGTTTTCGTGCTTTATGTAACCATAAGTAATTATTGGTTCAGCGCCAACACTGCTTTTTATTTCTAAAGCTGTTCTTCCGAAAATAATTTTTTTAAACTGCTTGTTTATAGAGTAGGCAACCATGTCAAAAAGCATGTTTAAGTAAAGCATTTTTTCTTTTTGAATGGTGTCGTCATAACCTAAAAAATAAGTTTCCATAACAGCACCATTTTTAATGAGTGTATTAAAGCCAATTAATTTTTCTTCAGTAAAATAGCCATACAGTAAAAAAGCGTCACCCAAATTTTCTTTTAAGATTGAAAAATGATTTTTAGTTAAGAAAAAAGTATTAAAAGGTGCATTTTTCACCACGTTTAAATACAGTTCGTATAAACGCTCTTCGTTTGTTTTTATTTCTTCAAAACTCAATCTTCTTTTTACAATGTCAGTAGTTTTGTTTCGGGCTCGGTTATGTTGTTGGCGGTATTTTTTAACTAAAACACCTTTGTAATCTGCTTCAGTTTTCCAATTTTTATCTAATTTAAAAACCATATTGGGTTGTGTGGTAAATTTAAAATAGTCTTTAAATATTAAATCATTGTTTTGAGTATGCTCTTGGTAAAAATCTTTAAATACGCAGAGATTTACTCTTTTGTTTTCTGTTTTAAGCAGTTTAACAATGCCGTTTTTCGCATTTTTAAGTAATTGAAGTAACTTGTTTTCATCGCCGTTAAAAACAAAACTATTATAACCAGTAAGCATATTGTTTCCCATAAACAACACATGTGCGCTAAATTTGTTTACAAAAAACTGCCTCACTCCACAAAATATGGTTTTTCCGTTAAACGATTCAATTTTAGTAGCATCAATATATTGAGCCATGGCTACACCAACTAAATCATTGTTTTTATACATACTTATATAAAAGCATTTCATATTTTCGGGTGCACTTTGTTCTAAAACAGCAAGGTATTTTTTTTGTAAAAAAACATTTTCCGTTGCAATTTCGTCCCATTTTTGGGGTAAAGCAACTGTAGTTTGGTGTATTTTAAAAGTATAGTTCTTCATAAATAAAATCGCCTTACAAACATAAGGCGATTATTTATTTTAGAAGATAAAAAGTAACTAAATTATTTCCATGCACAAATAATTCCAGCCATTAGAGTTATACAAACCGCCCAATAGCCAGAATGGATAAAAATATATTTCCAGCTTTTTCTCTCAAAGAGTCCGTTTATAGCAATCATAGGAAAGGCAAAAAGCACACTAGCCGTAAAACCGTGAAGCGCTCCATGTTTAAAGCTTCTAAAAGTATTTCCATGAGACTCCATCATAGTAATATAATCTGGGTTTGTTGTATCGCCGCCAACCAATTGAAATACACCCATTTGATGTATGGCAAAATTGGGAATAAAAAAAGCGATAAAAAAAGAGAATAAAACAGTTAAACCAAAAATTTTAAGCATGTTTCCGTTTTTAATTCGGCTTCTGTAAAATTATTTTCTTTCATCCAAGCCTTTCCAAAAAGAGGACCATACCAAACAAAACCAACCGTTAAAGTAGCCAAAGCGGCAACAATTATAGGTATAATATTCATTTCCATAATAAAATAGTTAAAGATTAGTAATCAAATATAGTTTATTTATTAAAATGAATGACTGATTATCAGTTGTTTTAAATATATTATAAAAAATAAGTAGAATAATGTTTGGCAGTAGAAAAATCCGTTGTATATTTGCACCATACAACGCGGGATAGAGCAGTAGGCAGCTCGTCGGGCTCATAACCCGAAGGTCACAGGTTCGAGTCCTGTTCCCGCTACTAAGCAAAGCTTCATAGAAATATGGAGCTTTTTTGTTTTACGGCTTATGAATCAATATGTTGTTTATATTTTACGCTCTATTAGTTATGGTAAAACCTATGTATGATTTACTTCAGATTTGATAAGTAGATTTAATTCTCACAATAAATTTGCTACAAAAGGCTATACGATACGTTACAGACCTTGGGAGGTTATTTATGTTTCTTTTTTTACCACTAAAAAAGAAGCAATGGAGTATGAGAAGTATTTAAAAACTGGAAAAGGAAGAGATTTTATTAAAACTTTATTAAATATCTAGCTCGTTGGACTCTTATCCGCCGCCGCGGACACTGGTTCGAGTCTCCGCCGTGGCGGACTACTAAGTAAAGCTTCATAGAAATATGGAGCTTTTTTTATGCATTTATTTTAACACTCTACTTTGTGCTAGGGATTGCGGCGGCATCCTTTTTTTCTAAAAAAAGATAAAGCCAAAAGCCCGACCCCGACGAAGGAGGGGAAGCACTCAAAAACAATAAAAATTTCTCTATCAATCTCAAAATAAAAGAACTACCTTTGCAAAAAATTAAAAACAACAGTTGCTGTGATTTATTACAAACAAAAACAGCACATATTGCATAAACTATGAATACTAAAAAAATTGCCGAGTACCGTAAACTATTAAATGTTGACAAAACCGTTACATTAAAAGAGTTGAAAACTATTTACCGTAACAACATGAAAATGGAGCACCCTGACACCATTGCCGATGCTCAGGAACGTTTATTAGCCGAAGAAAAAAGCAAGTTAACCATAGAGGCATACCACTTTTTAGTAAGCATAGCGCCAGAAACGCAAGCCAAAGTAAAAGATGCATACGAGGCTGTAATTTCTAATTACAATATAGAAGATTTTTACATGGACAACACCGTTTTATACATTCAGTTTTTAGACGGTTCTAAGTTTGAATACTTTGGTGTACCAAAAAACACTTATGTAAAAATGGTAAATGCAGAATCGCCAAGTCGTTTTGCACGCCGTCATATTTACACTAAATTTTTATACAGAAGTTCAAGTAAATTAATGGCAACAGCCGAATAATTTTACACAAACAACTGCAAAAGCACAAAAGCATGTCACACAAAGCCGGATTTGTAAACATTATAGGAAACCCAAACGTAGGTAAATCTACACTAATGAACGCATTAGTGGGCGAGCGCCTTTCTATAATCACCAGCAAAGCACAAACCACACGTCACCGTATATTAGGAATCATAAATTCAGACGAATTTCAAATCGTAATATCAGACACACCAGGAATAATAAAACCAGCCTACGAGTTGCAAAAATCCATGATGGACTTTGTAAAATCGGCATTTGAAGACGCAGACGTGCTAATTTACATGGTAGAAATTGGCGAGCAAGACCTAAAAGACGAAGCCTTTTACAACAAAATAATACACGCCAAAATACCCGTAGTTTTACTGCTAAACAAAATAGACAGCAGCAACCAAGAGCAGCTAGAAGAGCAAATGGCGTATTGGACAGAAAAAGTACCAAATGCCGAAATTTATCCGCTTTCTGCCTTACAAAACTTCAACGTGCAAACCGTTTTAGACCGCATAGTAGAATTGTTGCCAGAAAGTCCGCCTTTTTACCCAAAAGATGCCTTAACAGACAAGCCTGAACGCTTTTTTGTAAACGAATGCATACGCGAGAAAATCTTAATTAATTACAATAAAGAAATTCCGTACGCTGTTGAAATAGACACCGAAGAGTTTAAAGAAGACGAAACCATCATACGCATGCGAAGTGTAATAATGGTAGAACGCGACACCCAAAAAGGAATTATAATTGGACACAAAGGCGCTGCATTAAAACGCGTAGGAATGCAAGCCCGTGCCGATTTAGAGAAATTCTTTGGCAAGCAAGTACACATAGAATTATACGTAAAAGTAAACAAAGACTGGCGCAGCAATGCCAACCAGTTAAAACGTTTTGGTTACAACCAAAAATAACATATAAGTAGGGCGTGCCCCTCATACTTCGGGTCGGGCTTTCCGTTCTATCTTTGCTTTTGCTAACGCTACAGCAAAGGATGCCGCTGCAATCCCTCACGCAAAACACATAATAAATAGCAATACTAAGCAAAAATCAGTATTTTTGCCAAAAATAACACCCTTGTCATGAACAATATCGTAGCCATAGTAGGAAGACCCAATGTAGGGAAATCTACCTTTTTTAACCGACTCATACAACGCCGTGAGGCAATCGTAGATTCAGTAAGCGGAGTAACCCGCGACCGTAACTATGGAAAAAGTGAGTGGAACGGAAAAGAATTTTCGGTAATAGACACCGGAGGATACGTAAAAGGTTCAGACGATGTTTTTGAAGGAGAAATTCGCCGTCAGGTAGATTTAGCCATAGACGAGGCAGACGTTATTATATTTATGGTAGATGGTGACGAAGGTTTAACACCTTTAGACGAAGCCGTTGCCAAAGTATTGCGTAAAGTAACAAAACCCATAATTTTAGCCGTTAACAAAGTTGACGATGCCAAAAGAGAGGCAAATGCTGTAGAATTTTACAACCTAGGTTTAGGCGACTATTTTACCTTTGCAGGAATAAGCGGTAGTGGAACAGGAGAAATTTTAGACGAACTCGTTCGAGTATTACCTGAGTTGCCCGAAGTACAAGAAACAGTAGAATTACCTCGTTTTTGTGTAGTAGGACGTCCAAATGCAGGTAAATCATCATTTATAAATGCCCTAATTGGTGAAGATCGATTTGTAGTAACAGACATTGCAGGAACCACACGTGATGCTATTGACACCACTTACAATCGTTTTGG
>CBFIIG010000121.1:0-5198 GCA_965662615.1 Flavobacterium sp.
AGTGTTAATAAGCTTCAGTTCTAAAAGGCAATTATTATATAACTCTTTTTGATGAGGTAAAAAAAGCTCATAACCACCGTTTTGTTGGAAATCTATAGTAGAGTCGCCTAATAAGTTCCTAAGTGCTTTTAGTCCGTTTATACGGTCTTCTAACAACTGCGTAACTTCTTGTTCTGTATGTGTTTTTAAATCGGAAATAAGTTCAGACAAACTCCCAAAACAAGCAAAACCTGCATTTTTGGTACTTGCGCCTTGTGGTAATAGTCCTTTTTCTAAAATAAGCACTTTAGCATTGGATTGCTTTTCTTTTATTGCAATGGCACAATTTAAGCCTACAATTCCGCTGCCTATAACCGTAAAATCAATGTCAGAAAACCATGTTTTTTGTTCCCAATAACTCAGCATTAGTTGTTCCTTTTTTGTTTAATATAATTCCAAACTAACGGTAAAGTAGTTATAGCAATTAAACTTAAAACAATGGTTTCTATGTGTTTTTTTAAATCCAGATTAAAACTGTCTAAAAATACGGTGTATAAATAATGTCCAGCAAAAACCAATGTAAACGACCAAAGCAACGAACTTAAAACATTATATAACATAAATCTGGTTTTGTTCATTTTTACAATACCGGCAATTATAGGCACAAAGGTTCTAACTATGGGTAAAAAACGAGCTAAAATAATGGCTTTTCCACCATTTTTTTCAAAAAAGGTTTTCGATTGAAAAAGGTATTTTTTCTTAAAAAAGAAGCTGTCGTTTTTGGTGTATAAATATTCGCCACTTCGTGCGCCAAACCAATAGCCAAAAATATTCCCCAAAGTAGCTGAAATAGCGATAAGTAAAGCCAAAAGGGTAACCGTAGAAAAGTCGCTTTTTAAAATAAAAAAAGTACTAATAAGTTCCGAGCTGTAAATGCCCGATAAAAACAATAAACTATCACCGGGTAAAAAGAAACCTGCAAACAAACCCGTTTCTGCAAAAACAATAAAAAGCACCACGTAAATACCAATAGGCATTCCGTTTAGTTCCATTGTAATATAGAATTCGGGATTAAAAAGTTGCGTCCAGTGAAAGTCTTTCATTTGCTAGGCGAGTTTATCAACCGATTTAGCTACTACCATGCTTACTGCAGCATCTCCTGTTACATTAACCGTAGTTCTACACATATCTAAAGGCCTATCAATTGCAAAAATAAGAGCCAATCCCGCTTCTGGAATTCCGGCTTGAGCCAAAACAATTACAAGCATAACCATACCTGCACCCGGTACAGCGGCACTACCTATAGAAGCTAACGTTGCTGTTGCAATGATTCCTAGTTGAGCACCTAGAGTTAAATCCATTCCAAATGCCTGAGCAATAAAAACCGCCGCAACGGCTTGGTATAAACTGGTTCCGTCCATGTTTATGGTTGCACCAATAGGTAATACAAAACTAGCTACTTCGTCATCCACACCTAAATTATCTACTACACGTTCCATGGTAACTGGTAACGTTGCAGCACTAGAACTGGTAGAAAACGCTAGTAATTGAGCAGGTGAAATTCCGTTTAAAAAGAATTTTGGGCTTTTTTTGGTAAATAATTTTACCATTAAGATATATACTCCAATTAAAAGAATTAACCCCAAAACCACAGACAGTCCGTACATGGCAAGAGCTTGAAACAAATCGGCACTAGGCGACTCTACTACCAACGCAGCCAATAGTGCAAAAACACCATAAGGAGCTGCTAGCATAATAATCTCTATCATTTTTAAAATAACCTCGTTAAAACCATCAAAAAAGGCTTTTACAGGGGCTCCAGTTGCTTCTGGAATAAGTATAAGTGAAACCCCAAAAAATATAGCGAAAAAGATAACCTGAAGCATATTTCCGTTATCTGCCGCTGCTTTAATAATATTGTCAGGTACAATATCTTCTAATGCCTTTAAAGGTCCAGCTTCTTTCTGTTTACCTGCGGCCTCAATTTTGCTATTGGCATCGTTAGCGTAGCTATTTACCAATTCGGTTCGGGTTTCTTCGGAAATAAAACTACCTGGTTTTATAATATTTACAATTGCCAAACCTATAGAAACCGCCAAAACGGTTGTTACCAAATACATTCCTATGGTTCTAAAGCCCATTTTCGATAGTTTCGAAATGTCTTTTAAATCGGAAATTCCTTTTATAAGCGACCCCAAAATTAAAGGTACCGCAATTAGTTTTAGTAAATTAATAAAAATGGTTCCAAAAGGCTTAATCCAATCTACAATAAATTCTTTCCCCCAACTGAATTGTGCGCACAATAAGGCAAAAAGCACTCCAAGAGCCATTCCAATTAGTATTTTCCAATGCAAAGCCAATTTCTTCATAAAAATGTTTTAAAATGTGAAATTACCAATTTTTTTATACTTTTTTGTGTATTCTTCTTCTTTTTTGTGTGCTTCCCTTCGGGTCGGGCTTTTCGCTGTATCTTTTGTTCGTTCCTTACAAAAGGATGCCGCTGCAATCCCTAGCACAAATGAGTCATAAAGTCGAAATCAATATAAAAAGGCAATTTCAATCTGTAATAACAAATCATAAAAATATGTTAATGATATATTATCAATATATAAAATATATTTATACATTTCATAATAAAGTTCAATAAAAACAGCTCCTTATTATGTTTTATCTTTACGGTAATAAAAAATAAAAGCTATGAAAAAGATAAGTTTATTTTCGGTTTTAGGGTTTTTAGTACTAAGCAGTTGTGCTGTTATTAGACCCGGTGAGGTTGGTATAAAACAAACTTTAGGTAAGTTTTCTAAAGAAGTTCAATCGCAAGGAGTTGTTTTTTATAATCCTTTTGTGAGTAAAGTAATTAAAGAATCTACTCAGACAAGTAATATTAAATTGGTTTTAAGTTTACCAAGCAAAGAGGGTTTAAGTGTAAACTCTGAAATTTCAATATTATACAGATTACAAGGCACTAAGGTTTCATCAGTTTTAGAGAATTTGGGTCAAAACTATGAGTCTATAATTACAAGTGTTTTTAGATCTGCTGCATCAGATGTTTGTGCAAAGTTTTACGCAAAAGACATGCATTCGGGAATGCGAGCAGACATTGAAAACGAGATATTGAAAAAAATGAAAGTGAATTTAGAATTGCAAGCAGATGGGATAGAGTTAATTGCTGTTTTAATGAAGCAAATTCAACTGCCAAGCGGATTAGCAAATTCAATTGAAAGAAAATTACAAGCCGAACAAGATGCCATGAGAATGGAATTTGTTTTAGATCAAGAAAAACTAGAAGCTGATAGAAAAATAATTAAAGCTAAAGGAGAAAGAGATGCTCAAATTATTATTACAGAGGGTTTAACGCCAGGTATTTTACAATTAAAAGCCATTGAAGCTTTTAGAGATTTGTCTACTTCATCTAACGCAAAAACAATTATTACAGACGGTAAAACACCATTAATTATTGGTGCTGAAGAGAATAAGAAGTAATTACTTTTTATTAATTAGTTGGAAACTCTCGGTATTTATTATCGGGAGTTTTTTATATTTTGATGGTTTAATAGTTTAAATTCTATTACGTATAATAAGTTAAATGGCTAGCTTTAATTGCACCGAAAGACTTTTAGGTGCTTCTGCATTTGTTTTTTGATGTATGTTGAGGTTGTTTACAGAAATACCTAAAAGGCGAACAGAATCTCTTAATTTTTCTTGATACAGAAGTTCTTTCACTACATCGAAAAGTAAATGTTTGTCGTTTATAAAATAGAGCAAGGTTTTGGAACGGGTTTGTAAACTAAAATCGGAATATTTTATTTTTAAGGTTATGGTTTTACCCGATATTTTGTTTTTTTGCAAACGCTTCTCTAGCTCTTCGGCTATGTTCATTAGCCGTTCTTCCATATAAATTTCAGACGAAAGATTTTTGCTAAATGTGCGTTCTGCTCCAATCGATTTTATTTTACGGTTGGGTTTTACCGCCGAGTGGTGTATGCCTCGTGAAATATTAAAATAGTATGCTGCCGAATTTTTAAAGTGCTTTTCTAATTCGGGCAATGTTTTGTTTTTTAAATCTATACCTGTAAAAATACCCAATTGATACATTTTGTCTGCGGTTACTTTACCTATTCCGTAGAATTTTTTAATATCTAATACATCTAAAAAAGACTCTACTTCTTCGGGTTTTACGGTTTTTTGTCCGTTGGGTTTATTAAAGTCTGACGCTATTTTGGCAACAAATTTATTCACAGATATACCCGCCGAAGCGGTAAGACCTGTTTCGGTAAAAATGCGTTGTCTTATTTCTTGAGCTAATGCAGTTGCGTTGCTGCTGTTTTTTTTGTTTTGGGTTACGTCTAAGTAAGCTTCGTCTAAAGAGAGCGGTTCTACTAAGTCGGTGTATTCGAAAAAAATGGCTCGTATCTTTTTAGATATTTCTTTATATCGATCAAAACGGGGCGGCATAAATACCAAATGCGGACAGTTTCGTTTGGCTTGTATACCACTCATGGCAGAACGAACACCAAATTTTCGGGCTTCGTAGTTGGCTGCACAAAGTACACCACGATTTTCGGAACCGCCTACTGCTAAAGGTTTTCCTTTGAGGTGTGGAAAATCTAATTCTTCTACGGAGGCATAAAATGCATCCATGTCTATGTGAATTATTTTTCGGTTTTGTATTGTGGTGGACATATTACAAATTTATAGTATTTTTGTATAACTAGCCCTGATGGAAGCGGAAAGCTTTTTGCTGTTTTTGGTTTTGTTGTTTTACGCTTTAGGTTGCGACCAACGGAAGCACAACTAAAGGGTTTAAAACAACTAGCAAAAACGAGAAAACTTATAGCGAACAGCAGGAAATAGCTACTTATTATGATAGAAATAGAACGTAAATTTTTGGTAGAAAAAGTTGATTTTAAAGCATTAAGTTCTGCTTTTTTTACTATTAAACAAGGTTATTTATGTACCGACGCAGAACGAACGGTGCGTGTGCGTATTAAAAATAACAAAGGGTTTTTAACCATTAAAGGGGCTTCGTCTGCAGACGGATTGCAACGAATGGAGTGGGAGCGAGAATTGCCTTTGCCAGAAGCGAAAGCTTTGTTTGTGTTGTGCTTACCAGGTGCTATAGAAAAAACACGTTACGAAATTCCGTTCGAAGGATTTTTATACGAAGTTGATGTTTTTGAGGGTTCAAACCAAGGTTTAGTTTTAGCCGAAGTTGA
>CBFIIG010000122.1:0-5189 GCA_965662615.1 Flavobacterium sp.
CTCTCGTATTACTACAATATAATTGAATTAATTTACAGAGTGACTGAATGCATCTTTCAGCAATCAACCTTGGTTCATCATATGGATTAACATGACAAAGCTGTCTTGCCGCTAGTATTCTAGGACCAAAAGGAGCGTGACCACTTTCAAGTAAAAATTGTTGAATATTAAAAAAACTAGTTTTACCAACACCTGGAACACCAGAAAGAACTAAAACACCCTCATTGTTAGAATCTATTACATTTAAAAATTGAATTTGTTTTTTATTTCTTCCCATTAGAAGTTCAACATCTTGGGAGTTAACATTTAATGGTTTTGTATTATACGGATTTTCTCTAAATCCTAGCCTTTCCCAAAAATACATATATATATAATAATTTAATTTAAAAAAAACTAATTAAAATTAAATTTGTAAAAAAACACATTATATACTACAAATTACAAATAAATAAGATAAAGTGTATTAATAATAATCTTTATTAAAACATGAGGGATTGCAGCAGTATCCTTTACCAAAGTGTAACGCAGGTAAAGATATAGCGTAAAGCCCGACCCGAAGCATGAGGGACATGCCCTAATCTTCTGTTTCTTTTCCTAATTTAATGCTGTACCAGTCAATTTTACGAGACATGTACATTACCAGGCTTAAAATTAAGAACATTCCTATACTGCCAATTAATAACGCGTAACTTTCTAATTGTATTATGGTAAATATAAACGTGTATAGTATGGTTAATATACCTGCTATTAACAAACTTATTTGGTTGGATTTTAATATGGCTTTTGTATATAAACCTACTAAACCTAAGGTTAACAATGTGGAAAGTATGTATGCATAATTAAAAGCTATATGTTCGCTAAAGGATATGAGCAGTGTGTAAAATACAATTAATGCTATACCTACTAATAAATATTGTATGGGGTGTATGAATGTTTTTTTGAGCACTTCTACAAAAAAGAAGGTGATAAAGGTAAGCACTATTAACAGTATCGCATATTTTGCTACACGGTCGGATTTTTTGTAATTATCTACTGGCAACAATAAATCGGTTCCAAATTGACTATTTTCTATTGCATAATTAGCGCCTGTCCATTCTTGTGGATAGTTTCGGTTTAAGTGTAAAATATTCCAGTTTGCTGTAAAACCATTTTCGTTAATTGTATGATTGTCTGGTAGGTAGGTTCCTGTAAAACTAGGCGTTGTCCAGTTTGAGGTTAGTTTTACATCGGTAGTTTTACCTATTGGCGTAAAATAAAGGTGTTGCGACCCTTTTAAATCTAGCTTTGTTGTAAAAGTATAGTTTTGTATGCTGTCGGGCTTAATGTTTACTATGGTATTTATACCTGTAGAAACCACTTCGTTGTTTGATGTGCCAGAATTAAACCAAACGGGTTGGTCTTGCCAATTGAGTTGAATTTGTTTTTCGATTCCTTTTAAATCGCTTATTCCCATGTTTAGGGTGGCTTTGTCCCAAAGTACGTCTTTGTTATCTATTTCGAATTTAGAAAAATCGATGTTATTAAAATTACCACTGATGTCTAGTTGGGATTCATAAACAACAACTTCGTAAATGTGTCGGTTGCGTTTTTCGGGTTTTATATTTCCGTTTATTGTTAGGTTTTCGGGTAAAAAATGCGCCCATTCTTTTATGGTTACTACTACGTTTGTAGAATCTTTAGCGTTGTATTTTTTAACATACCTTTTATATGGAATAGATAAATAGGGTCCGGACAAAGACTGTTCGTTACTCCATTTTTCGCTTACTTCTCTTATGGCGTCTTGTTGTATGTATTGTCTTTCGTCAATAATACTTCTTACCATTACTGTTGGAATTAATAATATTAAAACCAAAATAAAAATGGTGAATATTTTAAATATAATATTGCTTTTAAGATTTTTCATAAAAATTAGTTTTTATAAAAGTACTATTTTCCATTAAATAGCAATAAAAATTAAGTTAAATTTATAAAAAAAACCGCTCAATTGAGCGGTTTAGAATTTTATATTTAAAAATTTTAGTCAATTAAACTTCTAGAAATTACAATGCGTTGAATTTCTGATGTTCCTTCGTAAATTTGAGTAATTTTAGCATCACGCATCATACGTTCTACATGATATTCGCGAACATAACCGTTTCCTCCGTGTATTTGAACTGCTTCTACAGTAGTATTCATTGCCACTTCAGATGCGTATAGTTTTGCCATTGCACCCGATTGTGAAATGTCTTCGCCAGCGTCTTTTTCTGCTGCAGCTTTAAAACACAACATACGAGCTGCCGTAATTTGCGTTGCCATATCGGCTAATTTAAAGGCAATGGCTTGGTGTTTAAAAATTTCTTTTCCAAACGCTTTTCGCTCTTGGCTATACGCTAAAGCTAATTCGTATGCTCCAGCTGCTATTCCTAATGCTTGCGATGCAATACCAATTCTACCTCCGTTTAAAACGCCCATAGCAAAGTTGAATCCAAAACCGTCTTCGCCAATTCTGTTTTCTTTTGGTACTTTAACATCCGAGAACATTAAGGAGTGGGTATCACTTCCTCTAATTCCCATTTTATTTTCTTTAGGACCAATTTCAAAACCTGCCCAACCTTTTTCTACTATAAAAGCATTGATTCCTTTGTGTCCTTTTTCTATGTCGGTTTGTGCAATTACAATATATGTTGATGCACTGCTACCGTTAGTAATCCAGTTTTTTGTTCCGTTTAAAAGGTAGTGATCTCCTTTGTCAATTGCAGTTGTTTTTTGCGATGTAGCATCAGAGCCTGCTTCTGGTTCTGATAAACAAAAAGCACCAATTACTTGCCCTTGAGCTAAAGGAGTTAGGTATTTTTGTTTTTGTTCTTCATTGCAGTATTTTTCTAATCCAGCACAAACTAATGAATTATTAACCGACATAATTACAGCTGCAGAAGCATCTACTTTTGCAATTTCTTCTATTGCCAAAACATAAGAAACACTGTCTAAACCAGAACCGCCGTATTTTGGGTCAACCATCATTCCCATAAAGCCCAATTCTGCCATTTTTTTTACTTGCTCTGTTGGAAAAACAGAGTGCTCGTCGCGTTCAATTACACCGGGTGCTAATTCGGTTTGAGCGAAATCTTTAGCAGCTTGTTGAATCATTAACTGCTCTTCGGTTAATTTAAAATCCATAATGTTTGTATATAATGATTGAATATATCTTAAAAATTGACCACAAAGTTACGTTTTAAATATGAAATTGTCAATATGATTTTGTATTTTTGAGTGCATGAAACTAAAAAACTATAACGTTATCGGAGTTATGTCGGGCACATCTTTAGATGGTGTCGATTTAGCTCTTATAACATTTACTTATACTGACAAATGGAACTTTGTTTTTAAAACTACAGAAACGGTTTCGTATTCGGAAAAATGGGAGGAAACCTTAAAAAAAGCTGTGTTTTTTAAAAAAGAAGAATTAAATGCTTTAAATGCAGATTATACGGTCTATTTGTCTCAAATCATTTTATCTTTTATAGAAAAGCATACTATTCAAGATATTGAATTTGTGGCTTCTCACGGGCATACCGTTCAGCACGATCCAAAGAACAAACACACCCTACAAATTGGTAATCTGCCTCAACTTGCTACACTACTTAAAAACGATGTTGTTTGCGATTTTAGAGTTGCCGATGTGAAATTAGGTGGACAAGGCGCACCTTTAGTACCTATTGGCGATGCGTTGCTTTTTAGCAAATATAACTATTGCATTAATTTAGGTGGATTCTCAAATATTTCTTTTAATGAGAATGGAGTGCGAATTGCTTTTGACATCTCACCTGTCAATACGGTTTTAAATTGGTATAGCTCCAAAATGGGTTTACCTTATGACGATGGCGGTAAAATAGCTGCTTCGGGAGAATTTAATTCGGGGCTTTTTGAGGCTTTAAATCAATTAGAGTTTTATAGTTTACAAGCGCCAAAATCGTTGGGAATTGAATTTGTACATCAAACCATTTTACCTTTAATCGACTCTTTTAATTTAGACATACCAAACATTTTACACACCTTTTGTAAACACGTAGCACATCAAATTGGGAAAGTGGTTACAGGTGATAGTAGTAAAAAAGTCCTTATTACAGGAGGCGGAGCCTACAATTCTTTTTTAATTTCCGAAATAAAAAAAACAGTTAAAGCCCAAATTGAAATTCCAAACGACAATTTAATTTCGTTTAAAGAAGCTTTGGTTTTTGCTTTTTTGGGAGTACTAAAAGTGGAAAACAAAATTAATGTTTTGGCTTCGGTAACTGGTGCAGAAAAAGACCATTGTTCGGGAAATATTTTTAAATATTAAATAAACAATAAATTATAGCGTAAGATTATTAGACTAAATATGTTTGTGTATATTTGTGCAATTGAATAGAAAAATACAAAATGAAAGAGTTACTTAAAAAATACGAGAATAAAGACGCAGAAATAGTTTTTAACTGGAAAGACCCTGAAACAGAAGCAGAAGGTTGGACAGTAATAAACTCGTTAAGAGGAGGTGCAGCTGGTGGTGGAACACGTATGCGTAAAGGATTAGATATGAACGAAGTACTTTCTTTGGCAAAAACCATGGAAGTAAAATTTACTGTTTCTGGACCAGCAATTGGTGGTGCAAAATCGGGTATAAACTTTGATCCAGCAGATCCACGTAAAGAAGGCGTTTTAAAGCGTTGGTACAAAGCGGTTTCTCCTTTATTAAAAAATTATTATGGTACAGGCGGCGATTTAAACGTAGATGAAATTCACGAAGTAATCCCAATGACCGAAGATTGCGGTGTTTGGCACCCTCAAGAAGGTGTTTTTAACGGACATTTTCAGCCTACCGAAGCAGATAAAATCAATAGAATTGGGCAATTACGCCAAGGTGTAATTAAAGTAATAGAAAATCCGGCTTATTCGCCAGAGGTATTAAAAAAATATACCATTGCAGATATGATTACTGGCTTTGGTGTTGCCGAAGCAGCTAGACATTTTTACGCTATTTATGGCGGCGATGTGAAAGGTAAAAAAGCCATAGTGCAAGGTTTTGGAAACGTAGGTTCTGCTGCAGCTTACTATTTGGCTAGTATGGGTGCTAAAGTGGTTGGAATTATAGACAGAGACGGTGGTTTAATTAACGAAGAAGGTTTTAGCTTTGAAGAAATTAAGCAATTGTTTTTAAACAAAGATGGTAACAA
>CBFIIG010000123.1:0-5136 GCA_965662615.1 Flavobacterium sp.
TTTATCATCTATACAGTCGGCACAAATAACTGCAAAAGTTTCTGCAACACACATCATAACATAGGTATGATAAATGGCTTTGCGTTCTCCATTCACAGTTTGATAAGCATAAAAAACAACTGGTGTATATTCAAAATCTTCACAAAATTCTATAAACAAATCCTCATCTGCTCTAGGCGATAAAGCACAATAGGCTTTTTCATTGCTTCGGTCTAAAACCAAACTTCCTGTGCCTTCTAAAAAAACACCTTACTGCTCTCCTTCAGTATAATCTACTACGCTTTCTATAACAAAACCGTGCTCTTCTAATTGAGTTAAAACATCTTCTCTTCGTTCCAAACGTCTGTTTTCTGCAAACATGGGATACAAAGCTACATCTCCACTCTGGTGAAAAGAAATCCAATTGTTTGGAAAAATACTGTCTGGTGTATCTGGCTCTAACGTATCTTGAATTACAATTACGTTTATACCTACTGCTTTCAACTTTTCTACATAAGCATCAAACTCTTCTTGTGCTTTTGTGTTTACGGTATTGGGTAATAAATTATCTATTACTTTTTGATAGTAATTGTTTACTGCCGTTTGCTCATTCATTCTAAAAGCTACGGGACGAACCATTAAAATGGTATTTGTTGTTTGATTCATGGTTTATATTTGTTGTAAGCAATATGTTGTAAGTTTTAGGTTTACTCGTGTTATCTAAAACTTATTATGTTTTCCAATTCTCTTCTACGTATTTTATAAAATTATAAATTTTAGCATTTAATTCGTTGTATTTACTTATAAATTCTTCTTTGTTTTCAATTATTTCAGGATAAATTTTAGCAATTTTTTCGATATGAAATACAGTTTCTAAACCGCTTGCCCATGAATAAGTCAAAAATTTAATGAAATCTGCTTTGTATCTTTTTCTTCCATATCCTTCAACAATATTAGTTGTTACTGAATCAGCAGATCTTCTCAATTGACTTCCAAGTTCATACAGTTCATGTTTAGGTAATTTTAATGATATCGAATGACATTTGTAAAACAATTCTAAACTCAAACTATAAACTTCTAAATCTTTATAACTTTTCATCGTAATATTTTAAAACTTACAACCGACAACATAGAACTAATTACTCTCTAACTAAAGGTAAAGTTGAACATCTTAATAAACCTTCTTGTTTTGCTATTTCGGCATACGGTATTTCTTCTACCGTCATTCCATTTTCTCTCAACCAAGTGTTTAAACGTGTAAAATTCTTCTCAGAAACCACTACATCTGGGGCAATAGAAAATATATTGGAATTCATATGATACATTTCGTCTCTTGTGATATGAAAAAGGTTTTCTTTACCAAATAAATTTACCAAATACATATAATCGGCTTCTTCACGGAATCCGCTTTTATAAATAATTCCTTTATTTGTTCCTACTGGTTGAAAACAACAATCTAAATGTAATGCATTGTCTTTTGCTTCAATTTTAGATTTTACCAAGTCGAACTCTTTAACTATTTTACTTGGAAAAAGTTCTTTTATATAATTTACACCCGCCATATTGGTTCTGGCTGTAATGTATTCTTTATAGTCGCTACCTTTATATGTACCAATAAAAACATGATCGTTCCACACCATAACATCGCCACCTTCTATATGAACTTCTTCTGGCGGACGGACCACTTTTTTAGGATCTATTTTATCAATTACGTGCTGAATAGCGTTTAATTCACGTTCTCTATCAGGCAAAATATTAGCTTTTATAAAAATATCTTCTATAACAAAACCAATGTCTCTGGTAAAAATCTGATTGTAATCTTCAATTATTTCAGGTCTAAAAACAGTAACGTTATATTTGTCGAAAACAGCCTTAAAAGCCTCCATTTCTGCAACCATATCCTTTTCTACCGGATACGTCCCTGCTTTTATATGTTCTAAAGATTTTGGATCATATGCTTCTTCTACTGTGGGCGTTGGACCATTGCTTTTAGCTGTACCCAACACTACGGCTTTTAGCCTATTTGATTCGTTTTTAACATTTAAGTTTAACATACGTAATAATTTTAGCAAATATACAAATTAGAAAATTAACCCTTCTATGAATTATCATCAGAAATGTTAACGTTTAAACGATAATAAAATACAAAAATGAGATTATTAACTACATTTGTTTTTTAATTTTAAAACATAAAACAATGGGAATTTCAAGTTTTTTTAGTTCATTATTTGGCAAAGCCAAAGAAACCGTAAGTGAAGTAGCAGAATCTGCTGAAACTTTTGCAGAATCTGCAATGGAAAAAGCAGGAGATGTAGTTGAAGGAATAAAAGATCAAGTAGAAGATGTTGCGGAAGCGGCTTCTGCAAAAATGGAAGAAATGGGTGTTGCAGATAAAGTTGAAGGTTTTGTAAACCAAGCTAAAGAATCGGCTCACAAAGCTACTGAATGGGCAGAAGGCAAATTAGAAGACGCTAAAGAAAGGTTAGAAAATGTTGTTGATGCTGTAGAAGACAAAATTGACGATTTAACTGGTAAAGAAGACCAAGCACCAAAAGCTTAATCATTTTTTAATGACACAAAAAAAACCTGCAACTTGCAGGTTTTTTTATGAAATATATTTTTCTTATTTTTTATAAGGACGCTCATTGCTTCCTGTATAAACTTGTCTTGGACGACCAATAGGCTCTCCATTCTGACGCATTTCTTTCCATTGTGCAATCCAACCTGGTAAACGACCAATTGCAAACAATACTGTAAACATTTCAACAGGTATTCCCATTGCACGGTATATAATTCCTGAATAAAAATCTACGTTCGGGTATAAGTTTCTTGCTTTGAAGTATTCATCTTCTAAAGCTACTTTTTCTAATTGTTTTGCAATATCTAATAATGGATCGTCAACACCTAAAGCAGTTAACACATCGTCTGCTGCTTTTTTAATGATTTTTGCTCTTGGATCGAAGTTTTTATATACTCTGTGTCCAAAGCCCATTAAACGGAAAGGATCTTCTTTATCTTTTGCTTTAAGAACAAACTTAGCTACGTCTCCACCATTGTTGTGAATTTCTTCTAACATTTCTAAAACAGCTTGGTTTGCACCTCCATGAAGAGGCCCCCAAAGTGCAGAAACACCAGCTGAGATAGAAGCAAATAAACCTGCGTGAGATGAACCTACTATTCTAACTGTTGAAGTAGAACAGTTTTGTTCGTGATCTGCGTGAAGTATAAATAATTTATCTAAAGCAGCAACTACCTTTGCATCCATTTTATAAGCCTCAGTTGGCTTAGAAAACATCAAACGCATAAAGTTTTCTACGTAACCTTTAGAATTGTCATAATCATTTAATGGGAAGCCCATTTTTTTACGGTACGTCCATGTTGCAATTACCATAAATTTACCCATGGTTTTGCATACTGCTTCGTACATGTCCTTATCGTTGTTTACATCAACAGATTTTGGATTAAAAGCAGTTAAAGCACTTGTTAAAGATGCTAAAATACCCATTGGGTGTGCATTGCGAGGGAAGCCATCAATGATGTCTTTCATATCCTCACTTACAAGGGTATATTTTCTAATGTCGTTTTCAAAATTTTCTAATTCAGTAGTTGTTGGTAATTCACCAAAAACCAATAAATAAGACACTTCTAGAAAGTTAGACTGACCTGCTAAATCTTCAATACTGTATCCTCTGTAACGTAAAATACCCTTTTCTCCATCAAGAAAAGTTATAGCACTTGTACAAGAACCAGTATTCTTATACCCTGGATCTATTGTTATAGCACCCGTGGCACCGCGAAGTTTTGCGATGTCTATAGCCACTTCGTTTTCTGTACCTTCAATTAAAGGAAACTCATACTTTTGGCCGTCAATTTCTAAAATTGCTGTTTTTGACATATCTTTTATATAATGTTTAATAAATTTTGAATCTTGCGAATTTACAAAATTAAACCCAAAAATTGAAGCATATTTTCTTAAATAATGCTTAATTAATATACATTTAAACAGTGTTTAATATTTTTATAAAACTAAAAAACCTCTTTTAGTATTAAAAGAGGTTTTTTATAATTTTATTTATGATAAACTTACTTTATTTTAAAAGCATTTTTTCCTGGGAAATAAGCCACCTGAGCCAATTCCTCTTCTATACGAAGTAGTTGGTTGTATTTTGCCATTCTATCTGAACGAGAAGCCGAACCTGTTTTAATTTGACCACAGTTCAACGCAACAGCTAAATCTGCAATTGTGTTGTCTTCTGTTTCTCCAGAACGGTGACTCATTACTGATGTATAACCTGCATTGTGAGCCATATTAACAGCAGCAATAGTTTCTGTTAAAGTACCAATTTGGTTAACTTTTATAAGTATAGAATTAGCAATTCCGTTTTTAATTCCTTTTGCTAAACGTTCAACATTTGTTACATATAAATCGTCTCCAACCAATTGTACTTTGTCTCCAACTAGATCGGTTAAGGTCTTCCAACCGTCCCAGTCGTTTTCGTCCATACCATCTTCTATAGAGATAATTGGGTATTTTTTAGTTAAGTCTGCTAAATATTCTGCTTGTTCTTGCGAAGTTCTTACTTTACCTGTTGGCCCTTCAAATTTAGAATAATCGTATTTGCCGTTCACATAAAACTCTGCTGCCGCACAGTCTAAAGCTATCATTACATCATCACCAAAAGTATAACCTGCGTTTGTAACCGCCAGTTTAATAGAGTCTAAAGCGTCTTCTGTACCACCTTCTAAGTTTGGTGCAAAACCACCCTCGTCACCTACCGCAGTAGAAAGACCTCTGTCGTGCAATACTTTTTTAAGGTTATGAAAAATTTCAGTACCCATTTGCATAGCATGCGTAAAAGAAGTTGCTTTTACAGGCATAACCATAAATTCTTGAAACGCAATAGGTGCATCAGAATGTGAACCTCCGTTTATAATATTCATCATTGGAACGGGCAACGTATTTGCCGAAACACCACCAACGTATCTGTACAATGGCATACCCAATTCGTTTGCTGCTGCTTTTGCAACTGCTAAAGAAACGCCTAAAATGGCATTAGCACCTAATTTAGATTTATTTGGTGTACCATCTAATTCTATCATCATTTGGTCTATGGCATTTTGTTCAAAAACCGACATACCAACTAGTTCAGCTGCTAA
>CBFIIG010000124.1:0-5095 GCA_965662615.1 Flavobacterium sp.
AAGCGGTATAATCAAAGACAGACAGCGGTATTTATGTAAAAAGTGCAATTACTATTTTACAGTAAATAAGCTAGGAAAAAAAATAGACGATTACTACGTAACTAAAGCGTTACAACTCTATTTAGAGGGTCTTAGTTATCGAGAAATTGAACGAATTATTGGTGTTTCTCATGTTTCGGTTAGTAATTGGGTAAAAGAGTTTAAAATTAAGAAACCACCACACCCTAATTATCACCCAACCTATAAAATATTTAATCATTTGGAATTAGTAGAATTTTTAAAAAACAAAGATAGATTATCTGGTGCAGGTATGATTATTACCGAGCTTGGTGATAAATTCATGCTTATAAAGTGGGAACGTTTTAAAGATTAACTATATTACTTAACAAAAATATATATCATTTTTTTTTTCATATACTTTTTTTTAGACTTTCGTTGCAACTAAAACGAATACTAACTAAATTATTAATTATGAAAAAAATGCTATTTACTTGTCTTTTAGCTTTACCTTTTTTAGGTTTTGCACAAGGCTCACCAGACTATTCTGGTGGTATGAAAGTAAAATTAAATGAAGATGGTTCTAAATACTTTAGAATTATTTCTTGGGCTCAAATGCAAGCAAACCACAATAGTGATGCTGCCAGTACTGACAGCAAAACTTCTTTTCAAATGCGAAGAGCGCGTGTATTAATGTATGCTCAAATAACAGATAAATTTCTAATCCTTACTCATTTTGGACTCAATAGTTTAAATGCATCTAACATGTCGGCTGTGGGTAAAGACGATTCAGCACAATTATTTATGCACGACGTTTGGGCACAATATAAAGTTACCAAAGGTGTAGATGTTGGAGGTGGATTGCATTACTGGAATGGTATTTCACGATTAAACAACCAAAGTACTTTAAACATGATGACTTTAGATAATAACCGCCAATCGTGGTCAACTCTGGGTCTTTCAGATCAATTTGCTCGTCATATGGGTGTTTATGCGAAAGGTGGTTTTGGAAAATTTCAATACCGAGTTTCTATAAATGATGCTATAGCAAATAGCCTACAAGCCAATGCTTTACCAACCAACTTAACTTCAACCTATAACGGAGTTGCAACTTTAGGTAGTAGAGATGCAGGAAAAGCCTATGCAGGATATTTTGAATATGCTTTGGGCGATTTAGAAAGTAACTTTTTACCTTATAAAGTTGGAACTTATTTAGGTAGCAAAGAAATTTTTAACATAGGTGCTGGATTCTTTTCTCAGCCAAAAGGTACTGTAACCGTTAATAATTCGGGTCAATTAGAAGGTCAAAATGTAAATATTTTTGCTGTTGATGCTTTTTATGACAAACCAGTTGGGGCTAAAAATGCAGCTCTTACGGCTTATGCAACCTACCAAAGTAACGATTATGGAAAAAATTATATGTTTGGTCCTTATGGGTCAGGGTCTATGCTTTATTCACACGTAGGATATACTTTAGCCGCAGATGCTGGTAAAACACGTTTTCAACCTTATGTATCTTATGGCTCAAATTCTTACGATGCCGTAGATGATAATAGAAATGTGTTAGGAATAGGAGCAAATGCTTATTTAAACGGACATAACTCTAAGTTAACCTTAGAATATCACAATGAAAAATTTGGTGCTGTTGACAGTGGAGTGATTTCATTACAGGCCATGATTTACCTATAAACCAATTAAAACTAAATAACATGAGTAACGATCAAAAAAAGGCAACCGCGTATTGGAAAGAAAACCTACGCTACCTACTTGTACTACTATTAATATGGTTTGCTGTTTCTTACGGAGCAGGAATCCTTTTTAAAGATGCATTAAACGAAATTAAAATGGGTGGATTTCCACTTGGATTTTGGTTTGCGCAACAAGGTTCAATTTATGTATTTGTGGTCTTAATCTTTGTTTATGTAAAACTAATGAACAAATTAGATAAAAAATACGGTTTCGACGAAAAATAAAAACTTAAAAAAAATATATTATGGAAGTACAATCTTGGACCTACCTTATAGTAGGAATAACATTTGCAATTTATATAGGAATTGCGATTTGGACTAGAGCCGGATCAACAAAAGAGTTTTATGTAGCAGGAGGTGGAATTTCGCCTTTAGCTAACGGTATGGCAACTGCTGCCGACTGGATGTCTGCTGCCTCATTTATATCAATGGCAGGTATTATTAGTTTTGCAGGGTACGATGGAGCTGTTTACCTTATGGGATGGACAGGTGGATACGTATTATTAGCATTACTTTTAGCTCCTTACTTACGTAAATTCGGAAAGTTTACTGTGCCCGATTTTATTGGAGAACGCTATTATTCTAACACTGCAAGAACAGTTGCTGTATTTTGTGCCTTAATTGTTTCATTTACATATGTAGCTGGACAAATGCGTGGAGTAGGACTTGTGTTTTCTCGCTTTTTAGAAGTAGATATCAACACAGGGGTTATTATAGGGATGATAATTGTACTTTTTTATGCCGTATTAGGAGGTATGAAAGGAATTACTTATACACAAGTTGCTCAATATTGTGTTCTTATTTTTGCCTTTATGGTTCCTGCAATTTTCATTTCTATTCAAATGACAGGTCACGTAATACCGCAACTAGGAATGGGTGGCTCAATTAAAGGCGAAGATATATATTTATTAGATAAATTGAACGGTTTATCTACTGAACTGGGTTTTGCAGAATATACTAACGGCTCTAAAAGCATGATTGATGTTTTTGCTATTACTTTAGCTTTAATGGTAGGTACAGCAGGTTTACCACACGTAATTGTGCGCTTTTTTACGGTTAAAAAAGTAAGAGACGCTCGTAAATCGGCAGGTTGGGCATTATTACTTATTGCTATTTTATATACTACTGCACCTGCAGTATCTGTTTTTGCTCGTACTAACTTAATTGAAACAGTAAACGGTAAAGAATACAGCAGCATGCCAGAATGGTTTAGCAACTGGGAAAAAACAAAATTATTAGTTTTTGATGATAAAAATGGAGACGGTAAAGTTCAATATTATAATGACAAATCTACAGATGCTACTTTTATAGCTGCTCAAGAGTCTAAAGGATTTAAAGGTAATGAGTTAACTATAGATAACGATATTATGGTTTTGGCAAATCCAGAAATTGCAAATCTTCCTAATTGGGTAATTGCATTAGTAGCAGCAGGAGCTTTAGCAGCTGCATTATCTACTGCTGCTGGATTATTGCTTGTAATATCTTCTTCTGTTTCGCACGATTTAATTAAGAAAATGATTAAACCAGATATTTCTGAAAAAGGAGAACTATGGGCTGCTCGTGGAGCTGCTGCAGTTGCAGTTGTTATTGCAGGTTGGTTTGGAATTAATCCACCCGGTTTTGTTGCCGCCGTTGTAGCACTTGCTTTTGGTTTAGCAGCTGCATCGTTTTTCCCTGCTATTATTTTGGGTATTTTTTATAAAAAAATGAATAAAGAAGGTGCTATAGCTGGTATGGTTGTAGGTATTTCTTTAATGCTTTATTATATGGCTAAATATAAATTGGGCTGGATTGGCGATATGCCAGACAAGTCTGAATGGTGGTTTGGAATTTCACCTGAAGGATTTGGTTCTGTGGCAATGGTTGTTAACTTTGTTGTAGCACTTGTTGTTAACCGATTTACTCCTGAACCACCAGCAGATGTTCAAGAAATTGTAGAGAATATTCGTATTCCATCTGGAGCAGGTGAAGCATTAGACCATTAATGTTTATTTAATTTATTAGTTAATTACAACTCTGCTCTTGTTTAACAAGTGCAGAGTTTGTATTTTTAAAGAATATTATTTTAACTAACAATACAAATGCGGTTTACCCCTGATAGAGCCGATATCCTTGACACGTAGTGGCAAGATAAAGGCGAAAGCAGGAATTACACATACAAGTACAAAACCAGCTTTTGGTTCTTCAAATTTTATGAAAAAAAGACATCAACAGAAATTAATAATGATAGCCGTTATGGCGTGGTTGGCATTTAATGCACCTCTAATTTTGTTGTTTGACTCTGCCGATAATGTATTGGGCTTTCCGCTTATTTACATTTATATATTTTCGGTTTGGTTGTTAATTATTTTAATTTCTTGGTTTGTAGTCACACGATATTATGAGTAGTATAACTGTTTTTATCATATTAGCTGTTTATTTGGCTTTTTTGTTTGGCGTTGCGCATTGGGCAGAGCGTAAAAACAATTTAAAATGGGCAAATAATCCGTATGTATATACCTTGTCATTGGCTGTATATTGTACCGCTTGGACCTATTATGGTAGTATTGGAGTAGCTGCAAATAGTGGTTTGGAGTTTTTAACCATTTATTTAGGACCTGTTTTGGTTGCTCCGGCTTGGATTATGATTTTAAGAAAAATTATTCGTATTTCGAGGATTAATAAAGTGGCTAGTATTGCCGATTTTATTTCGTTGCGTTATGGGAATAGTAGGTTTTTGGGAGCGGTGGTAACGGTAGTATGTTTAAGTGGAATTTTACCTTACATTGCGTTGCAGCTAAAAGCCATTTCCGAAACGTTTCATTTAATTACAAATACTTCAGCATCGGCTAATATCTTTGAAGATTCTACAACTTATGTTGCCATTTTTTTAGCTCTTTTTGCTTCGTATTACGGTACACGTTATGTAGATGCTTCTGAAAAAAGAAAAGGCGTAGTAACAGCTGTTGCATTGGAAAGTCTTTTAAAATTAGTCTTTTTTATAATGGTGGGGTGCTATGTTACTTTTTTTGTTTTTGATGGCTTTGATGATATTTACAAGCAAGCAAGTACACTATCTTATTTTAAGGAACGCAATACAATTGGCGGTTTAGAGCAGGGAATGAATTGGTTTTTTTTAAGTATAGCATCACTTTTTGCGGTGTTTTTATTGCCACGTCAGTTTCAAATGTCAGTAGTAGAAAACAACAGAGAACGTCATATAAAAACGGCTCTTTGGTTGTTTCCGTTGTATTTATTTTTATTTAATGTATTTGTGTACCCAATTGCTTGGGGTGGCAATATTTTGTTTGATGGGACTAATGCAAATGCCGACTTATATTCTTTATTAATTCCGAAACTTTTTAATCAAA
>CBFIIG010000125.1:0-5031 GCA_965662615.1 Flavobacterium sp.
CATAAAAAACAACAAAAAATATTTTTTTTTAATTATCTTAATTTTAATAAAAAAATGCAAATATGCACAAACATGTTTAGATTATTTGTGTAAATATAACATTTTTAATACAAATAATACGAATCTTTAGTGTAAAATAATTTACTAATAATTTACATTAAAATAATTTAAAAACTCTATTGTTTTTAAAATGTCATAATGAAGAATTCTATCATTTTCTATAAGTGGGACATCTTTTCTATATTCTGAAAGAAAGACTTCTATAAAAGAACTTGACTTAAGAGGAGCCCTAAACGAAACGCCTTGCGAAGCGTTAAACAGCTCTATGGCTAAAATACGCTCTACATTTTCAACTATTTTTAGCGTTTTAGTAGCTGCATTTGCACCCATACTAACGTGGTCTTCTTGTCCGTTGCTAGACACAATACTATCTATACTCGCTGGTGTTGCTAACTGCTTGTTTTGACTAGCAATACTTGCAGCCGTATATTGCGGAATCATAAAACCCGAGTTTAATCCTGGGTTACTTACTAAAAACGCTGGCAAGCCTCTTAAACCCGAAATTAACTGGTAAGTTCTACGTTCTGATATACTTCCTAGTTCTGCCATTGCTATTCCTAAAAAGTCTAAAGCTAAAGCTAAAGGTTGCCCGTGGAAATTACCACCAGAAATAATTAAATCTTCTTCTACAAATATATTCGGATTATCGGTAACCGAGTTTATTTCGGTTTTAAAAACAGAAGAAACATAGTTTAAAGTATCTTTACTTGCTCCGTGTACTTGTGGCATACATCTAAAAGAATACGGATCTTGTACGTGTTTTTTAGCTTGATTTATTATTTCACTGCCTTCTAAAAAATCCAATAAATTTTCTGCCGTTTCTATTTGTCCTTTGTGCGGACGAACCAAGTGTATTAAATCTGTAAAAGGTTCTTTTCTACCGTCAAAAGCCTCTAAAGAAATAGCACCAATTAAATCAGCAAAATAACTTAGTTTTTTAGCTTTTAAAAGTGTATAAACACCATAAGCACTCATAAACTGAGTACCATTTAAAAGTGCCAAACCTTCTTTAGATTGCAATTTAATTGGCTCCCAACCCATTTGCTCCAACACTTTATTTGCTGGTTGTCTAAAACCATCTTTATACACCTCTCCCATTCCTAAAAGTGGTAAACTTAAATGCGCCAAAGGAGCTAAATCGCCACTAGCACCTAAAGAACCTTGTGTATAAATTACAGGTAAAACATTATTATTATAAAAATCAATTAAACGATTTACTGTTTTTAATTGCACACCCGAATGTCCGTAACTTAACGACTTTATTTTTAATAACAACATCAACTTAACTATCTCATTTGGCACTTCATCACCAGTACCGCAAGCATGAGATTTAACTAAGTTTTCTTGAAGCTGAGATAAATTATCATTTGATATTTTAACATCGCATAACGAACCAAATCCAGTATTAATTCCATAAATAGGATCGCCCTCTTTTTGCATTTTTTGATCTAAATAGGCTCGGCATTTTTCAATTTTTTCAATTGTCGAGGCCGATAATTGAAGTGTTTTATTATGCAATAAAATTTGCGAAACTTGATCTAAAGTTAAAACTGAAGTTGATATATGATGAATATTATCCATTTTGATGTTTTTTATAAAATTCAAAAATCTACATATTTAGCAACAAAAGCAAAAAAATCGATCTACATTTTAAAGTATTATTACAAAAAAGACAAATGATTCTTAAAACCTAAATATTTTTTATGAATATTACTATTAATTTCAAGCATTATTAGTAATATTTAAATAAAT
Organism: Flavobacterium sp.; assembly: GCA_965662615.1. Classification (GTDB taxonomy): domain Bacteria; phylum Bacteroidota; class Bacteroidia; order Flavobacteriales; family Flavobacteriaceae; genus Flavobacterium. Next base: position 1,813 of record CBFIIG010000125.1, read on the forward strand.
TTGTAAACCATAAAATTAAACAATGAAAAATACAGCTTTAACAAAAATACACGAAAGTTTAGGTGCCAAAATGGTTCCATTTGCAGGTTTTAATATGCCCGTTCAATATGAAGGAGTAAAAACAGAACACGATACCGTTAGAAATCACGTAGGTGTTTTTGATGTTTCACACATGGGAGAATTTTTAATTTCGGGTGAAAATGCGCTAGAATTAATTCAGAAAATAAGCACAAACGATGCAAGTACATTAACTATTGGTAGAGCTCAATACTCTTGCATGCCAAACGGTAAAGGCGGAATTATTGACGATTTAATAATTTATAAAGTTAAAGAAACCGAATATTTATTGGTTGTAAATGCTTCAAACATTGAAAAAGATTGGAATTGGATTGCTTCACACAACAGTATGAATGCAACTATGAAAGACCTTTCGGAGGACTATTCGCTATTAGCTATACAAGGCCCAAAAGCAGTTGAAGCTATGCAGAGTTTAACTTCTGTAGATTTAAGTGCTATAAAATATTACCATTTTGAAGTAGCCGATTTTGCAGGAATAGAAAATGTAATTATTTCGGCAACTGGTTATACCGGTTCTGGAGGTTTCGAAATATATTGTAAAAACAGCGAGGTAGAACACGTTTGGACAAAAGTTTTTGAAGCTGGCGCTGCGTTTGGTATCAAACCAATTGGACTTGCCGCTAGAGATACTTTACGTTTAGAAATGGGTTTTTGCCTTTATGGAAACGATATAGACGATACTACTTCGCCATTAGAAGCAGGTTTAGGTTGGATAACAAAATTCACTAAAGATTTTGTTGATAGCGACACTTTAAAAGCACAAAAAGAAGCAGGAGTTTCTAAAAAACTTGTAGGTTTTGAAATGATAGAAAGAGGAATTCCTCGTCATGATTACGAAATTGTAGATACAAACGGAACAATTATTGGTCGTGTAACATCTGGAACACAAGCACCAAGTTTAAACAAAGCAATTGGATTGGGTTATGTAAACTTTTCACACACTTCAATTGACAGCGAAATATACATTAGAATTAGAAACAAAGACATAAAGGCTCAGGTAGTTAAATTGCCTTTTTATAAGAATTAATATTAACTTGTAATTCACAAAAAAAGCACCCTAAGGTGCTTTTTTTATAATTGTTAATTTAGCTTTCTCTCCTTTTTTAAGATTTGCCATCATTTCATAATTTCGTTCTTTATCAATAATATTTATTTTTGGAGTACTAGGCATAATATCACCTTCGCTAACAGACTCTATTTCAAAAAAATTATTACCTTCTACAAGTTTAAAATCTAATCTTTTCTTTTGATTTTTAACATTATAATTTCTTAACACAACTTTACCGTTATGAAATAAATTCACAATATCTCCGTCTTCCTTACCTGCATCCCAAAATTCAATTTTAATAGAATTATTTTTAGAAAAAATAGATAAATTTTCGTCTGCACTAATTCGATTTAATTTTAAACTATCTAAAATACGTAGTGGATTAAACTCATTTTTTTGTTTCTCTGAAACTCTATTGGTTTTTTGAAGCTTTTTATTAATTTTAAAAAGTTGTTTAATCAATTTATCATTACCAATTAACATTATTTCACCATCAATACATTTTTGACTATTTTCAAATAACCCTTTAAAATCTCCTTCAATTTTAGAATTTTGATTAATAATTTTTACTTTACCTTCAAAATTAACAAAACAAAAAGAAGAAGGTTCAATTTTTGACTTGGTGTATAAAATGGATTGCTCATTAAAAACTAATTCATTTGTTTTATTATTAAATGTGCCTCTAATCTCATTTTTGGTTTCGTGCTTACCTTCTAAATCCGTTACAGAATAACCTATGACCTTACCTTTATCTTCAGTAAATACTATACGGTATGAAATAACAGTGCTTTTATCACCATTCAACTTCAAAACCCCTATGTACTCATACTTATTTTGAGAAAAACTTAAAACAGAAAATAATGCAAATAATCTAATATAAAATGACATAAAATAATAATAATTTAGCAATATATGACAATAATTCACAATAAAAAATTAAATAAATAGTATTAAAAATTATATATTTGTTTATTAATTGTTATTTTAGCTGAGATCAATTAATAAAATAATAAACCCAAATTTAAAATTAAATCGTATGAAATTAAAATTATTACTTTCTGTATTAGCAATTTTTGTTATTTCTGTAACATCAATTTATGCTTCATTTCCTGTTCAAACTTCTTCTGAAAACGGCACAACTGAAGTTGTTCAACAAGATGAAGACGTTTTAATGTCTCCAGCATCAGCAAGCTCTGGAAAAAGTCAAGTTATAGCTCTTGTACTAGTTTTACTAGTAGGTGGTATTGGTATTCACCGTTTTTATTTAGGTTACACTTGGCAAGGTATTGTTCAATTATTAACTCTAGGTGCATGTGGTGTTTGGTCTTTAATTGACTTAGTTAGAATAGTTACAGGAGACTTAAAACCTAAAAACGGTAATTACTCGAAAACATTATAATACATGCGTAAAGCATTTTTTTACATACAAAACTGGTTTTTAGCATTAGCGCCTGTTATTTTATTTCTACTACCTGTAGATTTTTTTGACAATGGGAAAACAAGCATATGTTTGTCTAAATTATTAGCAAATGTAGAATGTTATGCTTGTGGACTTACTAGAGGAATTATGCATTTTATACACTTTGATTTTTCAGCTGCATGGTCGTATAATAAGCTAACTTTCATAGTAGTTCCTCTGTTAATACCTCTTTGGTTTAAATCTATTTATGAACTAAGAGAAAAAGAATTACCTCCGTTTTGGAAAAAAATAATGTAAAAAAAAGCACCTTAAGGTGCTTTTTTTTTATTAAAAAGTATAGACTTAAAATTAGAATCTGTAACCTACAGACAATCTTCCAATAGCATCTATACCAAATTCAAAATTATTAAAGTCGGTATTGTCATTCTCATCTACCCATTCGTTAGATTCAGATAAGGTTCTTCCTAAACCAAAACCAGCTTCAATTGTAATGTTATTTGCGGTAACCCATTTTTTACCAACAATTAAACCAGCAGCAGTTAAGTTTCTTTTAAACTCTCCATATTGATTATTCGATTCATCTTTTACATTAAAAGATTTATTTCTCATGTACAATCCAAGAAACCATCTGTCATTACCTTCTTCTGGTGCAAAATAGTACCTACCTGTTAAC
>CBFIIG010000126.1:0-4938 GCA_965662615.1 Flavobacterium sp.
CATATTGTTGTAAATGTTGTTCTAACCATAATACAGACTCTGCGTCTAAGTGATTGGTAGGCTCGTCTAAAAGCAAAACATCTGGTTGTTGTAATAGCAATCTACATAAAGCTACTCTTCGCTTTTCTCCTCCAGAAAGAACATTAATTGGTGTATCTGCTTCTGGAGTTCTTAAAGCATCCATGGCTACTTCTAACTTATTGTCAATTTCCCATGCTCCAGCAGCATCTATTTTATCTTGTAACTCCGCTTGGCGATCCATTAGTTTTTGCATTTTATCTGCATCTTCATAAACCTCTGGTAAACCAAAACTGTCGTTTATTTTATTAAACTCATCTAAAAGTCCATAAATTTCGGCAGCACCTTCTCTTACAATTTCAATAACTGTTTTAGTTTCGTCTAATTGTGGTTCTTGCTCTAAATAACCTACTGTATAATTGGGAGCAAAAACCACATCTCCTTGGTAATTTTTGTCTAAACCTGCAATTATTTTAAGTAAAGATGATTTACCCGATCCGTTTAAACCAAGAATACCAATTTTAGCTCCATAAAAAAAGCTTAAATAAATATCTTTTAAAACTTGTTTATTTGTGCTAGAGTAAGTTTTACTTACTTTAGACATTGAAAATATTACTTTTTTATCGTCTGACATATTTTTTATTTTAATGTATTAAACTCTTCCTTTTAAGGCATTAAACACCCATGCAATAGCAAAAAAACCAATTCCTACCGCTCCAAAACCCCAACCGGCTACATCGTCATATCTGTAAACGGCAAGTGTAATAATTACAACACCCATTAATATCATTATAAAAGTGGCCCAAGCCAAAACTGTATTTTTATTCATAATTATTTATTTGAGAAGACAAATATCGGTAAATTATTTACCATTTGTAAATTATATAATAACTTAAATTTATTTGCTAAATATTACAACCAACATATCTTTAAGTAAATCGTATGAGGTTACAAAGCCTGTTGCTCCTACACCTTTACTTTTAACATCAATTTCTCGTAAAGCAGCTATTATTGCACTTACTTTTCTCATAGGATAATTACGAGCAGCTAATTCAACATCTTTTACAAAGTACGGATTTATTCTTAATAGTGAGGCAACATTTTGTTTTGATTTGTTTTGAAGCCCATGATAACGTAATAATTGTACATAAAAAGCATAAACTTGACTGGTAATTACAACCATTGGATTTTCTTTTGGGTTTTCGGCAAAATATTTAGCAATTTGAGTTGCTTTAGTTGTGTTTCTTTCACCTAATGCATTTCTAAATTCAAACACATTATAATCTTTACTAATACCAATATTTCGCTCAATATCGTCTGGTGATATAACGTGCCCTTGTGGTAAAATAATTTTTAACTTATCTAATTCATTAGCTATTTTAGATAAATCTGCGCCTAAAAACTCAACTAACATTGCTGCAGCTTTTGGCTGAATGCCGTAATTATTACTTTTTAAAAGTGAAACAATCCAATCTCCAACTTGGTTGTCGTACATTTTTTTAGATTCGAAAAGCACTGCGTTTTTACTGAGTAGTTTAGTGATTTTTTTTCGTTTATCTAACGTTTTATATTTATACGCAAACACCAAAACGGTTGTAGGTTGCGGATTTTCTATATAAGTTTCTAATTTATCTATGGTTCTAGCCAAATCTTGGGCTTCTCTCACTACAACTACTTGTCGCTCTGCCATCATTGGGTAACGTTTGGCTGTTGAAACAATATCTTCAACAGTAGCGTCTCTTCCGTACAAAACCACTTGGTTAAAACCTTTTTCGTCTTCGGTAAGTATATTATTCTCTATAAAATGAGTTAATTTATCTATATAATATGGTTCTTCGCCCATTAAAAAATAGACTGGAGCAATTTCACCCGCTTTTATATCTTTCGTAATTTTTATAACGTCTTGTAACATCTGGGAATTGTTGTGTTTTTTGAACCTTTGTTAAAGTCCATAAAAAAACTAATTTTGTGGAATGGAGCAATTAAATTTCAAAACCTATCCTTTCCGCTTCAAAAATAGTGAAAATAAAATAGCTATCTTTGATATTATAAGGAAAAAATTCATTCTTCTTACACCAGAAGAATGGGTTAGACAGCATGTGGTTTGGTTTTTAATTGAAGAAAAAAAATATCCAAAGTCGTTGGTAAATGTAGAAAAAGTAATTACACTAAACGGACTTACAAAACGCTACGATATTGTTGTATATAATAAAAACGGAAGCATTGAAATTTTAGTAGAATGCAAAGCACCTTCTGTTAAAATTGACCAAACAACATTTGACCAGATTGCACGCTATAATATGGTTTTAAATGCCAACTACTTAATGGTTACCAATGGTTTAGAACAGTATTATTGCCAAATGGATTATATAAATAAAAAATATTCGTTTTTAAAAGAAATCCCGAATTACAAAACCATATAAATGAAAGAAATAGCTGTTGTATTACTCAACTGGAATGGAATTGAACTTCTAAAAACATTTTTACCTTCTGTAGTAAAACATTCTATTGAAGCACAAATTTACTTGGCTGATAATGGTTCTACCGACGATTCATTAGCTTGGGTAAAAGAAAATTATTCGGATATAAAAATTATTGAAAACCGATACAATCACGGATTTGCTGGAGGCTATAATGTTGCGTTAGCAAATATAGCAGAGCCTTATTACGCCCTATTAAACACAGATGTAGAAGTAACCGAAAACTGGTTAATACCCATTTTAGAAACGTTTAAAAATAATACTAAAGTTGCTGTAATTCAACCTAAAATAAAAGATTATAAAAACAAAGAATATTTTGAATACGCAGGAGCCGCTGGTGGTTATATCGATAATTTTGGATATCCATTTTGTAGAGGCCGTGTTTTTAATTCTTTAGAAAAAGACAAAGGGCAATACAACCAAGAAACCGAAATTTTTTGGGCTTCAGGCGCTTGCTTTTTTATAAGAAAAGAAGTTTACAGAAATTTAGGTGGATTCGACGAAGACTTTTTTGCTCATCAAGAAGAAATCGACTTGTGTTGGAGAATTCAAAACCAAGGACATAAAATATTGTTTTGCCCTAACTCCACCGTTTATCATTTAGGCGGTGGAACGTTAAGCGCTTCAAGCACCAAAAAAACGTTTTTAAATTTCAGAAATTCGCTTTCTATGTTACTTAAAAACGCACCTAAAAAACAGCTTTTTAAAATCATATTTATTCGATTAATATTAGATGGTTTGGCAGGAATTCGCTTTGTATTTAAAGGAAAACCACTGCACACCATTGCTATAATTAAAGCTCATTTTGCTTTTTATGCATTATATAGTAAAATGAAAAATAAAAGACAAGGAAATGAAAAAGTGAACTACTTTAAAATCAAAAACATACCCTATTTTTATTTTATTAAAAAGAAAACCAAATATTCCGATTTATTTTAACATATTTTTATGCTCTAAATGCATATAAATTGTTGAAAACATAGTAGTTTTGTCTTAAAATAGAAAAAGAAAAAAAATGAAAAAAATAATTCTAGCAACAACAGTAGTTGCCTTATCATTAACCTCTTGTGTATCTAAAAAGAAGTTTGCCGAATTAGAAGCAAAAAACAAAGAAACTCAAGATCTTTTAAATTCTACAACCGTAAAATTAAATACGTGTTTAACCGAAAAAGATGCCTTTGCAAATCAGGTAGATTTCTTAAAGAAAAACAACCAAGACTTAATTAGTAATGTTGGAAACCTAACTACACTTACCTCTAAAGGAGCAGATAATTTAGAAAAATCGTTAGAAAGCTTAAAAGAAAAAGACCTTAAAATAAACCGTCTTCAAGATGCTTTAACAAAAAAAGACAGTGTTACATTGGCTTTAGTTACAAGCTTAAAAAGAGAAATTGGTTTAGACGACCCAGACATTAATATAAATGTAGAAAAAGGAGTCGTATTTATTTCTATTGCAGATAATTTACTATTTAAATCTGGAAGTTACGAAGTAAGTGATGGAGCTAAAAATGTATTGGCTAAGGTAGCAAAAGTGGTGAATTCTAAGCCCGATTTCGAGTGTATGGTAGAAGGTCACACAGACAGCGTTCCGTACAAAGGAAGCACTTTAAAAGACAACTGGGACTTATCTGTAAAACGTTCTACGTCTATTGTTAGAGTTTTACAAAATGACTTAGCAGTTAACCCAAAACAACTTATTGCAGCAGGTAGAAGTTCATATATTCCATTAGTAGAAAATGATTCGCCAAGTAACAGAGCAAAAAACAGAAGAACGCGTATTGTTATACTTCCTAAAATTGACCAGTTTTACGACATGATAGAAAAGGAAATGAAAAACCTTTCTAAATAAATGTATTCCATTTTAGCTAAAATAAACAAAGCATTGTTGCCAAGTTTTACTAAAAATGGACTAGACATTAGTAAAGCTAGTAACATCCAGAAAGCTATTTTAGCCTACAGATACTTTATTACAGTACGATCTTTAAAATAAAAGTACTTAAAATAATCTAAAAATCAGAGAGTTACTCACCCTCTGTTTTTTTTTTATAAAAAACGTTTGGAAGTACATCTATATTACCTATATTTGCACTCACAAAATCGGCCTCGTGGCGCAACTGAATAGCGCACTTGATTACGGCTCAAGAGGTTACTGGTTTGAATCCAGTCGAGGTCACTTTTAACTACCCGAAACACTTGATATACAAGGTTTCGGGTTTTTTTATTATCTTCGTGTGTCCATTTTGTGTCCATTATCATAACTAACTACAATGTACTACGATAAATCTTCATTTCCAATTTTTCTTTACCAAGTAAAATATGATAAAATTTCATTAGATAAAATTTTTGAAACTTCGGATTTTATTATTAGCCAAAAGGATTTTGAAATTCAATTTTTAGACAATATAAACAATAAAGAAAAACAAGATTTATTTGGCTATTT
>CBFIIG010000127.1:0-4860 GCA_965662615.1 Flavobacterium sp.
ACAGAAAACATCGCATTTGCTTTTAACTTACACTCTTCATATTCTTTTTCAACATCCGAAGCTGCAGTAATTGCACTACCTACCGAAAACGAAAGGTATTTGTTTTGAGCATTATACAAAATACTACGTATAATAACATTAAAATCGAAATCGCCATTTGGTGTACAATAACCCACACTGCCACTATACAAACCGCGTTTTGTGCTTTCTAATTTTTCTATTAATTGCATTGCCGACACTTTTGGAGCGCCCGTCATACTGCCCATTGGGAAAGTAGATTTTAAAAGTTTTGCAACCGACACACCTAAATCCACTTCCGATTCTATAGTAGAAATCATTTGGTGTACCTGTTTAAAACTATAAATAGCACATCGTTCGGTTACTTTTACACTGTTTTTAATGGCTGTTTTAGAAAGATCGTTTCGTACTAAATCTACAATCATTACATTTTCTGCTTGTTCTTTCGGATCGTTTTTTAAACGCTCAATTAAAGCAGCATCTTCTTCAGGATTTTCATTTCTTTTTGCTGTACCTTTTATAGGCTGCGAAATAACTTTTTGCTCTATTTTTTTTAAATATCGCTCTGGCGAAGCCGAAAGTAAAAACTGCTTATCTAATTTTAAAAACACCGAAAAAGGTGCTTGAGAAATAGTATTTAAATTGCTATAAACCGTTAAAGGGTTAATACTAGCCTGTTCAGCAAAATATTCCATGCAGTAATTGGCTTCGTAAATATCACCCAAAAGAATATGCTTTTGCATAGCTTTTACACGTTCCAAATAGAGTTCTTTATTGGTTCTGGCTTGTATTGTAATCTGTTCCGAAGGCTCTGTAAAACAAACGGTTTCATCTATTTCTAAAAAGTCAGACTCTACTTCATCATCACAAAAATTAAGGTATTTAATTTCGAGCTGATTACCTTTTAACAAAAAGAGTTTTTTAGGTTGAAAAAAGTATAAATCGGGAAAATCTAAACCGTCAAAATTAGTGGAAGTCAGTTTTTCGGTATCGTTCTTTAAATCGTATGTTAAGTAACCAAAAAGCCAATCGTTGGTATGGGATTGATATTGATGGAAATCTTCGAAAGCCTGATGAGTATCGGTTTTAATACTTGTAAAAGCATCTACAGCAACCATAAAATCGTATGATTTAAAAGGCTGGTTTTTGTTTGCAGCAACGTTACTGTCTAATACTACAACTTCTCTATATTGCTGAGTCCAAGTTAATATTTTTTGTTGCCAAACAATTGGGTTTTCTATGTTTTTAAAAACGGATGTTCTCAATGCTTTTTTTTGTAAAAATACAATAAAGCAAAGAGTTATAAAAGAGGTGTAAAATAAAAAACACGTGTAACTAATTACACGTGTTTTAAAAATATATAATCAAAACTTACACTACACGTGTAAAGCTCTATTGCCTGTTGCAGCTAATGCAGCTTCTTTAATAGCTTCTGCAAAAGTTGGGTGAGCGTGGCTCATGCGCGAAATATCTTCGGCACTTGCTCTGTATTCCATTGCAATAACGGCTTCTGCAATAAGATCTGCACAGCGTGCACCAATCATGTGAACACCTAAAATTTCGTCTGTTGTAGCGTCTGCTAAAATTTTAACAAAACCATCAGTATCGCCACTAGCACGAGCTCTTCCTAAAGCTTTAAACGGAAAACTTCCTGCTTTAAATGCAACTCCAGATTCTTTTAATTCTTTTTCGGTTTTACCAACAGCAGCAACCTCTGGCCAAGTATAAACAACACCAGGTATTAAGTTATAATCAATATGTGGTTTTTGACCTGCTAATATTTCGGCAACCATAACACCTTCTTCTTCGGCTTTGTGTGCCAACATAGCACCACGAACTACATCGCCAATTGCATAAATATTAGAAGCTGTAGTTTGTAAGTGTCCGTTCACTTCTACTTGTCCTCTTTCGGTTAATTTTACACCCGCTTTTTCTGCAGCTAAACCTTTTGTATAAGGGCTTCTACCAACAGAAACTAAAGCGTACTCTCCTTCTAATTCTATTAATTCACCTTTTTTGTTTTCGGCTTTAACGTGTACTGCATTTCCGTTTCTTTCTACTGCTTGTACTTTGTGAGAAACATAGAATTTCATTCCTTGTTTTTTAAGTACTTTTGTTAATTCTTTAGAAAGTGAAGCGTCCATTCCGGGAATAATACGATCCATATATTCTACCACAGATACCTGCGCACCTAAACGTAAATAAACCTGCCCAAGTTCAATTCCAATAACTCCACCACCAATAATAACAAGGTGTTTGGGTACTTCTTTAAGTTTTAAAGCTTCGGTAGAAGTGATAATTCTTTCTTTATCTAATTTTATAAAAGGCAAGTTAGACGGCTTAGATCCAGTTGCTATTATAGTGAATTTTGATTCAATTACTTCTGACGAACCATCGCTTTTAGTTACTTTTACGTGAGTAGCATCTTCAAAAGAACCTACACCTTCTAAAACCGTGATTTTATTTTTATCCATTAGGTATTTTACACCACCTGATGTTTGATCAACTACCGCTTGTTTGCGGGCAATCATTTTTTCTAAATTTACTTTTACCTCTCCTGTAATTTCAATTCCGTGCTCTTCAAAATGTTTGGTAGCCTCTTCGTAATGGTGAGAAGATGATAATAATGATTTCGATGGAATACAACCAACATTAAGACATGTTCCGCCAAGGGTTGGGTATTTTTCTATTATTGCTGTTTTAAAACCTAATTGTGCACTACGTATTGCAGCAACATATCCACCAGGCCCCGAACCGATAACGGTAACATCAAATTGACTCATATTTTTTGTTTTGAAAATTAAATTTGAATAGCAAAATTAATGAATTTAACCGACTTTGCCTTTTTATTTAACTAATTTTTATTGAAATAGGTTTAAAGCTTTATTTGTGTTGTGTTTTTTACCTCGCCAATCATAAAAGTACTGTGTGTACTACCTATATAATTTAACGTAGTTAATTTGGTAACCATAAACTCACGGTAGGTTTCCATGTCTTTTACGCCTATTTTTAAAATGTAATCGTAATCACCACTAACGTGAAAACATTCCATTACTTCGTCTAAAGCAATAACTTCTTTCTCAAAAGTAGTTAAATATTCTTTGGTGTGCTGAATGAGTTTTATGTGACAAAAAACCACAAAAGAACGTTCTATTTTATTGCGATTTAAAAGTGCAACATAACTCTTTATGGTGTTGCTACGTTCTAATTTTTTTATGCGTTCAAAAACCGCTGTTACAGATAAATTAAGCTTGTCTGCCAATGCTTTATTAGTTTGTTTGCTATTGACTTGCAATAGGTTAAGTAGTTTTTTATCTGTTTTATCTAAAGTTGCCATATATAAATTTGGTATTTATTTAAATTTAAGCTTTAAAATAGTTTTATTTTTGGCTAAATTACAATTTTATAAATTATTTTTCTAAAAAATAGCAACACTATTGATTACATGACTTAATTTTTGTTTTTTTGATAAAAATAAAGACACAAAACTACTTTGGTCTTTAGCCCTGATGGCAGCGGCATCCTCCCGCATCGGGAGATAGAGCGAACAGCAGGAATACATTTAATACATAAACCCGAGCCTTTGTGCTCCTAAAACTATACAATTATGAGCAAGTTTAATCCGGCAGATCAAATTCAAGATTTGCAATATTTTGGCGAATTTGGAGGAGTAAACCCTTCAATTTCTGACTCTTCTACGTATACTTTTTTATCGGCAAAAACCATGTTCGATACTTTTGAAGGTAATGCCGAGGGTTGTTATTTGTATTCACGTCACTCATCACCTAGTAACTTGTATTTAGACGGTGCTTTGGCAGCTATGGAAGGAACAGAGTCGGCTAATGTTGCGGCATCTGGAATGGGTGCTATTACGCCTACTTTACTGCAATTGTGTGGTAACGGCGACCATATTGTTTCAAGTAGAACCATTTACGGCGGAACGTATGCTTTTTTAAAGAATTTTGTTCCTAGAATGGGTATTGAAAGAACCTTTGTTGACATCACAAAATTAGATGTTATAGAAGCAGCTATTCAGCCTAACACTAAAGTTTTATACTGCGAAACAGTTAGTAACCCTTTACTGGAAGTTGCAGATATTGCTGGTTTAGCAAAATTGGCTAAAAAGTACAATTTAACATTAGTAGTTGACAATACATTTTCACCATTATCGGTTTCACCCATAAAATTAGGTGCTGACATTGTAATTCACAGTTTAACAAAATACATTAACGGTAGTAGTGATACTGTAGGTGGTGTGGTTTGTGCAAGTACAGATTTTATAAACAGCCTTAAAAGTGTGATTGACGGAGCTAGCATGTTACTTGGCCCAACAATGGACAGTATGCGTAGTGCAAGTGTTATGAAAAACATGCGAACACTACATTTGCGTATTAAAAAACACAGTGAAAATGCTGCCTATTTAGCTGATAAGTTTGAAAAAAACGGTTTAAAAACGGTATATCCAGGTTTGGAAAGTCACCCAAGTCATGAACTATATAAAGGTATGATAAACCACGAATATGGTTATGGTGGAATGATGACAATAGATGCAGGTTCTTTAGATAAAGCTAACGCTTTAATGGAGTTAATGCAAGAACGTAATTTAGGTTATTTAGCAGTTAGTTTAGGGTTTTATAAAACGCTATTTAGTGCACCTGGAACATCTACATCGTCGGAAATTCCCGAAGACGAACAAAAAGAAATGGGTTTAACAGATGGATTGATTCGTTTTTCTATTGGTTTAGACAATGATATTGAAAGAACGTACCAAATGATGCACCAGTGCATGAAAGAGGTAGGTGTTTTATAGGTTACTTATTAATTCTATTTATACAGATTCCG
>CBFIIG010000128.1:0-4830 GCA_965662615.1 Flavobacterium sp.
GACTTTAAAAAAATATTACCTGCTTTTTCGTATGTTTTTCATCCTTTATTTACGGGCTTTTACGGTGTGCTTTTTTATGTTTTATTTGCCAACTCGTTTGTAGCTTTTTCTAAAAATCAAACTATTGTTTTGCTAATTCAAACGGCAATTTTATTGCTTTTTGTTCCGCTCTCATTGTTTTTTTTATTAAAAACATTAGGCAAACAAGAGTCGTTCACCGAAGCAACTTTAAAACAAAGGCAAATCCCCATTTTAATACAAATAATATTGTTTTATATTTTGTTGCAATTTGGTATTTCACACCAAGAACATCGTGTGTTGTACTTGTTTTTTAGTGGTGGCTTATTATGTGCATTAGGCGCCTATTTACTGCTTATTTTTAAAGTAAAAGCCAGTTTACACCTTATGGGAATGAGTGCCTTGGTAACTTTTGTAATAGGCTTGAGTAACTTCTATACTATTTCGTTTTTAAACGGAATCTCTTTTCTTATTCTATGTACGGGCTTATTAGCTAGCTCTAGGCTGTATTTAAAATCGCATACCTACTTTGAGTTGTTTTTAGGACTGACTTTAGGAGTTAGTACACAGTTGATTTTTTGGCGTTTTTGGTAGTTTTTTAATTTCAATAAAACTATTTCAACCAATCTAATACTATTAGAGTTAAAACTGTAATAAGTACAAGAATAATTAGTGATAAAAATACAGCTCCAAAAACTTTACCTACTGATAAAAAACCAGCTTCGTAATAGCTGTTATTGTATTTTTCTTTTAAAACCTTTTTAATTTTTTCTTTATTTCGGTATCTAATCCATAAATATAAAAATCCTACTGGGTAATATAATATGCTAGATAATAGCTCCATGAGATTAAATTTAGTGTCTTAGTCCAACACCATTTCTGGTATATCACCTTCTATAATTAATGTACCTTCGGTTGCCTTTTTAATATCATCTTCGCTAACACCAGGTGCTCTTTCCAAAAGTTTAAATCCGTTTTTAGTAACTTCTAAAACAGCCATTTCGGTAACTATTTTTTTAACGCAACCAACACCAGTTAAGGGTAAAGAACAGCGTTTAAGTAATTTACTTTCTCCTGCACGGTTTACATGCATCATAGCTACAATTATATTTTCTGCCGAAGCTACCAAGTCCATTGCACCACCCATTCCTTTAACCATTTTACCCGGTATTTTCCAGTTGGCAATATCGCCGTTTTCGGCAACTTCCATGGCACCTAAAATGGTTAAATCTACTTTTTGCGAACGTATCATTCCAAAACTAAAAGCCGAGTCGAAAAAACTTGCTCCTGGTAATGTTGTAATGGTTTGTTTTCCTGCGTTTATTATATCGGCGTCTTCTTCTCCTTCAAACGGAAAAGGTCCCATGCCTAATACGCCATTCTCACTTTGAAACTCAACCGAAATATCGTTTCTAACAAAGTTGGCTACTAAGGTCGGAATTCCAATACCGAGGTTTACATAATATCCGTCTTTTACTTCCTTTGCAATTCGTTTTGCTATATCTTGTTTTGTTAACATCTTGCTTGTTTTAGGTGGTTAGTTTTTAGTACGAACTGTACGTTGCTCAATTCGTTTTTCAAATTTTTCGCCTTTAAAAATTCGGTTTACCATTATGCCTGGTATATGAATTTCGTTGGGGTCTAAACTACCTGCGGGTACTAGTTCTTCTACTTCGGCAATGGTTATCTTTGCAGCACCAGCCATACATGCGTTAAAGTTACGAGCAGTTCCTTTAAAAATAAGGTTTCCTGCTTCGTCACCTTTCCAAGCTTTTACAATGGCAAAATCGGCTTTATAAGCTTCTTCTAAAATATGCATTTTTCCATTGTATTCTCTGGTTTCTTTACCTTCGGCAACTTCTGTTCCGTAACCTGCGGGAGTGTAAAAAGCAGGAATACCCGCTTGTGCAGCACGGCATTTTTCTGCCAATGTACCTTGTGGTGTAAGTTCTACGTCTAATTCACCACTTAACATTTGTCTTTCAAATTCTGCATTTTCTCCTACATAAGAAGAAATCATTTTTTTAATCTGTTTTTTTTGCAATAATAATCCCAGTCCAAAATCATCTACACCTGCATTGTTTGATATGCAAGTTATTCCTTGTAAGTTCAGTTCAACCATTTTTGCGATGCTGTTTTCGGGTATTCCACTTAACCCAAAACCACCTAGCATAATAGTCATTTCGTCCTTTAATCCTTCTAAGGCTTCTGTTACGTTTTTTACTGTTCTATTTATCATTTTTACTGTTTTTAATATTCAAATTCATCTAACATTGGTTCGTCTATACGAGTAGAATCAATGACTGTTGTATTTTTCCAGCAATCTACTTTTATGGTCATTTCTTCGGGTCTTTCAAAAGCTTCTTTAGAAACAGACAGCGTTGTGTCTTTATAACACTTATCCATAAATATTCCCCAAATAGGTAATGCCATTGCTGCTCCTTGTCCGTAAAGTGTGCTGCTAAAATGTGCCGCTCTATCTTCGTTACCAACCCAAACACCAGTTGTTAAATTAGGAACCATACCCATAAACCAACCGTCGGAGTTGTTTTGTGTTGTTCCTGTTTTACCTGCAATATCGTTGGCATGTTTGTAACTATATGAAGTTATTCCGTTTACGTTTCCTGTTCTTAATCTTTTTCCAGAACCGTCTTGTGTAACACCTTCCATAAGTTTAACAACGGCATAAGCTACGTCTTGGTTTACAATATCTCTGCTTTCGGGTATAATTTGATCTAAAATCACACCGTTTTTATCCGTTATTTTAGTTACAAATGAAGGCTCTATATACACTCCTTTGTTTGCAAAAGTACTGTATGCACCTACCATTTCTTTTACGGTTATTTCTACTGCACCTAGTGCTATAGCTGGTTGCTTAGGGATTTCTGTTGTAATTCCTAAATTATGTGCCATATCAACTACTGCTTTTGGCCCAACTCTGTCCATTAATTTTGCCGAAATAGTGTTGATGGAGTTAGCTAAACCTACTTTTAGGTTGGTTAAACCTCTGTAGCCTCCACCTGAGTTTTTAGGTGTCCATGATTGTGCATTTCCCCATTTTCCTCTTGGAATTGTGTGAGGTGAATCGAATATTGAATCACAAGGAGACATGCCTAATTGTTCTATAGCAGTAGCATATACAAAGGGTTTAAATGTAGAACCCACTTGTCTTGCTCCTATACCAGCGTGGTCATACTGAAAATATTTTTGGTTAATTCCACCAACCCAAGCTTTAATATGTCCTGTTTGAGGTTCCATAGCAACTAAACCTGTTTGTAAAAAATGCTTGTAGTATAAAATGGAATCTTTAGGTGTCATTATAGTGTCGCGTTCTCCTTTCCATGTAAACACTTTCATGCTTGCTTTTTTATCAAAAGAAGCTAAAATTTCATCGGTTGTTTTTCCCTCGCTTTTCATTAATCTCCAACGCTCAGAGCTTTTCATTGCTCTGTTTAAAATACCGTTGGTTTGCTCTTTTGTAATGTTATGAAATGGAGCATTTTTATTCCTTTTTTCTCTTTCAAAAAACAATTTTTGTAAATTGGTTAAATGTTGCTCAACTGCCTCTTCTGCATATTGTTGCATGCGCGAATCTATAGTGGTATATATCTTTAAACCATCGCTATAAATATTGTATTCAGAACCATCAGCTTTTGGGTTTTCTTTCACCCATTTTTTCATGTACTCTCTTAAGTATTCTCTAAAATAAGTTGCAATACCAGCATTATGACTTTCGGGTTTAAAATCTAAAACAATAGAATCTTTTTCATATTTTTTTTCTTCGGCTTCGGTAATGAAATTATTTTTTTTCATTTGCCCTAAAACCGTATTTCTTCTGTAAAAAACACGTAGTTTTCTACTTTGCTCCTTACGATTTGGATTGTATAAAGATGGGTTTTTAAGCATTCCTACTAAAAGAGCCGATTCTTGAATGTTTAATTCTTTGGGTGTTTTGTTAAAGTAAATTCTAGCGGCAGAACTTATTCCTACTGCTCCGTTTACAAAATCTACTTGATTTAAATACAATGCAATTATCTCTTTTTTGGTATATTGACGCTCTAAACGAACCGCAATTATCCATTCTTTAAGTTTTTGAATCACTCTTAAAGCTATATTTTTAGATCCTTCGCCATTAAAAAGTAATTTAGCTAATTGTTGTGTTATAGTACTTGCACCACCATCTGTTCCAAATTTAGCAAACGCTCTAATAGTTCCTCTTGCATCAATACCTGAATGCTCAAAATAACGCTCGTCTTCTGTAGCAATAAGCGCATTTACCAAGTGGTCTGGTAAGTCGTTAAATTTAATAGGCACCCTGTTTTGTTTGTAAAATTTACCAATAACTTTTCCGTCAGCAGAAATAATTTCTGTAGCTATATTTGAGTCAGGATTTTCTAGTTCTTCAAAAGTTGGCATTTTTCCAAACGCTCCAATTGATGCTAAAAAGAAAAGTAATGCTATGAGTAAAGCTCCTCCAAGAAAAATTTTCCAGAAGAGTTTAATGTAATTTGAGTTACCTTGAGTTGTTTTTTTTGGTGTACTTTTTGCCATTATTTTGTTTTTTCAATTCTAAAACCAACTTCGGTTATTCCTTTTAATTTGGGTAGTGGGGCTACCGTTCCGTTTTCACGTAAGGCTTGAACTATTTTAAGGGTGTACGTCCCTTTTTTTCTAAAAATATAATTTTGTTGGTACCATAATTTACTTTCTTTTAGATCGGAAAACCCATTGCCTAAAAGTGTCCCATCGGGTAATGCCATTTGGTATTCTAAAGTATCAACTTCAACTTTACCAACAGGTGTTTCCATTTCA
>CBFIIG010000129.1:0-4811 GCA_965662615.1 Flavobacterium sp.
TAAAAAACACTCCAATTGGGGTGTTTTTTTTTGCATGCCCCTTCGGGTCGGGTTATCCGCTATATCTTTTGTTCCGCTCCGCTTCACAAAAGGATGCCGCTGCTACCCCTCATGCCCAATTAATAAGGTAAATTTATTTATTATAAAATTCCTTTAAAACCTCAATTAATTCAACCTTATTTTCCATTGGACTCATGTGCCCGTCTTCAAAAAAATGTTGTAAAATGCTTTTGTGATGTGTCGCTTTACTGGTTTCATCAAAATTTAAAACAGGGTCTTTTTTGCCTAAAACAATTAATTTAGGATATTTTATGGTTTTAAAAAATTCCGTAAAATCAGTACGCAACTTCATGCCTTCTTGTGCCGCAATAATACCTTGTAAAGGCGTATTAAATGCTTCTTGTTTTAAAGCCATTATTTCATCATCTAACAGCAATCGGTTTTCGGGAGTAAAAAGATTTGCAATAGACATACTAATTGCATTTTTATGGTGCGTTTTCACTGCTTTTATAGCCCTATCTCTATTTTCCTTTCGCTCTTGTGAATCGGCAACAGGTGTGGAATTTATTAAAGCTAAAGACAGTACTTTTTTTGGGAACATTTTGGCATATGCCAAGGCTACATAGCCACCCATGGAATGACCTGCAAAATGAGCTTTCTTTATATCCAACTGAATTAAAACGGCCTCAACCGCTGTTGCCATTTGCTTCATTGTGTGCACATAACCAATTGGAGCTGTTTTTCCATGCCCTAAAAGATCAATTGTAATAACGTGATGTGATTGAGCAAGTGTTTCCATAAAAGGCTGCCACATGCTTTGGTTTTCTAAAAACCCGTGTAATAATATAATAGCATCGCCTTTACCTTTTTGGGTAAAAGCGATGGTGCTGTTTTTATGCTGAAGCGTCAATTTTAGTAAATGTACTTTTATTTGTTCATTAAACTTTCTATCTCGTCGGCTTCTATTGGTATGTTTCTCATAAGATTAAATGGCTCGCCATTGGCTTGAATGACCACATCGTCTTCTAATCTAATACCAAAACCTTCTTGCGGTATATATATTCCTGGCTCTACAGTAAAAACCATATTTGCCTGCATAGGTTCGTGCAACAAACCATAATCGTGAGTATCTAGCCCCATATGGTGAGATGTGCCGTGCATAAAATATTTTTTATACGCTGGCCAATCTGGGTTTTCGTTTTGCACATCGGCTTTGTCTAAAAGACCTAAACCTAAAAGTTCCGAAGTCATTAATTTACCAACCTCAACATGATACTCTTTCCATAAAGTACCTGGTGTAAGTAATTTTGTAGATTCGTTTTTAACCTTTAAAACGGCATTATAAACCTGTTTTTGACGTGCTGTATATTTTCCAGAAACGGGTATTGTACGACTCATATCGCTAGAATAATTAGCGTATTCTGCACCAACATCTAGTAAAATTAAATCGCCTGCTTTACACTCCTGATTGTTTTCTATATAATGCAAAACATTGGCATTATTACCCGATGCAATTATAGGCGTATAGGCAAAACCTTTAGATCGGTTTCTTAAAAATTCATGCGCAAACTCGGCTTCTATTTCATACTCCATTACGTTTGGCTTAACAAACGAAAGAATACGTTTAAAACCTTTCTCAGTTATATCACAAGCTTGTTGAATAAGATCCAGTTCTTCTTGTTCTTTAACCGAGCGAATACGTTGTAAAATAGGATTAGATTTTGCTACTCTATGTGCCGGATAATCCGCTTTCCATTTCTTAACAAAACGCGCCTCTCTAGTTTCTGTTTCTATATTGGCTCTATAATGTTCGTTGGTATTTATATAAATAGTTTCGGCGTAAGACATTAACTCCTTTAAAGTTTTGTCAAAATCTTGTAACCAAATTACATTTTTAATCCCCGAAACTTCAAAAGCACGTTCTTTTGTTAATTTTTCACCTTCCCAAACCGCTATATGCTCATTGGTTTCCTTTAAAAATAAAATTTCTTTTTGATGTGCATAAGGCGCATCTGGAAAAAGCAATAAAATACTCTCTTCTTGATCTACACCACTTAAATAAAAAATATCTCGGTGTTGTGCAAAAGGCAAAGTGCTGTCTGCGCTTACAGGGTAAATGTCATTTGAATTAAAAACAGCAACACTATTGGGTTGCATAGCTGCTGTAAATTTTTTTCTATTCTTAATAAATAAGTCCGAAGCTATTTGATGGTATTTCATGTTTATTAATTTTCAAGTGTTGTTATTATAATTAAATGCATTTTGTCCTTAAAATCTGCACTTTATGGAATTTGCTTTTTGTGTTGTAACGGTGTGTGTATTTTTGTCCCTCAATTTAAAACACACACAATGAAACGTTTAATCGCAGTTGTTATTTTATTAGCTCTTTGTTTAGCTAATATATAATTTTATTTTTTTACAAAGCCAAGTTTTTCGCGCACTCTGCCTAAAACTTCGTTAGCAACTTCGGCAGCCTTTAAAGCGCCTACTTTAAGTTGCTGTTCCACTTCGCTTGGGTTTTCTATAAAGTAATTGTACTTTTCTCTGGTTGTAGCAAACTGCTCAACAATACGCTCGAAAAGTTCTTGTTTTGCGTGACCATAACCGTAATTTCCACCTTCATAATTTTTTCGCATTTGAGCTATTTGCTCCTCGTTAGCTACTAATTTATAAATAGCAAAAGCATTACATGTATCTGGGTTTTTAGGTTCTTCTAAAGGAGTACTATCTGTTTCAATACTCATAATTTGTTTTCTTAACTGCTTATCGTTTAAGAAAATATTAATCACATTATTTCTCGATTTGCTCATTTTATTACCGTCTAAACCGGGAATAATTTGGGTGTCCTCACCTATTTTTGCTTGAGGTAAAACAAAAGTTTCGCCCATTTGATGATTAAAACGTGCAGCAACATCTCTGGTTATTTCTAAATGTTGCAATTGATCTTTACCTACTGGAACTATCTCTGCATCGTACAAAAGTATGTCTGCAGCCATAAGCATTGGGTAACTAAACAAACCAGCATTTACATCTTCTAAATGACCTGCTTTGTCTTTAAAAGAATGCGCTAGAGTTAATCGCTGAAACGGAAAAAAACAGCTCAAATACCAAGACAATTCTGCCGTTTGTGGCACATCTGACTGACGGTAAAAAACAACTTTATTTACATCTAAACCACACGCCAACCAAGCAGCAGCAGTACTTAATGTATTTTCACTAAGTGTTGCTCCATCTTTTATTTGCGTAATAGAATGCAAGTCGGCAATAAATAAAAACGACTGGTTTTTTGGGTCGTTTGCCATTTCTATTGCTGGCATAATTGCTCCTAAAATATTACCTAAATGAGGTGTTCCTGTACTTTGAACTCCTGTTAAAATCTTTGCCATTTGTTGCTGTTTATTCTACAAAAATAAGATATTTATATCACTCTATAAAAAAGAGAGGGTAAAAGCTATCGTATTATTTGTAAATTTGATTTTTACTTGATCCTATGATTATAAAATATATTTTTTGGACGCTTTGGCGCATTTGGTTTTACATTTTAATTTTGCTGCCAATATTGGTTTTTGCACCGTTGCTAATACTTTTATTATTAAAAGATAATTGGTATCCATACTTTTTTAAAATAGCTCGTATTTGGGCAAAAATTATTTTAGTAGGTATGGGTTTTTATTCTAAAGTAGAACAACTGGAACATTTTGAAAAAAACAAGAGTTATATGTTGGTTTCTAACCATACTTCTATGACCGATGTGATGCTAATGCTGGCAATTGTGCCTAATAATCCGTTTGTATTTGTGGGTAAAGCAGAACTGGCAAAGTTTCCTGTGTTTGGCTATTTTTATAAACGTTGTTGTATTTTAGTGGACAGAGCAAGTAGTAAAAGTAGATTTGCCGTTTTTGCACAAGCCGAAAAAAAAATTAAACAAGGACTTAGCATTTGTATTTTTCCAGAAGGCGGCGTTCCAGACGATGAATCTATTGTTTTAGATACTTTTAAAGATGGTGCTTTTAGACTTGCAATAGAACATCAAATACCTATTGTACCAATGACGTTTTTTGACAATAAAGAGCGTTTTTCGTTTACCTTTTTTAGTGGATCCATTGGGAAAATGAGGGTTAAAATTCACCCTTTTATACCCACTCAAGGTTTAACTATAGAAGATAAAAACCAAATTAAAAATAAAGTATATAAATTACTTTTAAACGATTTAGAAAGTGATATAAAAAAATAAAGCTCCCTGGCGAGGAGCTTTATGCGTTTTGCCCTTTAACCGAAAGCAAAACAAACTTAACTAAAAACTGTACCTTTAAAAAAGGTAACTAAAACCAGTGTAAAAACCCAAGAAACTTGGGTCTTTACCTCCAGTATTTGAATTAAAAGTATTGATTTGTTGTTTAAACATGGGTTGTAGATTGGCCTGAAAGCCATTGAAAAAACGGTATCTAATCCCCAAACCAATATTGCTGCTAAAGTGAGTATTGTTTACATTATTTGCTTCACCAATTCGCATTTGACCGCCATTGCTTTGCAAATAAATGTTATTCTGATTTAAGAAAAACGTACTAAAACCACCTATTATATCTATTTTAAATTTTTTGTCTAACAAAAGATAATTTACTTCTAAAGGCACTTCTACAAAACGCAATTCATGTTGCAAAGATCCTTCTGTAAACACTTTGCTTAATGTTTCTATGTCTGTAAATTTTTGTACATCTGCTGGGTCATAAAAATCAATTATAGTTCCAAAACCTTCTCTTTTTACATTTGTTAAACTCTCAAAATTCTGATTTAACTGCGAACGATATAAT
>CBFIIG010000130.1:0-4800 GCA_965662615.1 Flavobacterium sp.
CTAAAGTCATACCCATTTTACTCATACGAGCTAGGTAAGTTTTACAAATTTCTATATTTTCTTCTATTGGCTCTTCAGATAAATCAATCATATGAGAGATGTATAATGTTTTTCCTGTTTCTGCAAAATGCTTTTCAGATGCGTCTAATAAACCATCAATCCAAGGTAATAATTTTTTTGCACAGTGGTCAGTATGTAAAATAACCGTTGCGCCATAAGCTTCTGCTAATAAGTGAATGTGTTTTGCTCCTGCAACAGCTCCTAAAATAGCCGATTGCTCTTCTGCATTTGACAAACCTTTTCCTGCATTAAATTGAGCACCACCATTAGAAAATTGAATAATTACAGGTGCATTTAATTTTGCAGCTGTTTCCATTACACCATTAACAGTATTGTTACCGGTTACGTTTATTGCTGGTAAAGCAAATCCTTTTGCCTTTGCATAGTTAAAAATTTCTTGTACCTGATCGCCTGTTGCAACTCCTGGTTTAATGTTGTGATTCATGTTGTAATTGGTTTAGTTATATGGCAAAAATAATAATTCTATCTTTAGAATGGGTAATTTATTCCAAAATTAAATACGGTTTTAGAAAATTTCACATCTTTTAACCATCTTTCTCCTTCTATATATGCAGGATTATAAGCTTTATATCCCATGTCTATTCTAAATACAAAGTAATTAAAATCGTATCTTAATCCGTAACCAGCACCCACTCCAATATCTTTTAAAGAAGTAAGCGAACTAAAAATATAATCTTCATCTTCTACATTATCCCAAATGTTCCAAATATTACCAGCATCTGCAAATAAAGCACCATGTAGTGAGCCAAACATTTTAAATCGGTATTCGGCATTAAACGAAAGTTTAAAATTGGCTTCGTTAAAATCGTTAATTCCTCCACTTCTACCTGGGCCTAAAGCATAAGCCAACCAACCTCTGTTGTCATTTGTTCCACCTGCAAAATAACTGCGTAAAAACGGAATTGATTTGGCGTTTCCGTATGGCAAAGCCATACCCGAAAATGCTCTAACTGCAACTACATTTTTATAACCTAAATCCCAATGTTTTATGTATTCGAATTCGGTTTTAAAATACTGAGCATAAGCAACACCAAATAATGTTTGCTCTCCCGTATCGGTATAACGCTCCGAATTATTATTAGAAATTAAACTCGCTAAATTACCTGCCGATTCTACTTTTGCTTTTATAGAATAGTAGTCGTTGTCTGTTAACACTTTTTTGGTGCTTTTATTAAAGGTAATTGCAGAAGAAGCAATTAAGTTATCTTCTATTAATCGAAGTCTTCTTTCACCAATACTTCTTACAGAAGAATAATCTGTGCTACCTGTTACCAATGTTGTGTTTCCGTTTACAACATCATTTATAAAAGCGACAGCTCCCGCACTTGTTAAATCTCCGTTTTCGTTTAAATAATTTACATTAGAGTTATAAGTACTTGCCAAATTGTTTAATCTATCGTAAGACGATTGATAGACGGTAAAATAATTGGCTGTATTTAAATTTCTAACATACTGAACGTTTAATAAATCCACTCTAAAATTATTTTCTTTAGAAGGAGCCCATTGGTAAGTCAATCCGGCACTTACGTTTTCTTTATCTAAACCAATATTGGTTTGACTTGTAAAGGCTAAATTAAAAGCGGTTGAGCTTTGCATTTCTTTTTTAATAAATTTTTGTGTTTTTATGGGAAACCATATTCGAGGAAATACCAATTTTAAATCGGCACCATACTCATAAAGGTTAAAAAAAACATCTCTTGGGTTTGCCACATCGGCGCTAGAACCCACATTTCCTCTAACGGCAATTCGCAAGGTTTCTGCACCTTTAAATAAATTTTTATAGGTTAAAGACGCATTTCCCGATATACCAAAATCTTGAATATTAGAATAGGTTAAGTCTACACTAGTATCAAATTTTTTGGTTTCTTCGGGAACTAAAATAATATTAGTTATTAATGAGTTCCCTAAAGGATCTTCTGTGTCTTTAACATATTCTATTGTAGGTAAATTAAAGGTGTTTAAATTAGATAAAGCTTTAGATGTTAGCGTTTTATTCTTATTGCTATATAATTGCCCTTTTTCTATTAAAATAGCATCTGTTAACGCTTTTGGCCTGTAATTTAGCTTACCATCACTGTAAATAGTATAGTCGTTATATGTAACAATATCTGTTGTTTTTTCTTTATCGCTAAGGTTTTGCGTAAATATATTTACCTTACTAATTGTATATTGTTCAAATGGTTTTAATGTGGCGTCTTGTTGGTTTCTTTCTGCAATTTTAAAAATTAAATCTACTGTTTTTAAGCTGTCTTTATAAATGGCATCGTATTTTATAAAATTCTCTTGAAAGTCTAAAACACCATTATTTATCATGTATTGAGCCACTCGTGTTCGCTCTTCAGATAAGGTATTTGTATTAAAAACCTCGTTCGTTTTTAATACCGTATTTGGTAAACTGGTTTGGTATAAACTATCTAAAACCTGATTGTTAATTTCAGATTGTATTGACTTTATTATAAAACCTTTATTGGTATCTACAACATACGTTACCGCTATTTTTTTGGAATTTATAGAATCCAAAACTGTAGAAACAGAAACATCTAAAAAGCCTAAATTTTTATAATGCTCTTTTAATTTGTCTTGACTTATATTTGTTTTTACTTTATTGAAAATAATGGGCGGTTCGCCAATTTTTTTATATAAATTATTTAAACCTGCTACAAAAAAAGATTTACCCAGTCGGTTTACTTGTTTAGCCGAAAGCAATTTTTCTAAACGGGCTCTTCTGTTTGGTTTTTTATCGAGCCAAAGGTTATAAATACTATCTCTGTTGGGTTTGTAAATATTATAAAATGCGGCTCTAAAAGGATAACCCAAAACGGTTGCATTTGGTTTTTGAAGCAGTAAGTTGTTAATAAACTCGTCGCTTTCCTCCTTTTGGTTGGTAACAATACGCGATTCTTTTAACCAGTATTCGCCATCTGGAATTTGTTTTGAAACGGAACAAGCAGTTAATATGCTTACCATTACAAATAATAGTGTTATTTTTGATGCTTTATGTATCACATTCATTTTAAAAGTAGTCAAAAATACAATTTTTATGCTAAGTAAAAATCAAATTAAGCTTATAAGTAGTCTTCATCAAAAAAAATACCGAAAAGAGGAACAACTTTTTTTTGTGGAAGGCAAAAAAGGAGTAGAAGAATTAATTGCCTCTTCGTTTGAATTGACAAAGATATACACAACTCAAGAAAATGATTTTACCCATTTAAAAGAGTTAAGAACAATTGTTTCTGCATCAGAAATAAAAAAAATATCGGCTTTAACCACAGCAAGTACTTGTTTAGCGGTTTTTAAAATACCACAAAAAACAACCTTTGCCACCGATGGTTTACTTTTGGCATTAGACGATGTAAGAGACCCCGGGAATTTAGGAACAATTATTAGGCTATGTGATTGGTTTGGCATTAAAACATTGTTTTGTAGTAAAGACACTGTAGATGTCTACAACCCAAAAGTAGTGATGTCTACCATGGGATCTTTGGCGCGTGTACAAGTAGTTTATTTAGATTTAGCAGAATTTATTTCGGAATATAAAAAACCTATTTACGGTACTTTTATGTACGGAGAAAATATTTACTCTTCTGTTTTACCAAATGAAGGTTTAATAATAATGGGCAACGAAGCCAACGGTATAAGTAAAAATACAGAAGAAAAAGTAAGCCATAAAATTGCAATTCCACAATTTGGCGAGGGCAAAAAAACCGAAAGTTTAAATGTAGCAACTGCTGCTGCAATTGTTTTAAATGAATTTAAACGAAGTGAAACTTTTTAGTGAAACGTAAAGTTTACAAACACACCACGTGTAGTAAATGTATCTATATTACTGGTCCACGGACTTCCCGGATTATTATCTTGTATAAGTTCGTCATTTAAACTAAAAACACCACGAATTGATGGTGAGAATTTAAAATACTCCAGGTACAAATCGATTCCAAAACCTACTTCGTAAAAATTAGTCCATTTGTTCATTCTAAAAACCTGATTTTGATTGTCGTCTGCAGCATCAAAATTACTACTTAAATTTAATGCTCTAGAAACACCTCCAACTAAATAAGGCTTTATATTACCTACTCTAGTTGCTGAAAATTTAACCAATAATGGAAAAAAAATGTAGGTTGATTTTACTTCACGAAGTGCATCTCTCTCTTCAATAAAACCAGGGTAATTAAGGTTGCGTTGCGTAATGTACAAACCTGGCTCAAAACGCAAATCTAAATGATCTGTAAGTCTTAAATTTCCAACAATACCCACATTAAAACCTGTTGTTGTTTCTATAGAAATTTCTTCGGGCGTTACGGTTTTATAACCTGTTTTAAAATCGAGAGAATTAAACCCCAAATAATAGCCGTAATGCCATTTTTGCTTGTCGAAATTTTCTTTATTTATAATTGGCTTTTTCCCAAAAATATTAAATTGAGCAAATGCTATTTGGGAAAATAAAACCAGTACTATTATTTTTTTCATTTTATTTTTTTGATGCTTTGTAAATAGTTGCTACGCCAAACGTTTGAGGCTCGTGCGATACATCTATAAACCCAGTTTCTTGTAAAATATTGTTTAACTCTTGTCCAAAAGGGAATTTATTTGCCGAATCTGACAAATATTGATACGCCACTTTGTCTTTAGAAAAAAGTTTACCAATAGTTGGCAAAATAAATTTAGAATAAATACCATATCCTTGTTTAAAAGGAAATTTAGTAGGCACAGATGTTTCTA
>CBFIIG010000131.1:0-4752 GCA_965662615.1 Flavobacterium sp.
TTAATTGCTTATGGTGGCGGTAGTATTTTTAAAAATGGCATTCACGCGCAAGTAATAGAAGCTTTAAAAGGTTTTACGGTTATAGAATTTGGTGGTATAGAGCCCAACCCACGTTTTGAAACCCTTATGAAAGCGGTTGAAATTATTAAAAAAGAAAACATCACCTTTATACTTGCTGTTGGTGGAGGTAGTGTAATAGATGGTGTGAAATTTATTTCGGGAGCAACCAACTTTGAAGGCGATGCCATTGAAATTTTAAGAAAACGCATTTTATTTAAAGACAGTAGTAAAACCATTCCATTTGGAACAGTTTTAACCTTACCTGCAACAGGTTCTGAGATGAACTCTGGAGCTGTAGTAACTATTGGTGCAACGCAAGAAAAATTGACTTTAGGTGGAAGTGCTTTGTTTCCAAAGTTTTCTATTTGCGACCCAACCGTTATTGCTTCTTTGCCGCTGAGACAACTACAAAACGGAGTTGTTGATGCTTTTACGCATGTTTTAGAGCAATACATTACCTACCCACACGACGCTCTTTTACAAGACCGCATTGCCGAAAGCATTTTGCAAACGCTTATAGAAATTGGACCAAGTGTTGTAGAAAATCCAACCGATTATAAACTAGCTTCTAATTTTATGTGGTGCTGTACTATGGCACTTAATGGTTTAATTCAAAAAGGTGTTCCGTCTGACTGGGCTACGCACATGATTGGACACGAACTTACAGCACTTTACGAAATAGACCACGCACGTACATTAGCAATAATTGGTCCTAACGTGTACCGAACTATGTTTGAAACCAAGAAAGAAAAACTAGCTCAATACGCTACTCGTGTTTGGAATATAACCGAAGGCACTTTAGAAGATAATGCGACTGCTGGTATAGAAAAAACAGTTGCTTTTTTAAAGCAAATGGGCATGCCAACCACCATAAGCGAATGTGTAGAAGAACCTTTAGACACGCCTGCTGTTGTAGTAGAACGCTTTAAAGAACGAGGTTGGTTAGCAATAGGCGAAAAACAAAACATTACACCTGATTTAGTTAAAAAAATAGTTGAAATGAGTGCTTAATTCATTTTAACATATAAAACTTAAAAAGAAGTCGCATTTAATCTGCGACTTCTTTTTGTTTATAAACTTACTCTTTAATTCGTTTGGCTTGCGTTCTAAGGTATTGTATAAAACCCAGACCCTGAAAATCGTAAGTAGTACCAGATGCTAAATGAAACAACCGAATGCGAGAATCGTTTAAAACACTTAAATTAAACTGCTCCACTTCGCCATTTGCATATTGTAA
Organism: Flavobacterium sp.; assembly: GCA_965662615.1. GTDB lineage: Bacteria > Bacteroidota > Bacteroidia > Flavobacteriales > Flavobacteriaceae > Flavobacterium. The sequence goes on from CBFIIG010000131.1 coordinate 1,298, forward strand.
ATTTAAACGTTTAACCGTATTGTTGCCATTCAAGTGCTGTACGGTATAATTCCCCTGAAAGTCCCAAAAAATATTATTTATATTGCCGATATTTACATCAACCGAAGATTGAAACATTTGGTTATTGGGTAAAAATCGCAAGTAGTTTTCTTGGTCAAAAAAATTAGGTACTCCTGCATTACTGGTAAATACTTTTTCCCAAACAGTATATTCCTGTAAAAAATACGTTAGGTTATCAAAAAACACAAAATCATAATCAAATTGGTTGCGTTGGTAGCCCAAAAGGGAATAACTTACATTTTCATAAGCGTTATATACTCTTATTTCGTTTGCACTTACTTGCGTTACCGCTAATTGATATGTGCCATATACATTATGGTTAACAACTATACTGTTTGAAGCATAATTATAGTACCCAACCGGTATGCCCAAACCATTACCCGTAACACCAAAACCCGCTAAGTTGTTATTGGCATAAAGTGTTCCGTTTGTAAAAGAAACGGTAAACGCACGAGATAAAAACGGCACATCGCCACTACCTGTTGTTGCATTATAATCTATATACCACAAGTCGTAACCTTCCATTAATTGGGGTAAAGAAATTCCATTTGGACCTAAGTAATTAGGATCGTCATAGTAGTTTTCTACTGTACAAGACGAGAACAAAAAAACACTTAAAAGTGATACTAAATAAAGATATTTTGCTTTCATAACTACTAATTTTAAAGATTATAATAGTATATATTCAATTTGTATGCCATTTTTTAAAACACAATAGATTGTTGCTTTTTGTATATCCCTTTAAAAAGAGTATTTTTGGAGTTCTAAAAAAACATTTTTTAATGAAAACGGATATTAAATTTGCTGTAATTGGTGGAGGAAGCTGGGCAACTGCAATAGTTAAAATGTTATGCGAAAACCAATCTAAAATAGCTTGGTTTATGCGTAATACAAGTGCTATAGAGCATATTACAGAACAGTTTCACAACCCCAATTACCTTAGTTCTGTTGAGTTTGACATAGATCAATTGCAGCTAACCAATAATATAAACGAAGCTGTAGCCGCCGCAGATTATATTATTTTTGCTATTCCATCTGCTTTTTTAAGTGCCGAACTAGAAAAGCTAACCGTTTCATTAAACGATAAGGTTGTTTTTTCGGCCATAAAAGGTATTGTTCCCGAAACGAGTTTAATTGTAGGCGAACATTTTCACAATCAATACAACATACCTTACGATAATATTGGTGTTTTAACAGGCCCTTGCCATGCCGAAGAAGTGGCGCTGGAACGTCTTTCTTATTTAACCATTGCTTGTAGTGATGTTGAAAAAGCCAAAATAGTGGCTAAAAACCTAAGTTGTACATATATAAAAGCCAAAACATCAGATGATATAATTGGTACCGAATATGCAGCCGTTTTAAAAAATATTTATTCTATAGCCGCAGGTATAGCTCATGGTTTAGGTTATGGCGACAACTTTCAGGCGGTACTTATGAGTAACGGAATACGTGAAATGAAACGCTTTATAAAGCAAGTACATCGTATGAAACGAAACATTAATAATTCGGCTTATCTGGGCGATTTATTAGTAACGGGCTATTCTGTTTTTTCTCGTAACCGAATGTTTGGAAACATGATTGGTAAAGGCTATACGGTAAAAAGTGCTATGCTAGAAATGAGCATGGTTGCCGAAGGGTATTATGCGGCAAAAAGTGCATATAAATTAAACCAAAATCAAGGTGCAAAAACACCTATTATAGATGCGGTTTACTCTATTTTATACGAAAACAAAGACCCTAAAAAAGTATTTAAAAAATTAACAGATAAGTTGGATTAATCTTCCACAACCGCTTTAATTGTTTTAGATAAAACCCAACCTTTTTGGTTGATATCCCAATTTACAAGTGACCATTCACCAGCTATTTTTTCTATATAAACCACACTGCCTTCGTGTAATTCTGTAGTGGATTTACTTGTACTATTCGCTTCGGCTCTTACTGCAGTTTCTGTTGCAAAAACCACAGCCGTTTTATTATTATTTAACTTGTCTTTTTGCCATAAAACAGCCACTATACATATAGCAATAGCTAATGCTGTAACAAATTGTAAACTAAAAAACGACCTTTTTACAAGTGAATTAGTAGCAAAATAATAAACTAAAAAACAAATAAATAATAGCGCCGAAAAACCAACACTTAACCAAGCCCATTGGTCATAATGCATTTTAAAAGAAAAAGAATTCATTGTTGCTACAAAACCAACTGATTTTTTGTCCTTAAAGTGATCTATAGTGCGTTTTTGAGCCAAATAAAGGTTGGTTTCTGCTGCTTTTAATAGCGGATTAAGCCAAAGTGCTTTTTTATAAAAATATATTGCCTGCGCATTGTTTTGTAATTTGTAATGGCAATTGGCTATGTTATAAAATAAGGGCGCCGATTGCTTTTTCATATCCGTATAAATGTACGAGTACCTTTCTAAAGCGTCCTTGTATTTTTCTTGTTTGTATAACACATTTGCTTCTTCAAAAGGAGAATAACCCAAATTTTGCTCATTTGCATAAAGTGAGCCAAAACTTAAAAAAAGAAATAAAAGTAGTGTTCGCATTTTAGCTTTTTATTTGTTGATTTAAATCGGTTATTACATTTAAAGCCTGTTGGTATTGTTTTTTCATTTCACCCTCTACATCTGGGGCGTAGCGAGCCAATTCGCATTGTTCCATTAATGCGATAAAACTAGTGTTTGTTTCCTCCTCAACGTTTTTACTGCTTAAAATTTCAGCAATATTTTCTTTGTCCATATCGGTGGTTTCTATTTGTAATTTTGCCTTTAAAAAGGTATGCAATGCTCGTTCTATTGCCAAATAAAACGGAATTTTATTTCCTATTTGCTTTTTAGCGCTCGACAAGTATTTTCTCGCCAAACGGTTGTTTTTGCGTTTTTTATTACCTACTACATCTACGTCCCAAGCAGCTTTACGACGGTTTAAAAACACCACTAACGGTATTAAAAATAACGGAAACAATAATAACAGATAATACAATTTAGAGTTCCAAAAATCTTTTGGGTTTTTGAGTTTCAAATCTGCTACTTGTAACTGACCCAAAAAGGATTTAGCAGCAATTGTTTTAGCCACCGTTTTAAGGTTTCCTTTATCGGCAATTACTTCTTGTTCTGGCCCTTCGGTTACATCTATTAACAATGAGTCAGACGATAATGTTCTATAGGTTTTTTGCTTTAAATCGAAATACGAAAAAGTAATTGGCTTTATAGTGTATTTACCTTTGTATTGCGGTATTAAGGTATATGTGTCTTCGGTAAAACCGTTCATACCACTTAGCGGAACTTTTACGTTCTCGTTATGTTTAGGCTCAAAAACTTCAAAAACCGAAGGAAATTCTTGTTCTGGTAATGAGAATAATTTAATATTTCCTTTACCCGAAACCCTTAGCTTTAG
>CBFIIG010000132.1:0-4750 GCA_965662615.1 Flavobacterium sp.
TAGCTCCTCTTGTTACATCGCCAGCTAAACGCTTTTTACCTGCTTCTAAAAACTCTTTGTTCCATTTGTAAAACTGAGATTCATTAATGGAATACTTTCGACATAATTCTGCCACTGACATTTACGCTCGTAAAGCTTCCATAACAATCTGGATTTTCTGTTCGGAACTAAAGATTCTTCTTGTGTTTCTACGAATGTCTTTAATGAAATTCTCTGCTGTTTTTTTCTTAGGTGTTCTCATAATAATTCAAATTAAGGATTTAGAAAATACTCTCTTAGTTTTGACTTAAATTAGTCCACTTTTTGCTGACGATTTACACTTTTATTGTTAAACCAATACATATACTTTATTCCATAGTTATAAATTTTATTTTTGTAGTAGGTTCTTATATATTGATGGATGGAAACTTTCCAATAAGTATTTTAGCATTTTACTTTATAATAATAACAGGTTCTGGAGTTGGTTGTTTTTACATTCAAAAAAACTTTTTCAGATTACGTAAGCAAGTAAAAGAAAGAAACAAACAAACGATTAACAGAAATAAATACAGACCTAAATAAGTCCAATACATCCAAAGATCAAATGTTTAAAATTATTGGATATGATTTAAGAACTCCTTTTGGACAAATGTCAGAATTACTAGATTTATATGAAAATAGTGAAGAATTAATTCGAAAACCCGAGTTAATTCAAATGATGCGAGAAGCAACTAATAACGGTAATGAGCTTCTACAAGGTTTAATGAATTGGGTTAAGTCTGAAAACTATGAAATAAAGCTAACTGAAGAAATACATTCATTAAACAATATTATAAACAATGTAATTTCATTTTTTACATCGACAAGTTTTCAAAAAAAGGTTAGTCTTATTAATTCGTCTCAACTGGATATAGAAACAAACTTTGACGTACTATTTATTGAAACAGTATTAAGAAATTTAGTATCAAATGCTATAAAATATTCTTATAGAAATAGCATTGTCTATATTAAAGCTGAAATAGTAAATGAAGAACTTAATATAAGTATTATTGATAAAGGTATTGGAATGGATGAGAATACATTAAATAACTTATTTGAAAGTAACCTAAACATATCATCAAAAGGTACAAATGAAGAAGTTGGAACAGGTTTTGGATTAACTATTTGTAGAAAATTAATTAAAAAACATTATGGCTTTTTAATTATAACTAGTGAAAAAGATAAAGGAACTACAATGACAATTAATTTACCTTATAAAAAAAGAGCTGAATAATTTCAACTCTTTTTTGTAAAAAATATATTTTGAATAATTTATTTTATAATTTCAATTTTTAATTCTTCCTGAGAGTTTACACTATCAAAAAAACCTTGATTGTTCATCCATTCGTCGTTATATATTTTACTCATATATCGCGAACCATGGTCTGGAAAAATAATAACCACATTGCTATTTTCATCAAACATTCCTTCTTCTGCATATTGAAAAACGGCTTGCATAGCTGCACCAGATGTATAACCCACTAGCATACCTTCAGACTTTGCTAAAGCTCTTGCAGCATGTGCACTATCTTCATCAGATACTTTCATAAAAACATCAATACTATCAAAATCAGTAGCAGTAGGAATAAGGTTTTTACCTAAACCTTCAATTCTATAAGGATAAATTTCTTCGCTATCAAACTCTTTCGTTTCGTGGTATTTTTTTAATACCGAACCAAAAGCATCAACTCCTAAAATTTGAATATTTGGATTTTGTTCCTTTAAAAAACGTGCTGTACCCGAAATTGTTCCTCCTGTACCGCTACAAGCAACCAAATGTGTTATTTTACCAGCGGTTTGCTCCCAAATTTCAGGGCCTGTACTTTTATAATGAGCCTCAATATTTAGTTCATTAAAATACTGATTGATATAAACAGAACCTTTAGTTTCTTCGTGCAAACGTTTTGCAACATTATAATAAGACCTGTCGTCATCTGCAGAAACGTGAGCTGGGCAAACATACACCTTTGCTCCCATTGTACGCAACATATCTATTTTATCTGCAGAAGATTTAGAACTCACTGCTAAAATACAGTTATAACCTTTTATAATAGATACCATTGCTAAACTAAAACCTGTATTACCAGATGTTGTTTCAATAATTGTATCTCCTGGAGTTAAAATTCCTTTTTTCTCCGCTTCTTCAATAATATAAAGTGCTATACGATCTTTTGCCGAATGCCCAGGATTATAGGCTTCTAGTTTTGCATAAAAATTACCTTTTATACCTGCCGTACTCTTATTTAACTTTATTAAAGGTGTGTCTCCTATTAAATCTAAAACCGAATTAAAGGCCTTTATTTCGTTTTTCATATTTTTTTGTTTAGTTAAAAGAATCCGTTTTGGTTTCTAAAAACGTGTCAAATTTAGCAAAAAAAATTAAATTACTTGCTTATTTTTTCTAAATCCATTAAAAAGGCAAATTCTTTTGCTACCTCTTTTAGTGCCTCAAAACGTCCCGAAGCCCCACCATGACCCGCTTCCATATTGGTGTCTAAAAACAAAAGATTTTTGTCGGTTTTTGTTGCTCTTAAACGAGCAACCCATTTAGCTGGCTCCCAATATTGCACTTGTGAATCGTGCAAACCAGTAGATACGTACATATTTGGATAAGCTTGTGCTTTTACATTATCATACGGCGAATACGATTTCATATAATCGTAATACGTTTTCTCATTTGGATTCCCCCATTCGTCGTATTCACCTGTTGTTAAAGGAATACTATCGTCTAACATAGTAGTTACAACATCTACAAACGGAACTGCTGCTATAACACCGTTATATAATTCCGGATTCATATTTACAATGGCACCCATTAACAAACCACCTGCCGAACCACCTTCTGCATATAAATGATCTGCCGATGTATATTTTTGAGCAATTACATGTTTAGAGCAATCTATAAAATCAGTAAACGTGTTTTTCTTTTTTAATAGTTTTCCGCCTTCATACCAGGGTCTTCCTAAATATTCGCCTCCTCTAATGTGAGCTATAGCATACACAAAACCTCTGTCTAAGAGACTTAAACGTGTGGTAGAAAAATAAGGATCTATTGTAGAACCATAAGAACCATAAGCATATAACAAGAACGGATTAGAACCGTCTTTTTTCATTCCTTTTTTATACACCACAGACATTGGAATTTTAGTTCCGTCAGCGGCATCTGCCCAAATACGCTCTTCTATATAATTATTTTTATTAAATTTACCACCTAAAACCTCTTGTTCTTTTAAAACCGTTTTCTCTTTGGTCTTCATGTTAAAATCGATCAAAGAACTTGGTGTAGTTAATGATTGGTATCCAAAACGAAGCAATTCGGTATTAAAATCTACATTTGTGGTAGTATAACATGTATAAGTTTCACTTTCAAAAGGTAAATAATACGAAGCTTCTCCGTTCATTGGTCTAATCTGTATTTGATTTAAACCATTACTACGCTCTTCTACAACCAAATAGTCTTTAAAAATTTCTACACCTTCTAAAAGTACCTCATCTCTATGCCCAATTACTTCTGTCCAGTTTTCTAAAGAAGTCTTATTTTCATTGGTTTTCATCAACTTAAAGTTGGTAGCTTTATCTTTATTTGTAACTACATAAAAATAATCATCATAATGAGAAATAGAATATTCTAAACCACGTTGACGTTTTTGGAAATACCTAAACTTTCCTTCGGGATTAGAAGCTTCTAAAATTTGATACTCCGATGTTAAAGTACTACCCGAACCTATCACTAAAAACTTTTTAGACTTAGTTCTATACACATACGTATTAAAGGTTTCGTCTTTTTCTTCATAAACCATTACGTCTTTAGCAGCATCTGTAGCTTTTATATGTCGATAAATTTTATCGCTACGTAAGGTTTTTTCATCTTTACGGGTATAAAACAACGTTTTATTATCACTCGCCCAAGTAGAACTTCCTGTGGCGTTGGTAATTTTATCTTCTAAAATTTCTCCAGTCTCTAGGTTTTTTATCTGAATAATGTATTGTCTTCGTGAAACAGTATCTACACCAAAAGCTACCCATTTGTTATCATCACTAACATTTACGCCGCCTAAATTAAAGTACGAATGTCCTTTTGCCATTTCATTACAGTCAAAAAGTATTTCTTCTTTAGCCGTTAAACTTCCTTTTTTACGAGAATAAATTGGGTAATCTTTACCTTTTTCAAAACGGGTAATATAAAAATAACCATTATAAAAATAGGGAACTGATGAGTCGTCTTCTTTAATTCTGGCTTTCATTTCTTCAAATAAAGATTTTTGAAAATCCTTTGTATGAGACGTCATTTTATTATAATAATCGTTTTCAGCATTTAAGTAATCCAAAACTTGCTGTTCTTCTCTGTCATTCATCCAATAATACTCGTCGTTTCGAATATCACCGTGTTTTTCCATTTTATGGTCTATTTTAATTGCCACTGGAGGTTGTATGTCTTTGTTCATAGTTTGTTTTTCTTTACAAGAAGTGGCAAAAATAGCCATAATTACTAGGATAAAAAATGGATTTCTCATTCTATTTTATTTAATAAGTTTAAGCTAATTTAGTACTTTTGCTTCATACAATAACTTAATTTTAAAAAAATGTTTGGAGATTTAATGGGAATGATGGGTAAAATAAAAGAAACCCAAGCTAAAGTAGAAGAAACAAAAAAACGTTTAGACCATGTTTTAATAGACGAAAAAAGTACTGACGGTTTAATAAAAGTAACTTTAACCGCCAATAGAACTAT
>CBFIIG010000133.1:0-4584 GCA_965662615.1 Flavobacterium sp.
GGGCATACCGTCTTGGGTTCAAATGTATTTTGAAAAATTAAACCAAAAAACACAAAAACCAGTTGGCGACTTGTTTAAGAACTTTTCGTTATTTATTTATGGCGGAGTAAATTTCGAGCCTTATCGTTCTAAATTCGAAAACCTAATTGGGCGTAAAGTGTCTTCAATAGAGTTGTTTCCTGCCTCCGAAGGCTTTTTTGCCTACCAAGACCAGCAAGACCAAAAAGGCATGTTGTTGTTGTTAAACTCAGGTATATTTTACGAATTTATTCCTGTGGCAACATTTGGTACAAATGAGCAGCAAAGATTAACATTAGCGCAAGTAGAACTTGGCGTAAACTATGTTTTGGTAATTTCTACAAATGCTGGTTTATGGGGTTATAATATGGGCGATACAGTGCAATTTACCTCTCTAAAACCCTTTAGAGTAATTGTTTCTGGGCGAGTTAAACATTATATTTCGGCATTTGGAGAACACGTTATAGGCAGCGAAGTTGAACACGCACTAAAAACAGCATTAGAAAACAGCACTGCACAAATAACCGAGTTTACAGTTGCACCACAAATTACACCTTCAAGCGGCTTACCTTATCACGAGTGGTTTATAGAATTTAGTAAAACACCCGAAGACCTAACGGCTTTTGGATTAAAAATAGACGAAGCCCTTTGCGCAAAAAACAGTTATTATAACGACCTAATAAAAGGCAAGGTTTTACGTTCTTTAGTTATAACACCTTTACCAAAAAATGCTTTTCAAAATTACATGGCAGCGGTTGGTAAATTGGGTGGACAAAACAAAGTGCCGCGTTTAACCAACGACCGTAAAATGGCAGAGGTTTTAACCAATTAAAACGCTACGCCAACACCTAAATTAAGTATTTTTTGGGTGTAGTTTTCATTATATATTTCATCTTTTTTAAACAAAAGCATCAAATGTGCATCAACAAAAAAGGTATTACCTAAAAAACACTTTATACCCGGTGTTACTGATAAACTTTGTGTTTTTATTTTTTGACTTCTTACAGGTATAATTAAAGGGTCAAAAGGATCAACATTTGATAAGTTATCAAGTTTAAAAGTATAGGAGTCAAAATAATAGCCAATCCCAAAATAAGGTTTTAACGGCGTGTTTTCTATGGCATAGGCCGCTTTAATGTTTGGGTTAAACGCCCATTTGTTTGTATAATTATCTTGCTTTTTAGACGAAAAATAAAAACTTTGTACACCTGTTTGTATCGATAGATTTTCCCAGTTTTTTAGAGTATAGCTTGCCGATAAACTTATTGGGTTTCTAAAAACGCTATGGTCGTTTGCATTAACTACCGCATAAGAAGCGGCAATTTCAAATTTTTTAGAATCGGTTTGTTGTGCAATTCCCGAAAACCCAATAAATATAGGTGTTATAAATATTAATATTTTTTTCATACTAAACTTAGTAATTTAAAGTAAAATTACATACAAAAAATGATTTCAACACTAAGATGTTTATTAAAAACCAAAAAAAGATAATCTTATAGAGAAAAACAACTTAGTTTTAAGTAATAAAACAAAGAAAAATGAGTTTTCAAATACATTAATAAACCTTTTAAAAGGATAGTTTAAAGGATTTCACCATAAAAACTTATATTTGTGGATTAATACTTATATGAAGACATTAAAAAACATTTCGAGATCAAGAGCTCAGGAATCATCTGGAGCCATAGAGCGAATATACATTACGATGCGCCATTTGTTTAATAGAGGTTTTTATAAACCAATGGGTGTTTCGGGAGAAACATTACGTGAGGCACTTTTGGCTTTACGCCCCGAAATTTATGGTAGCATTGCTGAAGAAAAAGTAGAATTAAACGGATTGTTATACGTTATTGAGCGTTTGCCAATAGGTATAGAAGAGTGCCGATTTATAAACTTAACGTCAGAAGAGGGTTATTCAGATTCGCAATTTAAGCCTATTATTCCTCCTAAAAGAAGAAGAAATTGCTATAGAATAGACGACGAACAAATGAATGTGGAGATTACCAGAGGGCGATCTGATATTTATGATATTTTAACGCACTTGACCTTTATTTTTATAGAATCGCATAAAATAAAGGACAAAGTATTGTTTGAAGAAACCAATGAGTTGAGTCGCGATTGGCAAAAATTAGAAGAACTGGTTCTAAAAACCAAAAAGCTTACTCTTTTAGAACGCGAAAAAGCGATGTCGCATGCAGCAAATGTTTTAGGTAGAACTTTTGCTGAAATTCAGGCTATTTATGATGATTTTGCTTCGGCAGAAAAACCAGATCGTTTTTTACATATTATTTATTGGTTGGGCAAACTGGCTATAGAAGAAATTGTAGATAATAACAAACGTATAATTACTTTTAGCCCTGTGTTAAGAGAGCGTTTGGGACATCATATTTATGGAGAAATTTGGGCAAACAACATCAAAGAAGTTTTATTAAAAAACAATTTAATAGACAAGCCTATTCACGTAATTAGTGCCAACATGCACTCGGTTATGAATTCTGTTTTTGCGCATCCGTTGTTGTCTTCAAAATACAAAAACAAAAGCAGTTTTGATGTGTTTGAAGATTTAAGCAACTCAGAAAATAAAGCATTAAGAGAGAAAGTTAAAAAAGAAGCTTTAAAAAGCGGAATGATCGATTTGCCAGATACGTCGGGTACTAATATAGATGTTCAAATTTTTGATACTTCTAAAATTGATTTTAAAGGCTCTTTGTTTGAAAACGCAACAAACAAACCGGTTTTAATTGTAATGGATTATGCTTTTGGCGAGCAAGCCTACGAAACTATAGACGAACTTTTAAAACCATATAAAACCTCAAACGGTAAAGTATTTTTAAATGTAGAGTCGGTTTCTATAATGGGTAAAGCGGGTATTTTACAAGGCGGTAAAGGTGATTTAATGATACCGAATGCTCACGTAAACGAAGGTACAGCAGACAATTATTCGTTCACAAACGAATTAACTGCCGAAATGTTCGAAGGCAATGGCTTAAAGGTATTTTCGGGTCCAATGATTACGGTTTTAGGAACATCGCTACAAAACAAAGATTTATTACAGTTTTTCCACGATAGTACTTGGGGAGCAATTGGTTTAGAAATGGAAGGTTCTTATTACCAAAAAGCTATACAATCGGCTTCTAAAATACGCAAAAGTATAAACCCTAATGTAAAAGTAAGATATGCCTATTATGCGTCTGATAATCCATTAGAAACCGGAAGCACATTAGCTTCGGGAGGTTTAGGAACCACAGGTGTAAAGCCAACTTATTTAATTACAATTAAAATATTAGAACAACTATTTAATAACGCATAATTTAATATGAGTACAAATACAAACGAACAAGTTTTTGATATAAATAACGCCGTTTTATATATTAAAAAATCATTTAATAATTTAGGAGACTCGTTTTATGACCTTCTACTTTACATTAAAAAAAACGCTATTATTGTAGGTTTAATTACGGTTTTAGGAATAGCCTATGGCTGGTATCAAGACAGTGAAGATGACTCTTTTACTAACGAAATAATTGTAAAACCTAATTTTGGAAGTGCTGATTATTTGTACAGTAAAGTAGAATTATTAAAGTCTAAAATTGAACAAAAAGACTCGGTTTATTTGGTTAAAAATGGTTTTATAAATCATAAAAAAATCAGCAAATTAGATTTAGAGCCCATAATTGACCCGTATCGATTTATGTCGGCAAGTGAAAAAAACTCTGATTATTTTAGAGTTTTAATAAATGATGCAGATTTAGAAACGGTAATAAAAAACGAAAGAAACGAAACGTTGTTTTTGTTTCATAAATTAACATTTACATCGAGCGGGAAAGTCTCTGATAACGAAACAGTTGCTCAGTTATTAAACTATTTAAATGATTCTGAATTTTATAACAAACAGAAAGATTTAGAGTACGCCGCAAAACAATTTACTATAAACGGATTGGACTCAACAATTAATCAAATAGATTTAACCTTAGCAAAAAACATAGAAAACGGAACTTCTAATGTGGGTAAAATGATATATTTTGACTCAGAAGAAAAAGTGAGTAACGTTTTTGAGCAAAAAAGTGAACTTTTAACGGAAAGAGCTGAGCAAATAGCAGTATTTAATACTTTAGACAAAACAATTAAAGACATAAGTATAATTGCTAACATTAAAGAAAAAGCTAAAATTTACCAGAAAAAAACAGTAACAACACCTTTGTTTTTCCTGTTTTTGTTTGCTTTATTTATAAAGTTTAAACGTTTTTTAGCTCATCAAAAATTAAAAAGACAATAATATGAAATATGTATTAGTAACAGGAGGTGCAGGATTTATTGGCGCTAACTTTGTTCCCTATTTTATAGAGAATTATAAAGACTATCATTTAGTAAACGTTGATGTTTTAACGTATGCAGGTAACTTAGAAAACCTATCGGAAATAGAAAACCACCCACGTTATACTTTCGAGCAAAAAGACATTTGCAACAGAACAGCAATGGAAGATTTGTTCACAAAATACAACTTTCAAGCAGTTATTCATTTTGCAGCAGAAAGCCATGTGGATAATTCCATTTCGGGACCTGAAGCTT
>CBFIIG010000134.1:0-4491 GCA_965662615.1 Flavobacterium sp.
TAATATATACTGTAGATTGTATATTGAGAAAGGTTTGAAGTTTGAAGTTTGAAGTTTGAAGTTTGAAGTTTAAAGTCTAAAGTTTCAAGTTGCGTTCTGCTTTGTCATTTCGATCCAAGGGAGAAATCGCATGTTGTTTTTACAGTTGGCGGTTGTCAGTTATTGGTTATCGGTTGTCGGTTGTCGGTTTGAATATGAAACTTGATTTTTGACATTGAATTTTGCTGTTGACTTTTGATATTGACTTTTGATATTGACTTTTGCTATTGCCATTGCCATTGCCATTGAGTTTTGAAATAAAAGTTCTTGTAGCCCCGATAGAAGCGGCATCCTTTTATGGAGCGCAGCGTAATAAAAGATACAGCGGATAGCGGGTTGGAATTGGGTATTGAAAACGGAATAATCTGCTACTTATAAAAAACAAGTTTTATACATATATATAAAGGTGTGTTTGATGGTGTGAATTTATTTGTTTATTTTCGCATCAAAATTTAGAAACTTACATATTATGAAATACGATATTATTGTTTTGGGTAGCGGCCCAGGTGGTTATGTTACTGCTATTAGAGCTTCGCAACTTGGTTTTAAAGTGGCAGTTGTGGAAAAAGAAAATTTGGGTGGTATTTGCTTAAACTGGGGATGTATCCCAACGAAGGCGTTATTAAAATCGGCTCAGGTTTTTGATTATTTAAAACATGCTGATTCGTATGGATTAAAGGTGGAAAATGTGGACAAGGATTTTACTGCGGTTGTAAAACGTTCTAGAGACGTGGCTGACGGAATGAGTAAAGGGGTTCAGTTTTTAATGAAAAAGAATAAAATTGACATTATTGACGGGTTTGGTAAAATAATGCCTGGCAAAAAGGTTATGGTTTCTAATAATGGTGCTTCTACTGAATATTCGGCAGATCATATTATTATTGCTACTGGAGCTCGATCTAGGGAATTACCTAATTTACCGCAAGATGGTAAAAAAGTGATTGGATATAGACAAGCGATGACTTTGGCTGAACAACCTAAAAAAATGATTGTTGTTGGTAGTGGTGCTATTGGTGTTGAGTTTGCTCATTTTTATAATGCAATGGGTACTGATGTTACTATTGTAGAATTTATGCCAAATATTGTGCCTGTTGAGGACGAAGATATTTCGAAACAAATGGAACGTTCTATGAAAAAAGCGGGCGTTACTATTATGACGAATGCTTCGGTAGAAAAAGTTGACACTAGCGGTGCAGGTGTTAAGGCTACTGTTAAAACAGCTAAAGGCGAAGAGGTTTTAGAGGCTGATATTGTTTTGTCTGCAGTGGGAATTAAAACAAATATAGAAAATATAGGTTTAGAGGAAGTGGGTATTGCTACGGACCGTGATAAGGTTTTGGTGAATGATTTTTACCAAACTAATATTCCAGGTTATTATGCTATTGGTGATATTACTCCAGGCCAGGCTTTGGCTCACGTGGCTAGTGCCGAAGGTATTTTGTGTGTTGAGAAAATTGCTGGTTTACATGTTGAGGCTTTAGATTACGGTAATATTCCGGGTTGTACGTATGCAACTCCCGAAATTGCATCGGTTGGTTTAACTGAAAAAGCGGCTAGAGATAAAGGTCTTGATATTAAGGTTGGTAAATTTCCATTTTCGGCATCGGGTAAAGCGAAAGCTGCTGGTACGCCAGATGGTTTTGTGAAAGTGATTTTTGATGCTAAATATGGCGAATGGTTAGGTTGCCATATGATTGGCGCTGGTGTTACAGATATGATTGCTGAAGCGGTTGTAGCTAGAAAATTAGAAACAACTGGACATGAGATTTTAAAAGCAGTTCACCCCCACCCTACTATGAGTGAAGCGGTTATGGAAGCTGTTGCTGCGGCATATGATGAAGTAATTCACATGTAAGTTATACTTGAATTAATATAAATAGTACAAAAAACCGTTCTTTTGAACGGTTTTTTTATTTTATGTTATTTTTTTTTATATTTTTAGCTTATATTTCTTTCAATATGTTATGATTACTGTTTTTAAATTAGAACATAGAGGAGCTATTAGAATTGGTATTCGCTTTAAATACAATGTGACTATCAAAGCGAAGCTATGCCAAATGGGTGCTTTATATAGTAAAACAAAAAAATGTTATTATATGAATTACTCTAAAGGAAGCTATGCTTTATTACAAGAAAAATTTGATGAAATAAAAATTTTAAAAAACACTACAAATTTAAAATCGATTGATGCGACTGGCAATAGCCATGTACCTTCGCACATAGTTAGTAATAACGACCGTCAGTTAATAGAAACAAAAACTGAACATAAATTTTTAGAAACAAAAATTGCAAAACAATTGCGTTTTAAATTGTTACCCGATGTGGGTAAATATTGGGTTATAAAACTACATTATCATCATTTTTATTCGAAAGAGTTATTAAAAATAAAAGGTGTTTATTGGAATGAAAAGTCGAAAGTATTTATGCTTTTTAGGCAAAAAAATGTAAAATTACAGGTAGAGGCTTTATTTAAACAAACCGATCTTTTACCCAGCAATTTTAAAATTTACGACAAGCCGATTAATGGAATTGTAGCCATAAAACCGCACTTGGAAGATGTTAAATGGATGCGAGTATTTTTAACAAATCAGTTTGCATTAAAAGAAAAGATAAAACGTTTTAGTATGTCGCGCTACAGTAGTACACATGGCTGTTATTTATTACCCGCGGCTCCTGTTGTTTTTGAATCATTAAAAACTCATTTCGATAATGAAGATGTTACTTTTAAGAGTGCATTACCGAAAGATTATTTAAAGACAAAAAACTTACCCAACAGAAAAAAACAATCGCTTGAGAATACAAAACGAAATTTGGTAGATTTGTTACCCGAAAACGCAAAAGGTTTTTTAGAGTTGTTTTTAAACTATTTAATGGCAAAAAATTACAGTTCTAGCACTATAAGAACCTACGGAAATGGATTTGTTCAGTTTATGCGTTATTTTGATTTTAAAGATCCTAAAAGCATAAAAAAGGAAGAAATAGTTGCTTATTTGGGTTATTTAATGCAAAATGGCTTTAGTGCAGCTTTGGGAAATTCGGCCGTAAATGCTTTAAAAATATATTATAAAGAAGTTTATAAAATAGATGATATAAATTTTGATTTACCACGCCCTAAAAAAGAGAAAAAGTTACCCGTAGTTTTTTCTTTAGAAGAGTGCTTGGCATTATTTAAAATAATAGAAAATCCAAAGCATAAGTTACTATTATTGTTGGGTTATGGTGCAGGTTTACGCGTAAGTGAAATTGTAAATTTAAAATGGATTGATATACATTTTGACACGTTTAAGCTGCATATAAAAAATGCCAAAGGAAAAAAAGACAGAATGGTAATGTTGCCTACCGTTTTAATTGAAATGCTTTTGTTTTATAAAAAACTTGGTAAAGGAGATGGCTATGTGTTTGAAGGACAATTTGCAGGAGAACCCTACAGTACTGGGAGTGTGCAGTCTGTAATGCGAAGTGCTTTGGAAAAATCGGGATTAAATAAAAGAGGCAGTGTGCATAGTTTAAGACATAGTTTTGCAACTCATTTATTAGAAAACGGCACCGATATTCGTTTTATACAACGTTTGTTAGGGCATAACAGTATAAAAACAACAATGGTTTATACACATGTAGCACAAGGAGCAATTGATAAAATTACTAGCCCTTTGGATAGTTTAGTACATAAAAAGAATAAAAAAATAAATTAATTTAAAAAAAGTTGTATATATTTGATGATATATACAAGTTAGCTTTAATTTGATAACAACTCTGGAGTATCAATATAATTTCCTACTATTTCAAAATAAACACCAGTTGAATCCCAAATGTGAGATATTTTAAAAGGTGGTACATTTTTATTTGTTAATATAAATCCTCCATCTTCATATTTTACAACATACTTTTTTGGATTCCATTGCTCACAATAAACTATATCGTTTTCAAAAATTTCATTATTTTTTTTATCAAACACTTGCGTTGGTTTACATACTGTTTTAATATCAACTGTGTTTTTAGTAAAAGAAGATATATCTTCTACATTTTTGTTTGGTAGTTCTTGAATCATAGGTTTTAATATAGAATCTTTATTATCCCAGTCATACATAAAAAAACCATAAATCCATTTGCCTGTATTTTTACTTTTTGCTTTTACTTTAAAGTTCATATTTTTGATTTTTAACCGAAAAAACTAAAGCTAACACTATATATAAAAAATAGCTTGACTTGTGTTTTCTCGGTGGTTTATAATTGTTTATTTAATTTGTTTATAGTCTGAAAATTAGGGTGTACTTAAACGCTACTTTTTATATACTTAACGTTGGGTTTAATACGAATGAAACATATAAACTACATTTTAATATTTCTATTTTTAGTTGGTTGCTCATCAACAAAAAAGCTGACTGAAAACAGTTCCAAACCGACAAAGTTTGTATTCAAAAAATCTATGGTTTCTTCCCAAAGTGGAATATC
>CBFIIG010000135.1:0-4488 GCA_965662615.1 Flavobacterium sp.
CTATCTTGAAGTTTTAAACTACCTGAAGCCGTATTTCGCGGGTTAGAATAGGGTGTTTCACCATTTGCTATTAACACTTCATTCATGGCATTAAAACCAGCAATTGGAAGCACAATTTCGCCTCTTATCTCAAAATTTTCAGGATAATCACCAACTAATTGCAATGGAATAGCTTTTATTGTTTTTATATTTTGAGTTACATTATCTCCCTGAAAACCATCGCCACGCGTTAAAGCTTGAACCAATTTTCCGTTTTGATAAGTTAAACTAATAGAAGCACCATCGTATTTTAACTCACAAGTAAATTGCAATTCATCTGTCCCCAACACTTTAACACAACGGTTATTCCAATCTTGTAAATCTTCAATAGAGTACGAATTATCTAAAGAATACATTCGCGTTTGGTGCGCAATAGTTTCAAAATTTTTAGTTATTCCTCCACCCACACGTTGCGAAGGCGAATTAGCATCGAAAAACTGTGGATTTTGTTGTTCTAAAAAAATTAATTGTTCTAGCTTCTTGTCAAACTCATAATCGGAAATTACAGGAGCATCTTCAATATAATACTTTCTGTTGTGATCGTGTAATTCGGTACGCAGCTGCTCTATTGTAGTTTTAATATCCATTCCTATTGGGCTAATAAGGTTTCTAATTTTTTATATAACTCCCCTTTACTTATAATTCCTCCTTTTTCTATGAGTTTAAAAAGCTCTTGGTTTCGGTTATCTTTAAAATCTTTAAATCCATTTTGAATTTCAATTTCATCCGAAAAAATATTTTCACTCAACCAATTTATTCCTTCTTGTGTTAAGAAATTAAAATCGGGATTATTCGATTTTACCACAAAACTATGAGCTTTATTGTCTTTACAGGCGAATAAAAAAATATGATTTTTAGAAAAATGATCTATAAAATTTACATTGTCCATTGCTTTTTCCCAGATAAAATCTGAAAAAACATCAATAACTTTTAAAGCTACTTCTGGTGATTTTGCTTTGGTTGTTTCCCAATCTTTAGCGTCAATAGATTGAGTTGCTAAAAAAGTAGCAAATTCTGGGTGTAGTTCTTCTAACTGTTCTTTTGTAAGACGTGTGTATTTCATAATATAAAATGTAAAGATAAAAAAAATGCCCTCCAGAAATGGAAGGCATTTAAAATTTTATTGTAAAAAAAATTAAGCTTGCTCAGCAATTACTTCGAAAGGTAAGTCTAAAATTACCTCACGGTGTAAACGAACGCTAGCAGAATATTTCCCTAAACGTTTGATGATTCCGCAAGAGATGAATTTTTTATCTATAGACTGACCGTTTTTAGCTAATAATTCAGCTAAATCGTTGTTAGTAATAGAACCAAATAATTTATCTCCACCTGCTTTAGCAGTTATTTTTAGTTCAAGAGCATTGATTGCAGCTGCTACAGTTTTAGCATCGTCAATTACTTTTTGCTCTTTATGTGCTTTTTGTTTTAGATTTTCGGCTAATACTTTTTTCGCAGAAGGTGTTGCTAATTGAGCAAAACCTTGAGGAATTAAGTAGTTACGTCCGTAACCGTTTTTAACGGTAACTACGTCATCTTTAAACCCTAAATTTTGTACGTCTTGTTTTAATATAAGTTCCATAATTATTGCCTCGTTTTATTTTAATAAATCAGCCACATATGGCATTAATGCTAAGTGACGTGCTCTTTTTACAGCAACAGATACTTTTCTTTGGTATTTTAAAGATGTTCCTGTTAAACGTCTTGGTAAAATTTTACCTTGCTCGTTTACAAATTTCAATAAAAAATCTGCGTCTTTATAATCGATATATTTTATACCTGATTTTTTAAAACGACAGTATTTTTTTTGTTTGTTGGTGTCTATATTTAAAGGAGTAAGATATCTGATATCTCCTTCTTTTTTACCTTTTGCAGATTGTTCTATAGTTGCCATAATTAGTTCGTTTTAGCTTTAGACTTCATTTTTTCTCTTCTTCTTTCTGCCCAAGAAATAGCGTGGCTGTCTAACTTTACAGTTAAAAAACGCATGATGCGCTCGTCACGTCTAAATTCAGTTTCAAAAGCGATCAAAACTTCCGCAGGAGCTTTGAATTCAAATAAGTGGTAAAAGCCACTTTTTTTGTGTTGGATTTCATAGGCTAATTTTTTCAAGCCCCAGTCTTCTTTAGACACCATCTCAGTTCCTCGTGAAGTAAGAAATTCTTCAAACTTGCTTACTGTTTCCTTTACCTGTACATCAGATAAAACGGGATTCAAGATGAAAACAGTTTCATAATGATTCATAATTAAATGTATTTGTTATTTATAAATTGGTCGCAAAAGTAATGAATTATTTTCAACCAGCAAAATAATGTCTTTTTTTAAAAAATAAAACACGATTAGACTTGGCTGTATTATATAAACGTATTATTTTTACTTCTTAAAGTCTCCCAAATAAAAACCAAATAGATGAAGTTAAAATGTATAGTGGTTGACGATAGCGAAATACAAAGATACGCTATGAAGCAATTAATTGAAGACACAAAAGAGTTAAAGCTTTTAGGAGAGTTTGCTAATGCTTTGGAAACAAAGCATTTTATGAAACTAAACACTATTGATCTAATTTTTTTAGACATAGAAATGCCGCTTTTTAATGGATTTGATTTAATTGATGGACTTAAAAATAAGCCTCAAATTATTTTCATTACATCAAAATCGGATTATGCTGTAAAAGCTTTCGATTATGAGGCAATCGATTTTTTACATAAACCTATTTCTAAAGATCGTTTTTTACAATCTGTAGATAAAGCCACACGTTTGTTTAAGATGAAAACAGAAACTACAGAAGATTCTGGAAACTTCATAATTATTAAAACTAATTTTAAGAAAGTCAAAATTTTTACTGATACTATTAAATGGGTGGAAGCATTTGGTGATTATATTAAAGTAGTTACAGAAGAAGAAACTTTTACCATACTATCTACCATGAAGTCTTTTGAAAAAGAACTTCCAGATGAGTTTATGCGTGTACACAAATCATATATTGTTAATTTAAAACGTATAGTTTCGTTTAGTAATCAAACCATCGATTTAGACGAAAAAACAATTCCGGTTAGTAGAAATAAAAAAGCTGCAATACTTACTGCTATTAAAGAAGCTTAATAATCTACTTCTATTTTTACACGAATAGAACGATATTGTGCAATAGCATCAAAACTTAATAAAATTTTAGAAATAACAACTTTAGACGCACTAAGGTTGCTTTCATTTGGAATTTTAATCATTATATTTCTAATATACTGATTGCGTATTCTATTTATAGCTGGCTCTTCTGGACCTAAAACAGGTACATTCATTTGTTGTTTTAAAACATTATACAACCAAAATGAAGCTTCTTTTAGTTTTTCAAAATCTTTATGTTTTAAAGTAAACTTTATAACCTTATAAAAAGGTGGATATTTAAAGGTTTTACGTTCTGGAATTTGTTCCATAAACATATCGTAATACTTATTACCAACAACTTGATTAATAATTGAATGCTCTACAGAATAGGTTTGGATAACTACGGTTCCTTTTTGCTCTTTTCTACCGGCTCTACCTGCTACTTGTGTTAACATTTGATAGGCCCTCTCGTAAGCTTTATAATAAGGAAGATTTAAAAGGTTATCGGCATTTAAAACTCCAACCACTTTTACAGCATCAAAATGTAATCCCTTGGCTAACATTTGAGTACCTATTAAAATGTCAATTTCTTGATTTTTAAAACGGTCTATTAATTTTTCGAAACCATATTTACCTCTCGTGGTATCCTGATCCATTCTAGCGACTGTGCTTTCTGGAAAAAGCAACCTTAACTCCTCCTCTATTTGCTCTGTTCCAAAACCTTTGGTATTTAACTCTGGAGAATTACAAACATGACAATTAGTTGGCTTGGCAATGGTGTGACCACAGTAATGGCAACTTAAATTGTTTTTGTATTTATAATAGGTAAAACTAACATCGCAACTAGGGCAATGCGGCACATGACCACACGGAATACATTCTATAAATGAAGAAAAACCTCTGCGATTCTGAAAAATAATAACTTGCTTTTTCTCGGCAATTGCCAACGTCATTTCTTCTAAAAGTAGCTCTGAAAAATGCCCACGCATTTGCTTTTTAAAGTAGGCTTTTTTTAAATCAACTAATTTTATTTCGGGTAAATGTACTTTCCCGTATCGTTCTGTTAACGAAACCAATTCGTATTTCTTTATATTTACATTATAAAAAGATTCTAAACTAGGCGTAGCACTACCTAAAAGAACTTTTGCCTTATGTAAATTTGCCAAAACTACAGCTGCATCTCTAGCATGATATCTCGGAGCAGGGTCTTGTTGTTTATAGGTTTGTTCGTGTTCTTCGTCAACCACAATTAAACCTAAATTAGAAAAAGGCAAAAACAAAGCACTTCGCACACCAATTACTATTTGCGCTTTTGGATTATTTGTTAATACGTTTTTCCATACTTCGGTA
>CBFIIG010000136.1:0-4455 GCA_965662615.1 Flavobacterium sp.
GATGCAAAACCAGAATTAAACAAATTGGTACGTTTCATGACAGATAATCCAACGGTACAAGTTGAAATTGGTTCGCATACTGATAGTAGAGGTAGTGCCGCCTATAATAAAAAACTATCTCAAAGTAGAGCAACTTCATCAGCAAACTATATAATTTCTCAAGGAATTGCGGCAAGTAGAATTGTAGGTACTGGCTTTGGAGAGTCTCAATTATTAAATAATTGTTCAGATGGTGTAGATTGTCCAGAAACAGCTCATCAATTAAATAGAAGAACAGAGTTTAAAGTAATATGTAATGAATAAAAATTAAGTTTTTTTGTTTGTTTTTCGAAAGCATGGAGTTCAGTTGATTTTAATCCATTTAATCAACTACTCCATGTTTTTTATGCTTTAAAATAAAAATCGAGCAATTCCATCGCTGCAGTAAAAGGTGATTTTTCTCCTTTATTTACAGCTTCTTTTTCAGTAATTATTTTTTTAGAGATGGTTTCGTCTTCGTAAAAATGCTGTTTTAAACGTTGCTGAATGGTTTCCATCATCCAAAATTCATTCTGCTCTTTTCTTTTATTGACAAAATACGCAGTTTCTTTTGCTCTTTTTTCGTAATTGCTTATAATTTCCCAAACAGCATCAATTCCGTCGTGTGTTATGGCGCTACACGTTGTAACTTCGGGAATCCAACCTGATTTTTTTGGAGGAAATAAATGCAAGGCTCTTTTAAATTCAACCCTTGCTAAACTCGCTTTTTTAATATTATCACCGTCGGCTTTATTTATAACTATGGCATCTGCCATTTCCATTATACCTCTTTTTATTCCTTGTAACTCGTCTCCCGCACCTGCAATTTTTAGTAATAAAAAGAAATCTACCATACTATGTACAGCCGTTTCGCTTTGTCCCACCCCTACAGTTTCTATAATAATAACATCAAAACCTGCGGCTTCGCAAAGTACAATGGCTTCTCTGGTTTTACGCGCAACACCACCCAAACTATCGCCAGATGCACTGGGTCTAATAAAAGCATTTGGATCTTTTACCAATTCTTCCATTCGGGTTTTGTCACCTAAAATACTACCATGCGAAATGCTACTACTTGGGTCAACCGCTAAAACGGCTACTTTTTTTCCTAAAGCTGTTAGGTGTTTTCCAAAACTTTCTATAAAAGTACTTTTTCCTACTCCTGGTACACCTGTTATACCTATTCTAATTGATTTATTAGCATGTAGTAAGCAACTATTTATTATATCATTTGCAATAGTATTATGCTTTTGTTGTTTGCTTTCTATAAATGTAATGCCTTGGCTAAGCGCCGTTATGTTACCTGTTAAAAGTGAAGATACAAGAGCTTTAGAATCTATGCTTTTAGTACGCAGATTCTTAATTTGAAGTGCCATTTTTGGACTCATAAAATGCGGTTGTGTAACGCCTTCTACTTCTTTTAAGCTCGATTTTTGTGTTTCTTTTTTCAAAAATATTCCCTTTCTGTAAAATTACACAATTTTGTTTAAAATGGTTAGCTTTGTATAAATTATAGTTATGAAATTAAACGCTACTCAAATTGCTGCATTAGAAGAAATAGTTGGTGCTGCTGCTGTATTTTTAGACAAAGAAACCATTTTAGAATATGGTCACGACCATACGGAAGATTTATCTTTTCCGCCATTTTTGGTGCTTAAACCGCAAAATACCGAGCAAATTTCTGCTATAATGAAATGGGCAACAGCTAACTGTATTCCTGTTACACCAATAGGGGCAAGAACGGGTTTAAGCGGTGGTTCGTTAAGTATAAAAGGAGGTGTAGGTTTATCTTTAGAAAAGCTGAATGCTATAATTGATATTGACGAAAATAATTTTCAGGTTACTGTTGAACCAGGAGTAATTACTCAAAATTTAATGGATGCCGTTGCCGAAAAAGGATTGTGTTATCCAGTGGACCCAAGTAGTAAGGGCAGTTGTTTTATAGGAGGTAATATTGCCGAAAATAGTGGTGGCGCCAGAGCTGTTAAATACGGTGTTACAAAAGATTATGTGTTAAATTTAGAAGTGGTTTTGCCTAATGGTGAAATTATTTGGACAGGGGCAAACACACTTAAAAACGCAACAGGTTACAATTTAACACAGTTAATGGTTGGTAGCGAAGGAACACTTGGTATTGTAACTAAAATTGTTTTAAAACTAATAAAACCATCACCTTTAAATGTATTATTATTAATTCCGTTTTACAATGCTGTGGAAGCCTGCGAGGCTGTTGCCGCTATACTAAAAACAGGAATTGTGCCGAGTGCTTTAGAATTTATGGAAAAAGATGCTTTGGTTTGGGGAACAAAGTATGTAGATGGAGCTGTTGTAGCTATTGAAAGTGGAATAGAAGCGCATCTTTTGGTTGAATTAGACGGTGATTTTATGGAAATTTTAATGCAACAAGCCGAAAAAGTAATGGAAGTTGCAGAAAATTATAAAATTGGCGAAGTGCTTTTTGCCGATACCGAAGAGCAAAAAAACACACTTTGGCGGGTACGTAGGTGTGTAGGCGAAGCTGTAAAGGCGAATTCTATTTATAAAGAAGAAGACACGGTTGTTCCCCGTTTCGCATTATCTGTTTTGTTAAAAGGTATAAAAGACATCGGTTCAAAATACGGTTTTCAATCGGTTTGTTATGGACATGCTGGCGATGGTAATTTGCATGTAAATATTATAAAGGGCAATTTAACCGATGAACAATGGAATACAGAAGTGACTAAAGGTATTAGAGAAATTTTTCAATTAACCGTTAGCCTTAAAGGAACTTTGTCTGGTGAACACGGAATAGGTTTGGTGCAAAAAAACTATATGGATATTGCTTTTCCAAAATTTCAATTGCAATTAATGCGCGATATTAAAAAGGTTTTCGATCCTTTAAATATTATGAATCCTGGTAAAGTTTTACCCGATTCTATTTAACTAAAAAAACCAGAGCAAGTCTGGGTTTTGTTTTTTATTCTTTTAACGTGCAGCAACTAAAGCAATAAATGAATAGTAGTGTATTTCTTTAAAATCTCTATAATTTTCTAAATTCCAAAAGGGTAGGGTCTGCATCTCTAAAGGTTGGTGCTTTTTCGGTGATATTAGCAATGCGTTTTTTATTCAGCTTTAGCGTTACATCTTTTTTGGTTGTAAAAAGTAAAGCCGTTAAAAAAGGTGTATTTATAAATGGAGTTAATTCACTTTCTAAACTCTCTTTTTCTATTAGTTTTTCTATTTCTTCTAAACCATCTTTATAAATTTTAAAAGTTAGTTTTAGCATTAACTTACCTTCTTCAATATGTGTGCGAACATAAATGTTTTGCAACTCGGGTTTACCCACTGTTTTGGCAAGAGTTAGTTTAGCAAAAACATTTTCTGCAATACTCTCGTGTACCGTTTCAAAAAAGGTGTGGTAGGTTATGTTGTTTTCGTTCATAAAATAATAAAAAAGCCCTAAACTAAGTTTAAGGCTTTTGTGTTTTAGTTATTAATTAATACCCATTCTCCTTTAGCAATAAGCGGTTCTGCTTTTTTGTACTTCATGGATTCTGTTTTACCATTTAGCATGTGCTTAATAGTAACGGTATCATTTCTGTTAATTTTAGGTGTTTCTCTAACCACAGTTTCGGTCACTTGTGGCCTGCTTTGTGCTTCTCCCGCTTGACGGTTTTGCTGTGCCTGCTCGTCTGTGTTTAAAGCATCGGATCTACTTTCTTTATAATTGGTTTTTGGAGCTACTGTTTTAGCTTCTTGAATGTTACTTTGGTTAGGCAACTCCGCTTTAAATAAAAACGATAATACATCTTTATTTACGCTTTCAACGGTTTTCTTAAACAAATTGAAGGCTTCAAATTTATAAATTAATAAAGGGTCTTTTTGTTCGTGAACAGCCAATTGAACCGATTGTTTAAGCTCGTCCATTTTGCGTAAATGCTTTTTCCAAGCTTCGTCGATAATGGCTAAAGTAATGTTTTTCTCAAAATCGTTTACCAATGTTTTGGCTTCACTTTGGTACGCTTTTTCTAAATTAGTTACTACGTTTAACGACTTAATTCCGTCTGTAAAAGGAACTACAATACGTTCATATTGACCGTTATTATTTTCGTAAACGTTTTTAATAACTGGGAAAGCAGCTTTGGCATTTTGCACTATTTTTTCTTCGTAATGTGCAACTGCTGCCTTATACAGTTTTCCAGTAATTTCTGGAGCTTGCATTTTTTCAAATTCGGCTTTAGTAACTGGTGAAGTCATAGAGAAAAAACGAATAGCGTCAAACTCAAAGTTTTTAAAGTCGTTTGTTGCTTTGTAGTTTTCTACAATTATTTCACAAGTGTCATACACCATGTTTGCAAAATCCACTTTTAAGCGTTCACCGTTTAAAGCATTTCTTCTACGTTTATAAACTACCTCTCTTTGGGCATTCATTACGTCGTCATATTCTAACAAACGCTT
>CBFIIG010000137.1:0-4455 GCA_965662615.1 Flavobacterium sp.
TTAATTTGTGTGGTCGTACTAATTGCTGGTGAACTATAATAAGTAACCGAAACTGGTGAACTCATTAGAGATTCAGCCGAAGTTAAATCTACAAATGCAATGCCGTCTCCGTTATCGTCACAAGTATAAAGCTCTTCTAAAACTAATCCAGATTCATCTATAAATGTAGTAGGCTGTAATTCAAAACATTGAACAGTAAAGGTTTGATCAATCGTATTAAAAATGCGAGAACATATAGTTACTATATTTGAACCTGAAACACAATAATCAGAAGGGTTTGCTATTGGATTTACATTTGATGTAGCATCCGTTTCATTATTAAAATAAGTAACTGATAAGTTCGGGTTTCCACCTGTCATTATCAATGTGTTTTCAGTTAAATCAAAACACGCTTCATTATTTATTAAACAACTTGTAAGTGTGTTTGGGTTTCCTTGAGCAAAGCAATTTTCTACAACAAGATTTAATTCCGCTAAAGACGAACATCCCGAAGCATTATCAATTACTGAATAATAAATTACTTTTGTACCATTACCATTGTTGTCTAAATCTACAGATATAATACCACTAGATATTGGTGAAATACTAGTTGCACTTTCATATAAATAAATAGTATGAGAATTAGGAGTAACGTTTAAGCTTGTGTAAATTTGATTAATTAATACTGACGCATTAAAAATTGAATTCCCCTGAACAGGATTGCACTCTATAAAAGTCAACGGAGAGACAACAGGAGCTTCGTTTACTGTTAAATTTACAATAGGATAATTTACTGTATTTGTTACATTATTATATGCTCTCACAAAAATAATTTGTGGATTATATGTATTTTGAAATGTAGATGGATTCGCAATTGGATTCACATTATTATTCGCATCTGCCTGTGAAGTATGATAGCTTATAGTAAATTCTGATGGCACAACACCACCTGTATATTCTAAAACATAAGAAGTAAGATCAAATGTTGAAATATTATTTTCACCACAAGCGCTCATCTGTAAGCCTTGTGAAAAGCCAGAAGCAGTAAATAAAAACAAGATTAATAGTGTAATTTTTTTCATAAGTCATTGGTTTTAAGATTATAAATATACACTTTTAATTTTAATAACCAAATAAATCATAAACCCTATAAAACAAAAAAGCCATTCACCAAAAGGTGAAAAGCTTTTCATCGGTCTAACTACTAAACCATTTACCAGCTAGGCTGGTAACAACACAACTAATCTTAAAAAAGTTTAGAGGACAAAAAAGGTTTCTATTTCTAGAAACCTTCTTCTCTCAATTTTGCGGTCTGGACGGGACTCGAACCCGCGACCCCCTGCGTGACAGGCAGGTATTCTAACCAGCTGAACTACCAAACCAGCGCTTAATTGCGAGTGCAAATATAGGATGCTTTTTTATATTTCCAAACAATATTAAATGTTTTTTTTAATATTTTTTAATCGTATTAACCAAACTTTTGTTTTTCAGCTAAGTAAGTTAAAATAATTTTTTCAAAATCTTTACCTACTGCAACAGGAACGTACATTATTTGATACTGAATACAACTCTTTTTAATTTGCTTGAAAAATAATTCAAGTTCATTTTTATAATTTTCTTTTACATTTTCAGGATACAACTGAACAGTTTCATCCGTTTCTAGATCTACAAACTTTTTTGGTGTGTTATCAAAATCAAAATTAAGCTCTGTTACTTCGTCGTAAACATGAAAAACCACTACTTTATGTTTGTTATGCTTTAAGTGCTGTAAAGCCTTAAAAAGAGCGTCTCGGTCTTGGTGCTGAAACATATCTGTAAACAACACAATCATAGAACGCCTGTGAATGTTCTCTGCAATTTGATGCAAATAAGTAACCGTGTCTGTACTTTTACTTTTTAGAGGCTCATTTACGCATTTTTCTAATTCGTTTAAGAGCATAGCATGGTGCCTTTCACTGCTTTTTTCTGAGGCATAAAAAGAGTAATTATCAGAATACACACTTAAACCAACAGCATCTCTTTGTTTTTTTAAAACCTGCATTATTACAGCACTTGCCAAAACCGAAAAACCGATTTTGTTTTCATACGCTTGTTGTCCTTTTTTTAGCTCGGGATAATGCATAGAAGAAGAATTGTCTAAAATAATATGACAACGTAAATTGGTTTCTTCTTCGTACTGCTTGGTGTACAAACGGTCTGTTTTTGCATATAATTTCCAATCGATATGTTTAGTACTTTCGCCATTATTATAAAGTTTGTGTTCTGCAAATTCTGATGAAAAACCATGAAACGGACTTTTGTGTTTACCCGAAATAAAACCTTCAACCACTTGGTTTGCTAAAAGTTCTAAATTAGAAAAACGCGTAATTATTTTTTGTTCTGATTGAAAATCCATGTTCAAATATACATTATTTTGCTTGTTTTAAAACAAAAAAAATCAGCTTTAAAAGCTGATTTTTATATTCTAATTATGCGTTCTTTAGATTTATAACCTCTTGGTCTGTTAAAAATCGCCAGTTACCTCTTGGCAAATTCTTTTTGGTTAAACCTGCAAATGTAACTCTATCAACTTTTATAACATCGTATTTCAAATGCTCAAAAATATTACGCACCACTTTTACATTAGACGTTTTTAGTTTTAAACCCACTTCGCTTTTAGGCTGCCCATCAATATATGATACTTCTTCCACAAAAACTTTATGGTGATCTATTACTACTCCTTTTTGAATTTTTTCAATGTCGTCAAACTTTAAGTTATTAGATAAAGTAACTTGATATACTTTACTTGAACGTTGTTTGGCATCGGTAAACTTTAAAAGCATATCATTGTCATTGGTTAACAACAAAAGACCTGTTGTAGTTTTATCCATTCTACCTACTGGCAAAATAGCTGCATTTGTTGCAGCTCTAACAAGGTTTATAACGTGTGTTGGCTCTGAGCCATTACCAGAAGTGTTAAAGTTTTTTGGCTTATTTAATAAGATATAAACCTTTTTTTCTGGACTAATATTCACTCCGTCAAACTGTACCTCATCGGTAAGTTTAACCTTATAGCCCATTTCGGTTACTGCTTTACCATTAACTCTTACATTTCCGCTTTGTATGTAAATATCTGCTTCTCTCCTGCTACACATTCCCGAATTAGCAATGTATTTATTTAGACGCATTTCGTCTTTTTCTACTGCTGGTTTAGTAGCTTTTGGCTTCTCGTCAAACGGTTTAGTTGACTTTGGTTTTTTATTCACAGGGGCATTCCCTCTTACAGAACTTGTTTTTTTAGAACCGCCTTGTCTGCTTCCTGATGACTCTTTTTTATTATTTCCTTGATGACGCGTCATTTGGTATATTTTTTTGCAAAGATATAACTAATAAGTTGATATTATTTTTTTTCCGTGAATAACTATTTCAGGCTCTATTAAAACAATGCTTATTACACCTAAAACAAGTATAATTTTTATTAAAAAATGCAACTGAACATAATTGTATTTTTTATTGGCTTTAAAAAGCAAAAGCAAAAAAACAAGTAACAAAAACAAGGCACCATAAAAGTAAAATTGCATTTGCCCTATTTTAGCATAATTTATAAGTAAATAAACAGGTATAATAATTAAAAATACAATCGCAAGTAGAATATACTTAGTGAAATTTTCTCCGTATTTTACGGGTAATGTTTGATAGTTTTCTGCTAAATCGCCTGCTAAGTTTTCTAAATCTTTGGTAATTTCTTTTAACAGTAATAATAAATATAGAAAAAAAGCATGCACAAATACATAGGGACCAAATACTTTATAATACATTAAAATTCCAAAAAAAGGCAATATACTTAACAAGGCAGCCATTGTATTCCCTAAAAAAGCATATCGTTTTACTTTATGGGAATAAAACCAAAGCAAGAAGATATAAACCGAATAAAACAAAGCTGCTTTTGCAGAAACAATACTTGCTAATACAACAGCTAAAAAATTAATTGCAAAATATACTTTAAGCTTTGTTGCCTGACTGACCAATCGGTCAATCATTGACTTTCTGGGTCTGTTTATTAAGTCTTTTTTAGAGTCGTAAAAATTATTGATAATATAACCACCTGCAACAGATATTGAAGTTGCCAATACTAAAATAAAAAGATTAACATCTAAAATAACATGCAAAGCACGCTCTGTTTTTGGTGCTAAAATAAAAATTGCCGCTAAGTATTGAGATAAAGCCAGTACAACTATATTATAACCTCTTATCACCGAAAAAAAGCTGGCTATTTTTTTAAAAAAAAGTTTGTTTTTTCGGGTAAGCATAACCAATTAAAACTGATAAACCAGTTCTAATTTATAGCCTTTTAAAAGTTTTTTGGCTTCTTTATAATCTTGAGTAAAGCCTAAAATATAGCCTCCGCCACCAGAACCACAAAGTTTTAAATAGTATGAATTAGAGTCAAGTCCTTTTTGCCAAATATCATGAAACTGATTAGGAATCATTGGTTTA
>CBFIIG010000138.1:0-4369 GCA_965662615.1 Flavobacterium sp.
CTAACAAACCTTTTGGAGTAAATGTTCCACTTCTTTATCCAAATATTGAAGAAATAATGCAGATTATTGTTGAAGAAGGTGTAAAAATAGTCTTTACATCGGCTGGAAACCCAAAAACATGGACTTCTTATTTAAAAGAAAATGGATGTACAGTTGTGCATGTGGTTAGTAGTTCCAAATTTGCTTTAAAAGCACAAGATGCTGGAGTAGATGCAGTAGTTGCAGAAGGTTTTGAAGCCGGCGGACACAATGGTAGAGAAGAATCAACTACTTTAACGCTTATACCAATGGTAAATGAAAAAATAAGTATTCCTCTTATTGCTGCTGGTGGTATTGCTACTGGACAAGGTATTTTGGCTACTATGGTTTTGGGTGCAGACGGTGTGCAGTTAGGCAGTCGTTTTGCGGCAAGTAAAGAATCTAGTGCTCACGATAATTTTAAACAAACAATTATAAATACAACCGAAGGAGGAACACAACTTACGCTAAAAGAATTGGCACCTGTTCGGTTGATTAAAAACACATTTTATAATCAATTGCAAGATTTATATAAAACATGCCCAACAGACGAGCAATTAAAAGAGTTTTTAGGCAGAGCCAGAGCAAAAAGAGGTATGTTTGAGGGCGATTTAGAAGATGGTGAACTAGAAATTGGTCAAATTGCAGGTGTAATTCATTCGGTAGAAACGGTGCAAACAATTTTTGATACATTATTAACTGAATTAGAAACTGCAAAAAAACACGCAACAACATTATTATTTTAATTTTATGAAATTATTTAAATTAACCCTAGCGGTTCTTTTTTTATCCTTAACTTCTATTAAAGCTCAGGATATTCGTTTTGAAACTTTGGGGTATATGACTTCCAAAAAACTATCAAACGGGCAATTTACCAATTGGAGTGCTTTTCAAAAAGCAGCAATGGTTGTCTCTTTTAATTTAGAAAAAAAGCGTTTTGTAGTATATGCTAAAGATGTTCAAATGTATAGTATTAACGAAGTTTTAGACACAAAAAGTACCAAAAACGACGAAATTATAACGTTTGATTGTACAGATCAAAGTGGTACACCTTGTTTGATAACTTTAGCCACACGAAAAAATAAAAATAATTTAAAACAGCTTTATATTTATTACGATAACTTTGCTGTAACTTATAATATGTTGTTTTTAAAACAACCTAAAAAAACTAAAAAATAAAGATGAAAAAAGTACTTTTTACTCTACTATTACTTTCAGGTTTGTCTAAAGGGCAAGAACGCCCAAAATTAGTTGTTGGCTTGGTTGTAGATCAAATGAAAATGGAATATTTATACCGTTTTTCTAACGATTTTTCTGCAAATGGTTTTAAGAGATTACAAAGCGATGGTTTTACATTTCACAACGTACATTATAATTACATGCCAACGTATACAGGGCCTGGTCATGCATCTATTTATACAGGTACAACACCATCTGTACATGGAATAGTAGGTAATGAATGGTTTAATAAAGCTATTGGTAAAGATGTGTATTGCACAGATGATGTTTTAGAAAGTACTTTAGGAAACGGTTCTAAAAGCGAAGGTGAAATGTCGCCAAGAAACTTACAATCTACAACTATAACGGACGAGCTAAAATTAGCAACAAAGTTTGAAGGTAAAGTAATAGGAATGAGTTTAAAAGACCGTGGGGCAATTTTGCCAGCTGGGCATTTTGCCAATTGGGCATTTTGGTATTCTTCAACGGGAAGTTTTATTTCGAGTACGTATTATGGTAAAGAATTACCAACTTGGTTAACTCAATTTAATGAGCAAAAACATTATTTAAAATACCTGAATAAAGGTTGGAATTTACTAAAAGACAAGTCGGTTTATAACGAAAGTTTAAACGATAATAGTCCTTACGAAGGTAAAATGTTTCAAAAAGAACCTTTTTTGCCATACAACTTAAAAGACATGTATGATAATAATGATGCAGGAGTTTTAAAATCTACACCTTATGGAAATTCTATTTTGGCAGATTTAGCAAAAGCGGCAATTGATGGTGAAGCATTAGGGCAAGATGATGTAACCGATTTTTTAACTGTTAGTTTTTCGGCTACCGATTATATTGGTCATAAATTAGGCCCAAGAGCCATAGAATTACAAGATGCATATTTGCGTTTAGACGAAACTATTGCTGACTTTTTAGACTTTTTAGATAAAAAAGTTGGTAAAGGAAATTACTTAGTGTTTTTAACGGCAGACCATGCAGGAGCAGAAAATGTAAGCTACCTTAAAGATAATAAATACAAAGTAGAAGCTATAAGTTATAAAGAAATTAAAAAAGATTTAAAATCTTTTTCTGAAGAAACTTTTGGAGATAATATTATATTAGATTATTCTAACTTTAATGTGTTTTTAGACCATAGTAAAATAGAAGAAAACGATTTGAAATTGAATGATGTTAAAGCAAAATTAGTTCAGTTTTTATATACAAAAGACTATGTTAAAAGAGTATATACAGAGGAGCAAGTTATGGCAAATTCGGGAACTGATATTTATTTAAACTCCATTGCAAACGGTTATGATCCAACGCAAAACGGAGAACTAATTGTACTAGAAAAACCGGGTTGTATAGAGTATTCAACTACAGGAACTACGCATGGTACGCCTTATACCTATGATACGCATGTGCCTTTATTGTTTTATGGTTGGAATATAAAACAGGGAGAAAGTTTTAACAGAAAAGACATTACACAAATTGCACCTACTTTAGCTTTAAAGCTAAAAACAACATTACCAAATGGTACAAATGCCGACGTACTAGAAGAAGTTTTGGATAAATAAATTTCAATTAATTAGAGCTAAAAAAATAACCACTAACTTAACTAGTGGTTATTTTTTTATTGGACGTTTATAAAGTTTCAAATTAAAAACTGACTTCCATTTGATTGTTTAGCAAATCGTTGAACGTTTCACGTTTTCTAATTAAATAACCTTTATTGTTATGCCATAATACTTCGGCAGGTTTAACTCGCGAATTGTAATTAGAAGTCATAGAATAACAATAAGCACCAGCATTTTTAAAACTTAAAACATCACCCTCACTTATTTCTTTAATTCTACGATTATTGGCAAACGTGTCGGTTTCGCAAATGTAGCCTACAACGGTGTAAAAACGTTCTTTACCGTTGGGGTTTGAAATGTTTTCAATATCGTGTTGAGCACCATATAACATTGGTCGTATTAAATGATTAAAGCCAGTATCTAATCCTGCAAATAC
Organism: Flavobacterium sp.; assembly: GCA_965662615.1. Classification (GTDB taxonomy): domain Bacteria; phylum Bacteroidota; class Bacteroidia; order Flavobacteriales; family Flavobacteriaceae; genus Flavobacterium. The sequence goes on from CBFIIG010000138.1 coordinate 3,244, forward strand.
AGTAGATGTAGTTTGTTTTATTACATTTACTTTGGCTAAAAACCGACCTGCTTCGCTAACTAAAAACTTACCTGGTTCAAAAGCAAGCGTTAGTTTTTTACCATACTCTTTTTCAAAAGCATTAAAACGAGTACTGAGTTGCTCTCCAAATTCTTCGATATCGGTTTCAATGTCACCTTCTTTGTAAGGAACTTTAAAGCCACTTCCAAAATCTATAAAGGTTAAATTTTTAAATAATTTTGCACTTTCAAAAAGTAATTCAGCCGCATTTAAAAACACACCAACATCTAAAATATCAGATCCTGTGTGCATGTGGATTCCGTTAATTTTAAGTTTGGTGTTTTCCACAATTCTTAAAACATGAGGTAATTGATGTATAGAAATACCAAATTTACTGTCAATATGTCCAACTGAAATATTAGCATTTCCTCCTGCCATAATATGCGGGTTTATTCGAATACATACAGGTGTAGTGTTGTTTTTTGTACCAAATTGTTCTAAAATAGAGAGGTTGTCTATATTTATTTGAACTCCCATTGCTGCTACTTTCTCAATCTCTTCCAAAGAAACACCATTTGGAGTATAAATTATTTCATTTGGACTAAAACCTGCATGCAAGCCCAATTGTACTTCTTCTATTGAAACGGTATCTAAACAAGCACCTAATTTTTTTAAATATTTTAAAATAGATACATTAGAAAGTGCTTTAACGGCATAATGTATACGTAAACTTTTTATTTTACTAAATGCGTTCGTTAGTCGTTTGTATTGTAGCTCAATTTTTTCAGCATCATATACATATAATGGTAATCCAAATTCTTCGCCTAGAGCTTTTAAATTTTCTGTTTTCATTTTTTCATTTTAAAAAAACAAAAATATATTTTTAAAGCACATAAAATTAAATTTATTTAAAAATATTTATATTTATAACAAAATGTTATAAATTGTTATAATATTAAAAATGGACTATTGTTTTAATCACTAAAAAAGAAACAAATCGTTAGCGAGTTATAATTTAGTTTGCTATTTTTGTATCACTTTTTTAAATAAGATAAACGTTTTCAACTATGAATATACACGAATTTCAAGGTAAAGAAATATTAGCAAGTTACGGAGTACGCGTTCA
>CBFIIG010000139.1:0-4342 GCA_965662615.1 Flavobacterium sp.
CAGTGGTTTCTGTGTGATCGCGCCAGGATTCGAACCTGGGACCTACTCATTAGAAGTGAATTACTCCTTTTTTTTTATAAAATTTGTTTTAAAACTTAACTAATCAATTAAAACCATACAATATTTTAATTCAGGACGTTCTTTAGTAAAATCTATTAACCAATTACGCAATTGTTCTATTTCGTATGGCAGCAAGTTTTTAACCGCTTTTTCTAATTCTTTACAAAACAATTTCTGATTAAAACTTACACGTTCTAAAATGGATTTTGTGTACATAAACATAGACTGTGGCATAACTTATTTTTATTGTAAATTTAGTAACAAAACAACTACTATAACGTTATAGAAATGCTAAAAAAACAGTTATTAATGTTAAAATTTACTTTTTAAAAGCTCGTAACATTTCTCTTTTACCTGGAGCACCAGGTAATTTCTCAACTTCAAAACCTACAGCTAACATGGCTTTACGTATTGATGTTCGGCAGGCATAGGTAACTAAAATAGAATTAGGTAACATACAATCGTACATTTTTTTAAAAATTTCTTCTGTCCATAATTGAGGTTGGTAATGAAAGCCAAAAGCATCAAAATATACCAAGTTAAATTTAGGAGTAGCAAAAAAGTCTTCTAAGGTAACTTTATTTTTAAATAAAGTAAAGTCCAAATCTATAATTACGTCTTCTTCCCATTTACAAGAGTGAATTAAATTAAAAAAAGGCTCTAAATTTGGTTTTTCTAAAGTAGAAACATAATTTAATTGTTCAACCTCAAAAGAAGAAATTGGAAATTTTTCAATACCGAAATAATGTATTGACTTGTCTGATTTTTCATTTGCTGCTTTTGTAACTAAAGCATTTAATCCTGTACCAAAACCAACTTCTAAAATAGATATGTTTTTACTATCTATACAATTAAAACCATATTTTATAAATACATGTTGTGCTTCTTGTATGGCGCCAAATTTAGAATGATAAGTCTCATTAAAATCAGGTAGAAATATGGTTTTTGACCCATCACTTGTGGTAATGAATTCTCGTTTTAATGTATCCATTTATGGAATGTACAATTTTTTTATTCGGGAAATAGGACCTCCACATTTTACTTTATGACAAGCAATACAAGCATCTACCATTTCGTTATAAGTCAATTTTGAGTCTTTAGTCTCGTCATAAATTAAACTTTGCTTGTTAAGGAACTCCAATTGCTTTTTTATAAAAAAAGTATCTCTTTCTTTTTCATTTGTTAAATGAGCCGATGTAATTTTAGAAAAATAAGTAGGCATTTCACCAATAGAATCACCTTTAATAATTTGTTCTCTTAATTTTTCGTTGGCAACATACATTTGTTCCATCAATAATGCCATTTCGGACATTGTGTACATTTTAAAATCTGACGAGGGAACATCTTGTTCAGTTCCAATAGTTTTCTGTTCTTTATTACAAGAAAAAAAAACAAACGATAAAATTAAAAGTACATTTTTCATCATTTACGCATTAAAACACCATTTGCTATAAAAGAATATGTAACCTCAGGTGCTATTATACTATCAATTGCTGCTTGTGATTTACCTGCATCTAAAGCGTAATGCTTTAACTCGTCAACAGATTCTACACTTACAAATGCTTTTCCTTTAACCACTGTTTCTTTATCTTGTCCATTTAACGGAACAAAAAAACCATAATCTTTAAACTTTATAAAAGCTGTTTTTTCTTCGCCTAAATCCATTGTCATCCAACATCCTTTACTTTGGCAAACTTCTATAGATTTTGATTTAAAAGTAACATTTAAAGTATCGCCTTCTTTTAAATTTTCGTATTTTAAAGCCATTTCATCAATCGTTAAAGCATTTTCTGAAGAAATTGAATCTCCAAAAACAGCATAATCAATTTTTTCTTCTGGTAAAGTAACTTCGTCTTTTGTCTCTTTACAAGAAAAAAAAATAGTAGTTAACGCTAATAAAAGTATCTTATTTTTCATAATTAATTGTATAAATATATTTCAAAAATACTCAATTTATTGTTTAAGAACAAATGAAATGAATTGATATTTTAAATTATAAAATAACCAACAACGAAATCGTTATTTTTTTGTAATTTTGCAAAAAAAACAACTATGTCTTTCCCAACATTAAAAAATCTTAAAATAAATAAATCTAACACGTCTAAAATTGATAGTGTAGATTTTGAAACATTAACTTTTGGCTCTGTATTTACAGACCATATGTTAATTTGTGATTTTGAGAACGGAAGTTGGAATGACCCTGAAATTGTACCGTACGCACCTTTTACAATAGATCCTTCTGCTAAAGTTTTTCATTATGGACAAGCTATTTTTGAAGGAATGAAAGGATATAAAGATAAAAATAACGAAGTTTGGTTGTTTAGACCAGACCAAAACTTTGAACGCTTTAATAAAAGTGCAGTTAGAATGGCAATGCCAGAAGTTCCAGAAGATGTTTTTATGACTGGTTTAAAAGAACTAATTACTATTGATAAAGAATGGGTTAAAAACGGATTAGGCAATTCGCTTTATATTCGTCCATTTATGATTGCTACTGGAACTGGAGTTATTGCAGCACCATCTAGTAAATACAGATTTATGATTATACTTTCTCCAGCAAAATCATATTATTCTGGAGAGGTAAAAGTAATAATTGCCGAACATTACAGTAGAGCGGCAAATGGTGGTATTGGAGCGGCAAAAGCTGCTGGTAATTATTCTGCCCAATTTTACCCAACCAAGTTAGCTAATGAAAAAGGGTATCAACAAATTATTTGGACAGACGATGCTACACATACTAAACTAGAAGAAGCAGGAACAATGAACTTATTCTTTAAAATAAATGAAACTTTATTTACAGCTCCTACAAGTGAACGTATTTTAGATGGTATTACACGTAAAAGTATTTTAGATATTGCTAAAAAAGAAGGAATAAAAACCGAAGTTCGTTCTGTTTTAGTTTCTGAACTAATTGATGCAGCAAAATCGGGTGAATTAAAAGAAATATTTGGAGCAGGTACCGCAGCCGTTATTAATCCAATTGTAGGTTTTGGCTATAAAGACGAATATTATGAATTACCAAAAATTGAGAATCCAATTGCCTTAGAGTTAAAAGAAAGATTAACCAATATACAATATAAAATTGACGAAGACACTTTTGGGTGGACCGTTAAAATATAAAGTTAAATAGCGACCAAATGGTCGCTATTTTTTTGTTCTTTACTTTATAACATCTGCAATTGATGGTTTAAAGTAGTTTGGACCTTTTAATACTTTGCCGTCTTCTCTATAAATTGGTTTTCCGTCTTCACCTAATTTACTCATATTACTTTTTTGAATGGCCTCAAAAACTTCTTCGATTTTATATTGCATTCCGTGTTCTAAAATTGTTCCACACAAAATGTAAAGCATATCACCCAAAGCATCTGCTACTTCAACCATGTCACTGTTTTGAGCCGCTTCTAAATACTCTTCGTTTTCTTCTTTCATAAGATCGAAACGTAATTTATTTTTTTCATTACCCAAATTGGCAACTAATTTTTCGCTTACTCCTTGTCCAAAAGCAGTGTGAAATGCTGCTACATGTTCTAATTGTTTTTTCATATAATGTTTATTTATCTATCAAATAGGCTATTGAACGGCAATTTACTACTTTTGTGTAAAATTCAAAGTATGTTTACACAAGGACAATTAATATTTGCCATTGTATTTATTATAGCGTTTGTTATAACAATGGTAATAATGTACAAAAAAGACCTAAAAAAAGTAAAGGATCAATACAAAGGAACTTACCTAATTTTATTAGGCTTTTTACTTTTTATACTGATTCTTTTAGCTATAAAATTTACACTTAAAGAATAAAATGAAAATAACGAAGTACTTCTTTCTATTAATTTTAATATTAACAGTAACTTCAATAATTTTTATCGCAACGCAACCCGGTACTTTTAAAATAAAAGGTGAAGAGCAAATAGACATAAACAGCGATAAAGTTTATAATTATGTAAACCAAGCCGAAACCTGGAAAGATTGGCTTGCTATGCCAAATGCTAAAAATGCGTTGGTAGGCAAACAATTACTTATTTTAGACGGTAAAACGTCGAATAATAAATTCAGATGGAAAAACGAAGATAAAAATAAATCCATTACTCAGGATTATTTTTTAAACGGGGTTGCTTTTAATTCTAACTGGAAGTTTATAAGTTTAAAAAACAAAACAATAATTAGTTGGGAAATTAGCGGAGAATTAGATTTTTTCTTAAAATTTAAGGTGCTTATTGAAGGTGGTAAGCAACGTATGTTTAAAAACCAAATCATTTCGAGCCTAAAAAATATTAAAAGA
>CBFIIG010000140.1:0-4168 GCA_965662615.1 Flavobacterium sp.
CCTAAACCCAATGCAAAAATAGTTTGGACTGCGGGTGAATTTGATTTTCAAAAAAAACAAAAAAGTAAAAAAGGACAGGTTTTTACCAATTTGCATTTTACTTTTTACGACAAAAAAGATAATTTAGAGTTAGATTTCCCTTTAAAAGAAGGGGAGTGGTTACTAAATCTTTTGCAACTTGCCAGTTATAAAAACAACAAACTACTTACTATAAAAGAAGTTAAAATTAGTTTCGAAACCCAATTTGAAAACTTTGAATTGTTTTGGCAATCTAAACCTTTTCAGAAATTACGAACAGTTGGATTGTTGGTTTTGGGTTAAAAATTAAATTCTAAAGTGGTATAAAAGTTTCGTGTTTCTGAAGGAATTATTCCTGGCCCAGGATAACCCGTTGCTCTTCTTGTAAAATAATGATGATTTGTTAGATTATTTATACCGCCTTCTATTTTCCATTTTTTATAACGATATGATGCCGATAAGTCTATGACTGAATATGCAGGAATCTCTCCGAAAATCCCGTAAGTATTGTCGTTTAAATCAGTTTTTGCATTATTTGCATTGGTAAACTGACTGCTTAAATGTGTATATTGAATAGTAGTAAGGAAATTTTTATATCCCATATTAAAACCTGTTTTTAGATTTATTAATGGAACAAATTCAACCTCTTTGCCTTTAATATTAGGTACATCAGATTTTAAATATTCCGATTTTGTGATTGCGGTATTGGCAAACCAGCTCCATTTAAAAGCAGTATAATGGTTAAAAAACGTTCGGTTAATATTCCAATCTATAAAAGTTTCTAAACCATAGGTAAAAGCTGTACCTACGTTGTCTCTAATTCTAACAACTGCTGCGGCTCCGTTTGGGTTTAACCCTTGGTACTCTCCAATTTTGTCGTTATAAAACAAGCCAAAAATACTTCCATCAAAAGAAAGCGTATGCTTTAATTCACCTCTAAACCCCAAATCGGCAGTAAATCCTTTTTCGTCTGTTATATCTGCGGCTATAACTTGGCTTGGTGCAACTACTCTAATATCGTTAAAAGTTACCGAACGGTAATTTTGCGATATGTTAGCATACCATTCGGTTTTATTTTCTGCTTTATAGCTAAAACCAACTCCTAATAAAAAGAAGTTACGGTCTTTTACATTGTTTTCGTTTATTTGTTCATCTAAAATAACATTACCTGACAAATCTGTGTTTATTTTTCGGTAATACCCTTGTGCTTGGGTTTTTATTTTTTCGAAACGAAATCCAGGTGTAATGGATAGTTTAGAATTTATTTTAAACATATTCTCTCCAAAAAAGGAGAGGTTTAAGTTTGGGAACTCATAATTGGATTGTGAAGCATAGGTTGGAAATTCGGCATTAGCCAAAGAAAAATCAGCATCGGAACCGCTGCTTCCTGCACCTTGAATACCACCGTTTTTTGACTGATAATATTTAGCACCAATAAGAAATGCACTAGTTTGTTTGCCAATATTATATTGGGTTAGGTAACGTGCCTCTGTACCCCAATTGACAAAATCGCCTAAAATTAAATCACGAACACCTCCGCTAACATCGGCAGATGAAACTCGGTTCGTTCTAAAACCAACGGCATTTCTTTCGGCTTTTAGCCCAAATAATTGCAAAGAAAAATTACTGTTTTCTGTTATTTTGTGTTTTAGATTGGCACTTAGTAAATTCCAATTTACTTCAAACCAATTTCTACTTCTGTTGCTTTGTAAAATATTCTCGTTAAACATAACATCGGTTAAACCTCCTGCCTGTTGTGCTAAATAGGTAAAATAAGTATAATCTAAGCTAATACTTGTTTTTTCGTTGAAGGCATAATTTAGGTTTGCAAACGCATTTTTACTTTCAAATTGTGAGTTTGGTCTAAATCCGTTTCCTTTTTTAAAATTAAAATATGTGTAATAGCTAAACTTGTCTTTTGTTCCACTTAACGAAGTAAAATTGGTGTACAAACCAAATGAACCTATGGTATTTCTTGTTTGAATCTCTATTGGTTTTGTACTTGGCGTTTTAGTTTTAAAGTTTACTAAACCACCAAATTGAGTTCCGTATTGTAACGAAGCTGCTCCACGTATAACTTGTATTTGTTCTAATGCCTCTGTGGGTGTTGCGTAATAACTTTCGGGGTAACCTAGCACATCTGCGCTAATGTCGTATCCGTTCTGTCTGGTGTTAAAATTTGAGGTTCTGTTTGGGTTAAGTCCACGTCCACCAATGCTTAATTGCAAGCCACCGTCGCTATTTTCATTTATTGTTAAACCAACTACTTGACTAAATATTTGTCTTGCCGTGTTAGAAGCTTTATTTGCTGTTAACTTATCTAATAAAATTACTTCAGTTTTTTTACCTGCATAAATAGCTGTTTCTTCTACATCTTTTAGTCGTTGTAGCGCAAATATTTTCTGTTTTTTAGCTTGTAAAACAACTTCATTAAGTTGCGTTATTTTTTTAACATAAACATTAAAATTATTGTCGTTTTGAGCTATTTGTTTTTCTAAAATTTCGTAGTCATCATTATAAAAAAAAAGATTATTCGTTTGGTTATTTACAATTTCTATTGTGTATAATCCTTCGGAGTTGGTTTGTGCAGCCTTATTATTGGTTTTGTTATATACCATTAAGTTTGCTACTTTTTCTCCTGAAAAATTGGTTGCAGTTCCGCTAATTTTTTGTTGTGCTTGAGTTGATAATACAACTAAAAGCAAAAAAAATATTTTAAAGTCCTTTAATTTCATCGTTAAATGGAGCTATCCAATTTTTAGGTTTAAATGATTCTTTTTCGTTTGCCAAATTTACATCTTTCAAAACAAACTGCTTGCTTAATCTGCCGTTTAATGCAACATAACTTTCAGCATATACTTTTGGGTTTTTATAACCTAATTCTTTATAATGTTCGGCAATAATATGTGCATATTCTAAAATAAAATCGGGCTGAAATGCCATTTGTTTTTCTTGAAACGTAGTTAGGAAATCGGCATTGTTTATGTGAATTTTTTCATTGTTTTGAGTAATTACATAAAACTGAGTATAACCTGCTTTTTCCATTAGCATTACACGCCAAGAAAACCGATAACCTTCTTCTGTCCAAAATAGTTCTGACGGATAGAGTAGGTACCTAAAAGGGAAAACCAATTGAAAAGCCATAAACAAAGTAAGTACATATAACCCTATTTTATTGCTTTTTATTTTTGTAGCTTCCTTAAACTGAGTTGTTCTAATTTTTAAAAAACCAGCAATTTTATTTAATAAGTTGGTATGAAATCCAGCGTCAAAAAACACCAATGAACTAATTATCATTACAAACGGAAAAACGCCAATAGGAAATAATAGCCTTGTTAAAACATGAAAAATAATAACAAGAACAAAAGCCAGTTTTCGAGTTGGTTTATAAAGTAATAAAAACGGAATACACAGATCGTATAACATACCACTCCAACTAAACGCGAAGTGCATCCAATTTTGGTTTAGTATTGTTTTTATAAATGGAATCTCGTTGTTTGTAGGTAACCATATTTTTAGTGGCATGGCTTCTAAAAGCCAGTCCGAATTTATTTTTGCCAAACCAGCATAAAAATAAACAATGGCAATAATTAGTTTTAAAACATCTGTATTCCATTGCGGTAAAAATGAATAATTATTCTTTTTATTTAAATAAGAATCAACAGAATAGGAAGCGTTTGCAGGTAAAAAAATAAGTATAAACGCTACAAGAGATATAAAATAATAATGGTTTAAATAAGTAGTTTTATCTAATAGCTCAATGTAAGTAAAGCTAATAAAAAAAGTTATTATTGCTGCTTTGTATTTAAAACCAATAGCCACAAAAAGTGCCGCTAACGCACAGATTGCAAATAGTAAATAGGTTAAATTTCCAAGTCTAGGAATCCATTCGAAACCAAAGTAGGTAAACCGATGTTTAGGTAAAATATATAGCTTTTCTATCCAACCTAAAGCCGCAAAACGCAGCAAACTAAAAAGCATCATTAAACCAAACGCTAACCTGTAAAAAGCTAGCGTTGATGATGATTGTTGTTTATTAAGATATGTATTAATTCTTTTGTACATGTTTTAGTCTCCGTCGCTATCTACGTAATCTACAGTTATGTTTAAAGCTTGCATCATGTCTAATTTTAAATATACTACATTTTGT
>CBFIIG010000141.1:0-4147 GCA_965662615.1 Flavobacterium sp.
TAATGCCAAACGCATCGGGCCATATAAGTTGGCTGTATAGTCTAAAGTAAGGTTTGCCAATGGAATATCAATACTTGCGCCCCAAGTGGCACTAAACTTTTCTGTTAAAATAGGTGTTGAAACGATTCCATTTCTTTTGTTTTTTGACTCTAAAAGTGTGAAACCTAAGTTGGTTTTTAGCCCGAAAGGAAAAATAAATTCTCCGTTTACCGATATTCCGTATGTGTTTGAAAATCCGTTTAGATTAGCATAAATAATTTGGTTTGGATTGGTGTCGTAATCGGGCAAAATTTGATTGTTAAAATAGGTGTACCAGCCCGAAACATCTAAAACGGCTTTAGCACCATTATTTAATTTGTGTTTTTTTAAATAATTCGCATTTATGTTATAAGATTTCTCGGGTTCTAAATTTTCTGTAATAATAACATCTCTAGCACCTGTTAATGCAGCATGTTCTTCGGTGAATAAGTTTACTATTCTAAAACCTGTTCCTGCGTTTATTCTAAACACATCATTTTCTGTTGGTTTCCATTTATAAGCTATTCTTGGTGTAAATATAGCACCATGATTGGAGTTGTAGTCGAATCTTGTGCCCAATAATAAACTTTTATTTTCTTTAAAGCTTATTTCGTTTTGTGCAAAAAAACTACTTATGTCACTTTTGATTGTGCTTGCTGTTGCGGGTGTGTTGTCATTGTAAAACTGGTGTCTAAATGCCGCACCTATTAAGATATCGTTTGCATTTATTTTTTTATCCCATGTGGCTTGCGCAAAAGCTATTTTTTGGTTTGCTATATATTTTGTTTCGCCATAAACCGAATTTTGATCGTGATTTACATATGAAAACGAAGTGTTTATTTTCTCTGTTAATGGCAATTGATATTTTCCAATAATTTCGAAACGTTTTGTATAAATACTTTCACCATACACTTCATTTCCTCCTCTGTATGATTTATTCCATTGCATTTCTCCGCCCCAACGGTCTTCGTAAAAAAAACGTCCTGCGAGGCTCATTTCTCTCTCGTTTTTTCTTTTAAAATCGTATTTATTAAAAACAGAAATTCGATCCTGAAGAGTAACATCGGTAAAGTTATCCTTATTGTTGTCTATTCTTTGGTTAAAGTTAAAGTAATTTAAACCTAAAAGCGAAGTAATGTTTTTGCCTACATTGTATTTTGTTCCAATATCAACGTTATTTTCTAACCATGATGTGGTAAAAAAATCGGCAAAAAATAACGGAGCATTTTCAGCTTTTTTGGTAATAATGTTTATTAGTCCACCAACTGCTTCGCTTCCATATAAAGATGATGCCGGTCCTTTTACAATTTCTATTCTGTCGATGAGTGAGTTTGGAATTCCTGTTAAACCATAAACCGTGGATAACCCACTAACAATTGGCATGCCGTCTATTGTTACCATAGTATATGGACCTTCTAAGCCATTTATGTGAATGTCGCCCGTATTACAAATGTTGCAGTTTAATTGCGGACGAACACCATTTACATTTTGTAAAGCTTCGAAAATATTTGGAGTTGGATTCTTTTTTAAAAATGTTGTAGTGTAAACTTCAACAGGCACAGCGGTTTCTAGTCTAGAAATTGGTTTAAGAGTTCCTGTCACTACTACCTCATTTAACATAGTTAATTCTTTTAAGTTAAAGTCGAAATTATTTATACTCGATTCTACTTTTATTTTTTTAACCTCTGTTTTATATCCTATAAAAGAAACATAAATGGTAAATTCTCCAGCAGGAACATTTTCTAATTTATACGTTCCATTTTTGTTAGTTGTAGCGCCTTTATTTAAAGTTTTTATAAAAACATTTGCAAAGGCAACACCTTGTTTATCTGTCCAAACATTGCCTTCTATTTTGTGTTGTGCAAAACCATAATAGCCTATAAATGTAAAAAATAAGAATATTTTTATTTTCATTAAAAAAATTTTTAGACAAAACTAAAAATAATATTTTCTAAAGCAAAATAAATTATTGTATATTTGTTTTAAATTTTTAGTTATGACCAATTCTGAAGAAAATTACATAAAAGTCATTTATCATTTAACTGCTGTAAATCCCAAAGGAGTAAACACCAATGCGATTGCAGGTATGATGGAAACCAAGGCATCTTCAGTTACTGATATGCTAAAAAAATTGGCAGATAAAAATTTAGTCATTTATAAAAAGTATCAGGGTGCTTTATTAACAGAAAAAGGTCAGCTAACGGCAAAAATGGTAATAAGAAAACACCGTTTATGGGAAGTTTTTTTAGTAGAGAAATTGAACTTTACCTGGGATGAAGTGCATGAAATTGCAGAGGAATTAGAACACATTAAATCGGAAAAATTAATAAACAAACTCGATGCTTTTTTAAATTTTCCTGAGTTCGATCCGCATGGAGATCCCATTCCCAATGTACATGGCGAAATAAAAAAAATTCAGAAACAATTACTTTCGGAAGTTGATGTAAACGTTGAAATTACTTGTGTAGGTGTAAAAGATTCGTCGGCAGAATTTTTACAATATTTAGACAAACAGAAAATAAATTTAGGTTCTAGAATAAAAATTATAGAAAAAAACACTTTTGACGATTTACTTCAATTAGAAATAAACGGAAAGGAATTAATCATTTCCAGTAAAATAGCCACTAACTTATACGTACGTTAATTATGTTTAATGAAATATTAGCTTATTTAGAAAGCATTGACCCTGTTTTAGCAGCACTTTATGCCACATTATTTACTTGGTTTTTAACTGCTTTTGGTGCTTCGTTTGTATTCTTTTTTAAAACCATGAACAGAGCTGTTTTAGACGGAATGCTGGGTTTTACTGGTGGTGTAATGGTTGCTGCAAGTTATTGGAGTTTATTAGCACCAGCAATAGAAATGAGCGAAGGCGAAGGCTTTGTTAAAGTTATACCAGCCGCTGTTGGTTTTTTAATTGGCGCTTTGTTTTTATTTGCTTTAGACAAAACTTTGCCACATTTGCATATAAACTTTAAAGAAACGGAAGGGATAAAATCACCTTGGCAACGCACCACTTTATTGGTTTTAGCTATAACCTTACATAATATTCCAGAAGGCTTGGCAGTTGGTGTTCTTTTTGGCGGGGTAGCAGCAGGAATTCCTGAAGCTACAATAGCGGGAGCAGTTACTCTAGCAATTGGAATTGGAATTCAGAATTTTCCAGAAGGAATTGCCGTTTCTATGCCTTTACGTAGAATGGGAATGAGCAGAAAAAAGAGTTTTATGTATGGGCAAGCATCAGCTTTGGTAGAACCTGTTGCAGGTGTTTTAGGCGCTGTTGCGGTTACTTTTTTCACACCTATTTTGCCATATGCTTTAGCATTTGCGGCGGGTGCCATGATTTTTGTTGTTGTTGAAGAAGTAATTCCCGAAACCCAACAGGATAAAAATACAGATATAGCCACATTGGGCTTTATTGGTGGCTTTATTGTTATGATGAGTTTAGATGTTGCTCTAGGGTAATTTGTTAGCAGCATTACAAAACAGCTAAACAACTCATAAAAAATGGTTTAAGAAGCTTTTGTTCGTTATATTTGTAGTTATTAACATTACAATTATGAAAAAAGCACTTTTTTTACTACCATTTTTAGTCGTTTTTGCACTTCAGGCTCAGTTTAATCCTAATGCCCCTTGGACAAACAAGTTAGATAAAAAAGTACAGACTTTAGAAGAACAAAAACAAGCTTTTGATGTCTATTGGTCAACAAGAGAACCGAATGCAAAAGGCTCAGGTTTTAAGCCTTTTATGCGCTGGCTAGAACGCAATAAAAACAGTGTAAACGAAAATGGGTATTTAGATATTTCTAGAATTCCAAATGCTTGGTTGCAAACTAAATCCCAAAATAAAACCACTTTTACAGCACCACAAAGCAATTGGGAACCAATAGGTCCAACATCTAATGCGCAAGCAAATTCTATTATTGCTAGAGGGAGAGTTAATGCATTTGCGGTTGACCCTAATAATTCTAATATTATCTATATGGGAACTCCGGCAGGAGGTATATGGAAGTCTATTAATAATGGAATTTCGTGGAATCCTATGTCCGACTTTTTACCACAAATAGGAGTTTCGGGAATTGCAATAGACCATACAAATACAGATATTTTATATATTTCAACAGGAGAT
>CBFIIG010000142.1:0-4133 GCA_965662615.1 Flavobacterium sp.
CTGCAAAAGTATAATTCGTAGTAACTATTATATGAAAACCCTTTTTAAAGGGTCAATTTAATCGTTGAAATGTAAATTATAGGAGAGAAAAAAAGAGGAATTGAGAAAAATCTTAAATTTTATTAAAATTATTAAATCACTAGTTATGAGATGAAAAACAAAAATATCAACAATAAATGATGTGTTTTTTTGATAATATAAAAAGCGTATTCAAACTAATAAAAATAAATTGTTTAACTTTGTTTCAAAATAATTAAACAATAATGAATTCCAAAAAGCCAGATCAAATTGTACATACTAATGAGGCAGGTTATAATGCAAGTAAATTGCCCTATGCAACTACAGTAGGTGCGCCAATAATAAAAATTGACGATATAGTATCTTGGAAAAGTAGGGGAATTACAAGCGTTAATAAAGAGTTTGAAAATAAGTTTAATGAACTTAAATCTCAATACGAGAGTTTAATGGAAGAATACCAATGGAACGAACTTATTTATAATGCAAAATATGCCTTTGAACCTATTATTGGAGAAATATACCACTTGTATCTTGACGGAAACGGCGAAAACATACTGTCTTTAATTGCGCCAAACGAGTGGAACAAAGAATATCTGGGTACTTTTAAAATGAATAGCGACAAAAAGTGGATACACCTTAAATAGTAAAGTTGCAAAAAAAAGAAATAAATATTGTTTGGCTAAAACGCGATTTGAGATTTACCGATCACGAACCGTTATTTAATGCACAACAAGAAAGCACACCAACGCTTTTAATTTATTTATTTGAGCCTAGCGTTATGAATTATGATGATTCAGACGTAAGGCATTGGCGTTTTATTTATGAATCTTTACAAGAACTACAGCAAAAACTAGGACTTCATAATACCCAAATACACATTTTTCATAACGAAGCCTCTTTAGTTTTTAAAGAGCTTTGTGAAACTTACACTATTAAAACCGTTTTTTCACATCAAGAAATTGGCAACAAAATAACTTTTGATAGAGATATTGCTATGCAGCAGTTTTTCGATTCTAATAAAATTAGGTGGAAGCAATCTCAAATGCACGGTGTTATTAGAAAATTAAAGTCGAGAAAAGATTGGGATAAGCGATGGGAAAAAGTAATGCAAAATGTTCCGATACAAAATAATTTAAATGCATTTACTTTCGAAAACTTAGAACCTAATCTCTATAATAATCTAAAAGGAGAAATATTAAATAAAGACATAACAACTCCCAATAAAAATTTTCAAAAAGGTGGCGAATATTGGGCTTGGCGTTACTTAGATAGTTTTGTAAAAGAACGCTATGTAAATTACAGCAAGCACATTTCTAAACCAAGTTTGAGCAGAAAAGGCTGTAGCCGAATTTCGCCCTATTTAACCTATGGCAATATTAGTATGCGAATGGTGTACCAATATACGAATCAGTTTTACGAAAGTTCTAAAAATAAAAGAGCTATTTTAAATTTTGTTTCTCGGTTGCATTGGCATTGTCATTTTATACAAAAGTTTGAAGACGAATGCCGCATGGAATTTGAAAACGCAAACAGAGCTTATGATGTTTTAATTAAACCAAAAAATGAGGTTTACATAAAAGCTTGGCAAGAAGGTAAAACCGGTATTCCAATAATAGATGCATGTATGCGATGTGTTGTTGCTACTGGTTATTTGAATTTTAGAATGCGAGCCATGGTAGTTTCTTTTTTTACATTTAACTTATGGCAAGATTGGCGAGAACTGCACTTTTTAGCCCGACAATTTTTAGACTACGAACCCGGAATTCATTATCCTCAACTGCAAATGCAAGCGGGTACAACCGGCATTAATACTATTAGAATTTATAGCCCAATAAAAAACTCTGAAGACCATGACCCTGATGGCGAATTTATTAAAAAATGGGTGCCCGAATTGGCAGAAATTCCAGCAAACCTAATTCACGAACCGTGGAAATTAAACCCAATAGAACAAACATTTTATAATTGCACAATTGGAACCGATTATCCAGAACCTATTGTAAATATAGAAGAAACTAGAAAAGCCGCCAGTGATATTGTTTGGAGCTTTAGAAAAAACGAAACTGTAAAAGAAGAAGGAAAACGTATTTTAAACAAACATGTTAATGTGAAAAATAAAAAAAAGGGAAATAAATAAATTATTTCCCTTTTAATACTTATAACTAAAAAACTATTATTCTTCAGATTTTGATACTGCTAAGCCATAAATAACAAGACCAAATCCTATTTTGTTTATTGCATCACCAATATTATATATTACATCTAAATCTAATCCACCAAAAACTCCAGAATACCATCCTGGTGTTCCAGCCATATATCCGATTGGGTAAATTGCCCAACCTACTAGAACGAACCAACACAATGTTTTGTGTGCGCTCAAAATAGATCCTCCAGCAGAAATAGCTAATTTTTTAGCCTGACCAAACCAAATGTCATAAACTATAACAAAGTAAGCTGCTCCTGAAATGAAACCCCAAAATGAAGCCATGTCTCTTTGAATAGTTTCACCAATGTAACCAGTAACTAACATTATTACGGATAATGCAATCATTCTCCACATAAGTGTTTTCTTTGCGCCTGCTGCTTTTAAAATTAAATAAAATTCAACGCACATTAATGGTACAGTAAGTATCCAGTCTACGTATCTAAAAAATGTAGGCGATTCTCCAAAATCTGCCCAATAATCTCTCATGTACCAATAATGCACAGCTGCAATAAAAGTAATAAGACCTGAAACGAGAATTGATGTTCTCCATTTCTTATCAAAACTATTCATTGATAAGAAGAAAAAAACTGAAGCGGCCATCATAGCCATACACCCAACAAAGAATGTAAACCCAACATAATCATCAGTGGCCATTTGACCCGCTAACGAAATAAAATTTTGTAAATTTTTCATAATAAATTTGGTTAATAATTAATAATGTTTAATTAATTTTAAACAAAGTTAAACAATAATTATTTAAAAAAAGACATTTTTTTTTATTATTTTTATAATTTAAAAGTAAAAAAAATGCATAAATGATAAATATTCAGTTAATACTCACTTTTTTATTCCTTTGGCTCACAATTTTCTTTAATGAAGGAACAGAAAATTATGTCGCATCAATTTTTATTTTAAGTTTAGGAATTCTTCATGGTGCTAATGATATTGAAATAGGTAAAAAAACATTGTTATATTCTAAAAAATTATCAAACAAATACGTTTTATTAACTTTATATATCATTTCAATTTTAATAGTATCTCTTTTACTTTTTCGGTTTCCATTATTGACTTTAATTTTATTCTTAGTTTTAAGTTCTTTTCATTTTGGAGAACAACATTGGAGCAGCTTAATAAAAATAAAAAGCAAAACCTCTAACCTTTTTATGCTAAGTTACGGCTTACTAATATTTAACATCTTATTTAAAGCCCACACACCTTTAGTTATACAAATAATTAAAGAAATTACTTCATTTAGAGTAAACGAAGAAACCATAAACTTACTTTTAGTTTTTAGTTTTTTCACAACAATAATCTTATACTTAATAATTTTTAAAAAAACATTAAATTTTAAATTTTCAGTAAAACAGCTTTTTTATTTATTACTCTTTTTTGTTGTTTTTAACAGTGCCTCTTTAATTTGGGCGTTTGCGATTTATTTTATCCTATGGCATTCTTTGCCATCACTTTTAGATCAAATGCTTTTTTTATATGGAAAAAAAGACTACAACTCATTCTTAAAATTTTTTAAAGAAGGTTTTATTTATTGGTTTATTGCACTATTATCACTAACTATATACTATTTCGTAATTAAGAGTTATTATAAAATTGAAATATCAATGTTCTTTGCATTTTTAACAGCATTAACAATACCTCATATATTTTTAATGTTTTTCTTAAAAAGTAAAAAAACTAATATTTAAACTCTAATCTGAAGCTTTATATGTAAACTTCTTGCTGTCTGACTTTGCATGGAAAATCAAACGCTCTTCTAAATTGGAAGTATAACCAATATAAAATCGATTTAATGTTTTAGAATGTAAAATATATACTTGATGATTCATTTCGAAAAATAAAAAAGTCCAGCATTTCTGCTGGACTTTTGCTCCCCCTCTTGGGCTCGAACCAAGGACCC
>CBFIIG010000143.1:0-4113 GCA_965662615.1 Flavobacterium sp.
TTGTTACAGGCTGAGTCCATGTAATTACAGCTTCTTCATCATTTACAGAACTTACTATTAAGTCTTGAGGTGAAAAACAAGTTGGTGCAGCACAAGACACCATTCCTGTATATATAGTTGTACCCTGAGCCCCTGTTCCTGGCGGCTTAAAAAATACAGATTCTCCTGAAGAATCTAATATTTCAATTCCTACTTGAACCGGAAAAGTACCTCCATTATTCCAAACTAATGAAAACTCTTCACCATCACATAATCCTATTGGAAATTCAACATGTGTCAAACCATCTGTATTTAAAGGACCTGTAATTGTACCAACTACGATTCCACTTTGTAGAACTGACATTGTATTACCTGTCCAACCATTACCAACAGAGTCCCATGTATCAAAAACATAAGTACATTTATTAATTGGCTCACATAAAGGTGTTAAAAATTCAAAGGGTAAAGACCAGTCACTTGAATCATTTGTGACTGCATTACATACAGATCTTACATAATATTCATATTCAACCCCTGGAGACAAAGTCCCAACAGGAAGTGTAAACGGATTAGTAGTTGCTGGAATAATTACAGATGATGCGGTTGGCAAACCAGTTCCTAATGGCTGAACAACTACTTCCCATGCTGTTGCAGCAGGTGTATTATTATCTGTCCAAGACAAAGTTGCTGTATCCATCTGTATATCTGACGCTGTTAAGTCTGTAACAACAACACATGATTCACATGTAATGTTAGCTAACCAACCCGGACGATTAGAACCACTATCACTTCTAAATTTGAATGTTAAACAACCTCCAGGAGTAGATGCAATAAATGGACCAGGTAAGTTATTTGTTAAGTCACCCCAAAAACCTCCTGCTTGACCTCCTAATACATTTCCAGGGCCATTACCACTAGAAATAATGTTAGCTGCATTTACTGTTGATCCATCATAAACATATAATGCATCATAAGTAGCCTCTGTATTAAATGAAGTAAAAGTAACAACTAAAGTCTCATTTGGATTATCTGGACAAATAGTAATTGTTTGGTTACTACTATTCAAATAATTTGAAGTTGGACCACCATTATCTACAAAGTTACCACCACAAACTGGAGGCAAAGCACCTGTATTAAATGTTTTTGGCCCTGCATCTTCACTTGAATTTGTTGCAGAGCATAAAGTTCTTACATAATATTCATATGCAGTTATACTACTTAAATCAGTAAGAATATGCGGGCTTGATGTTGCTGCAACTACTGTACCTGTACCTGGAGTAAAACCAACTGGACCATATTCTATTTCGAAAGCAGTAGCTCCATTTGAATCATTCCAAGATATAGTTGCTGTTGTACCAGTTACCGCAGAAGAAGCCAATGCTGTAGGGGCCATACAAACCTGATCTACAACAACATCATCTAAATACCAGCTATCTCCTCCACCTAATTGTGTAGATTTAAATGCGATATAAACATTATCCCCAACATAAGCCGTTAAAGGTAAAATAATTTGATTATAAATATTGTATGCACCCGAACCACCGTTACCTGCAGCAGGTTCATCCATTAATTCAAACTCATTATAAACAGCTATTTGAGTAAAAGATGTAGGATCTGTTTGACTAGTAGTAGATACCATTATATAAAACATATTCCCTTGATTAGCATTTTGAGCTAGTCTATTATAAAAACGTAATTGACCATTTGCAGGGACAACTACTTGAGGTGTTACTAGCCAGTCTTCAGTAGAAACTCCATTTTGTTTTACCATAAAAGCAGCTCTTGAACCTGTATTTGGATTAGCTGTAGTTGGAGACCATTGAAAACCAGGCGTTCCTACTTCAAAACGCGCCCAAGTCCCAGAACCTAACGTCCAAGTACCCCCAGTTGGGCCAGAAGTTCCTTCAAATCCTTCAGTAAGTACCTGCCCATAACTAAGCATTCCCACAAAGAAGATGAAAAATAGTAATAATCTTTTCATAATTATATTTTTTTTTGGTTTGTTAATTCATCAAAAATATACAAATTTAGGAGATTAACAAAAATTGTTTTAGTTAATATTTCTAGTTAATACTTAAAATTTATATTTAATATACAAAATTGCCTATTTTTGTGAAAAATTAAGAATTTGAATTCTACCAAGAAAATATATTTCGCATCCGACCAACATTTTGGAGCACCTACATCTGAAAAAAGTAAATTTAGAGAAGAGAAATTTATACGATGGCTGGAATGCATTAAAAATGATTGTGAAGAATTATTTTTACTGGGCGATCTTTTCGACTTTTGGTTCGAATATAAAACTGTTGTTCCTAAAGGTTTTATTCGTGTTTTAGGAAAATTAGCAGAATTAAAAGATAGCGGAATCAAAATTCATTTTTTTGTTGGCAATCACGATTTATGGATGAATGATTATTTTGAAACCGAACTTAACATTCCAGTTTATCATTCTGCAAAAGAGTTCACATTTAACAATAAAACATTTCTTATTGGCCATGGAGATGGATTAGGGCCTGGCGACAAAGGCTATAAACGAATGAAAAAAGTCTTTACGCATCCACTTTCTAAATGGATTTTCAGATGGCTTCATCCTGATATTGGTGTGCGATTAGCACAATATTTATCTGTTAAAAATAAATTAATTTCGGGAGATGAAGATGTCAAGTTTTTAGGAGCCGAAAACGAATGGCTTGTTCAGTATGCGAAAAAAAAGCTTGAAACCAAAAATTACGATTACTTTATTTTTGGACACCGACACTTGCCTATGATAATTTCGGTCAGCGAAACGACAAAGTATATAAATTTAGGCGATTGGATTGGGTATTTTACCTACGGTGTTTTTGACGGTTCAAGTTTTGAACTAAAAGAATTTGAAAACAACATTCATAAAATAATTACCGAATAGCTCTAGCTTGTAACTGAGTAGATACTTTTCCGTTCCATTCATTTTCTTCTATAACATAAGCCATCTCAAAAGGTTTTTGATTTTGAACAATATGCAATTTATCTCCTTGACCAAAAGCAATTACATTGTATTTTTCTGAATTAGACTGTGAAACATACATTTTTAAATGCGCATCGTCACTACCTAAAGTTTTTGCATAACCCGTGTCTTTTATGTTTTTAGTATAAAAAACAGGATGCATGTTTCCTGGGCCAAAAGGCTCAAACTGGTTTAGAATTCGGATTAACTTTGGAGTTATTTCATCAAAATTAATTTCTAAATCAATTTCTATTTCGGGTGATTTTTGCTCTGGCAAAATTGTCTTTTCTACTTCTTGTTCAAAAGCTGCTTTGAAGTCTTCGTATTTTTCGGGCAAACAAGTCATTCCTGCTGCAAATTTATGCCCACCAAACTGAATTAAATGTTCGGAACAATTTTCTATTGCTTTGTACAAATCAAAACCTGGCACTGAACGAGCAGATGCAGCAATAACATCGCCGCTTTTTGTAAAAACAATAGTAGGTTTATAATGGTTTTCTATTAATCTAGAAGCTACAATACCTATTACTCCTTTGTGCCAATTTGGGTTATATACTACTGTAGCACTTTTGGCAACTTCGTTGTTTTTAAGCACCATTTTTAAAGCTTCTTCTGTAATGTTTTGATCTAATTCTCTTCGTTCTTTATTAAACAACTCTATTTCTTCGGCAACTTTTCTAGCTTCTTCTATTGTAAACTGAGTCAATAAACGAACTGCAAAATCACCATGTTGTATTCGTCCTGCCGCATTAATACGTGGCGCAACTACAAAAACCACATCGGTTATTGTTAACGTTTTCTTTTTAACTTGTTCAATTAATGCTTTTATTCCTGGTCTGGGATTGCTATTTATTACCTCCATACCAAATTTAGCTAAAACTCTATTTTCGCCAGTCATTGGAACTATATCAGCCGCTATTGCAGTAGCTACTAAATCTAAATAAGGTATAAAATCTTCTATTGTTATTCCGCGTTCTGTTCCTAAAGCTTGTATTAATTTAAAGCCAACGCCACATCCGCAAAGTTCTTTATACGGATAATCACAATCGGTACGTTTTGGGTCTAAAACAGCAATTGCATTTGGCAACTCTTCACCTGGATTATGATGATCACATATTATAAAATCTATATTTTTAGAAGATGCATAATTT
>CBFIIG010000144.1:0-4078 GCA_965662615.1 Flavobacterium sp.
CGTTTATAGAATTTATTATGTTTTGGTTGTTGGTGCTAAGGTTGTTTTGTAAAATAGCATTAATTGTGGCAGCATATACATTTGGCGATTCTGCAGCCACATCTATAATTTCGTTATAAGAAAAATAGCCTTTCCAACGGCTGTTTTCTTGGGCTTTTATAAAAGTAGTAAAGCTTAAAAAGAAAAGTAAAAAAAGTATTTTTTTCATGTAACGAACTTAATGTTGAATTGTAGCAAACCACAAATATACAACAAACGAGGTTTAGGCTTTATTATTTTGTTTTTGATTGAATTTTCATGAAGCTTATTAATAAATCGTATGCGAAGTATAGCGATACATAGTTTTTAATTATAACATAAAGTCTAGAGAATTTGTGGAGCTGGCTTTAAAACCAACAGTATTCTCATTAGCCCCGATAGTAGCGGCATCCTTTTATGGAGCGTAGCGTAATAAAAGATAGAGCGAATAGCGGGACAGAATTTTGTAAAACACTATTATTTGGCTGCTAACCATAAAAAAAAGACCGCCTAAAAAAGCGGTCTTTTGAGAATTATAAAGTGGTTTTATTACACTACACCTTGTCCTAACATGGCGTCTGCTACTTTTACAAAGCCAGCAACGTTTGCACCTTTTACATAATCTACGTATCCGTTTGCGTCTGTTCCGTAGGCTACACAAGAAGCGTGAATATCTGCCATAATGGTTTTTAATTTTGCGTCAACTTCTTCGCTTGTCCAGCTTAAACGCAATGAGTTTTGAGACATCTCTAAACCAGATGTTGCTACTCCTCCTGCATTTGATGCTTTACCGGGTGCAAATAATATTTTTGCAGCGTGAAATACTTCAATAGCTTCTGGTGTTGATGGCATATTAGCACCTTCGGCAACACATACGGTTCCGTTTGCTACTAATGTTTTTGCTTCATCACCGTTTAGCTCGTTTTGAGTAGCACATGGTAAGGCTACATCACATGTAACTCCCCAAGGGCGTTCTCCTGCAAAGTATTTAGCTGAGGTATATTTTTCAGTATATTCGCTAATACGTCCTCTTCTTTCGTTTTTAATCTCCATGATGAAAGCCAGTTTTTCTGCATCTATACCTGCTTCGTCATAAATATAACCTGCAGAGTCTGATGCGGTAACTACTTTAGCACCAAGTTCTGTTGCTTTTTCTATTGCGTATTGTGCAACGTTTCCAGATCCAGAAACTACAACGGTTTTCCCTTTAAAAGAATCGTTTTTAGTTGCTAGCATGCTTTGTGCAAAATATACTGTTCCGTAACCTGTAGCTTCAGGACGTATTAATGAACCTCCAAACGAGCGTCCTTTACCTGTAAGAACTCCTGTAAACTCGTTACGTAAACGTTTGTATTGACCAAACATATATCCAACTTCTCTACCACCTACACCTATATCTCCTGCTGGTACGTCTGTGTCTGCACCTATGTGTTTTGCTAATTCGGTCATAAAGGCTTGGCAAAAACGCATTACTTCGTTGTCCGATTTTCCTTTAGGGTCAAAGTCCGATCCTCCTTTACCACCACCCATTGGTAATGTGGTTAAACTGTTTTTAAATACTTGCTCAAAAGCTAAGAATTTTAAAACGCTTAATGTTACAGAAGGGTGAAAACGAAGTCCGCCTTTGTATGGTCCAATTGCAGAGTTCATTTGAATACGGAAACCTCTGTTTACTTGTGTATTTCCTGCATCGTCTATCCAAGCAACACGGAACATAATTACGCGTTCTGGTTCTACCATACGCTCCAAAAGCATTTTGTTTTGGTACTTTTTGTTTTCTTCTATAAAAGGAATAACAGTTTCTGCTACTTCTTGTACTGCCTGCATAAATTCAGGTTCGTTAGCGTTTCTTTTCGCTACTGATTCAATAAAAGATTTAATACTTTCTTTCATGATAAATTAAATTAATGAGTACTTATGAAATCGTTTTCGTAAACTGCGACAAATATACATTATATTCAATCACAATTTATTTTTTTAGTAAATATTTAATTGAAAACAGATAATTGTTGCTTTTGTTGTGAATTTAATAATAATTCAACATTTAAGGTGTCTGATTTTTAAGAAAGTAAGTCATTATTTACACTTTTGCTAGCTATAAAAGAGGCGCTTAAACCCAAAGTAAAAATTGTTGCTAATACAATAGTCACGTTTTTAAACTCTAATACTACGGGATACGCATCAGTTTCGCTAAACATAATCCAGTTAAAGTGCAATTGACCTAAGACTAATAAAACGCCTAAAGCTAGTCCAATACAGCCACCTATAACAGTTATAAGTCCGCCCTGAAAAAAGAAAATTTTTCTAATATCTTTGGCTTCAGTACCCATATTATAAAGTGTTTTTAAATGTTCTTTTTTGTCAATAATCATCATAATTAGCGCGCCAACCAAGTTAAAAAGGGCAATAATTATAACTAGTGTAAAAATAAGATAAACCACTATGTTTTCTGTATTTAGCATTTTATAAAGTGTGGCGTTAAGTTGCGCTCTGCTTTTAACTTTTACTTTATCGCCTAAAACAGTATTTATAATTTCTAAAACGTCACTTTCGGTTGTGTTTTTTGCAGTTTTAATTTCTAAATAGGTAATTTGATTGTCTTTAAAACCCAACAAATTTTTAGCCATAGAAAAACTTCCGTACACATATTTTTGATTTAACTCTTCCGAAACCGAAAAAACACCCACAGGATAAGTAGTTATTTTTGTAAAAGCATCTTCGGGATTGTTTAATTTTCCGTTGCCAGGTTTTGGCGACCATACGGCAAGTTTTCCATTAAAATCGAATAAGCCTAAACCTAGTTTTCTGGCAATTTCGTTACCAACAATGGTTTCGTTACTGTCTTGGTCCAGCCAAATACTGTCCGAAACATATTTTATTATAGGTGTAACTTGGGTATAATTGGCATCTACACCTTTTATATATGCCACTTGTTCTCGCTCTTTGTAATTAAATAACACACGCTCTTCGATTACTTTGCTTGCGTTTTCAATAGCTGCGGTTTGCGTTAGTTTTTTAATTTCTTGAGCCGAAATTTCAAATGTTTTTCCTGTTTTGGCTTCAATTCTATAATCGGGGTCGGTGGCTTGAGTATATTCTAAACTCATACTGCGCAACCCGCTAAAAACCGAAAGCACTACAAATAAAGCCATGGCACTCGCAACAATACCCAAAGAGGCAATCCACGAAATGCTGTTTATAGCTGTATTTTTACTACTGCTAAGCACATATCTTTTGGCTATGTAAAACGGAAAATTCAATTACATTTTTTTTCTACGGGCAAGTAAGTCCGTGTTTTCAATTGGGTTTTCTTTGCCCGAAAGTGCTTGGTCAATTTTCTCAATATAATCTAAACTATCGTCTATATAAAAGCTCAGATTAGGTACTTTACGCAGTTGGTTTTTTACACGCTGCGCCAAGTCGTGTTTTATAAGTGGAGCATTGGTTTTTATAGCTGCCAATAATTCGGGACCTTTAGCCGCTGGAAAAATACTTAAATACACTTTAGCAATAGATAAATCTGTGGTAACACCCACTTTAGAAACTGAAATCACCAAGTTGTTAATTCCGTTTTTACGAATTTCACCTTGTAAAATATCTACTAAATCATTTTGCAAAAGTGCTCCTATTTTTTTCTGTCTACTTGTTTCCATGCTGCAAAAATACACAATAAAAACACAAAACAGTTCAAATGTTTTTTAGAAGCACAATATTTAGGTATTTTTGGAGCTGTATTTCCTGCTATTCGCTGTATCTTTTGCTTCGTTTCACTGCGCAAAAGGATGCCGCTACTATCAGGGCTAAAATAAAATCATTTTTATGTTAAATAAAATAGAACACATAGGCATAGCGGTTGAGTCACTAGAAGAGTCAAATATTTTATTCGAAAAATTGTTAGGCATAGCTGCATATAAGCAAGAAGAAGTTGCTTCGGAAGGGGTAAAAACCTCTTTTTTTCAATCGGGACCAAATAAAATAGAGCTTTTAGAAGCTACCAACCCAGATAGTCCAATTGCAAAATTTTTAGAAAAGAAAGGCCCAGGTATTCATCATATTGCTT
>CBFIIG010000145.1:0-2016 GCA_965662615.1 Flavobacterium sp.
TCCAATGGAAAATAAGGTTGAATTAATTGAGGTTTTAAAGCGGTTTTATAATAAATTAAATATACGTTAATGCTAGGGAATGAGGGACAGTAGCGGCATCCTTTAGCGCAGCAAAAGATATAGCGAATTGCCCGACCCAAAGGGGCATGCAAAAAAAACACTCCAATTGGAGTGTTTTTTTATGTTTTTGGAAAATATGGAATTAATCAATTTCCGAAACACGAAGTGTGTTTACCATACCTTTTTCTACAATTGGCATTGCAGCTAGGTTAATTACCATGTCGCCTTTTTTAACAAATCCTTTTTGCTTACAGATTTCGTTAACATCTTCAATAGTTTGGTCTGTGGTTTCAAATTTTTCATATAAATACGCTTTCACACCCCAAATAAGGCTTAACTGCGTTACTATACGTTTGTTTGAAGTAAATACGATAATATGAGATTTTGGACGCCATGCAGATATTTGAAATGCTGTGTAACCACTATTTGTTAATGTAGTAATGGCTTTTGCATTAATATCATCTGACATAGTAGCTGCGTGGTAACAAATAGACTTGGTTATAAAACGTTTGGTTCGAATATGTGGCGGATTGTGTGGCACTTGAATAAGTGACGAATCTTCTACACTTTCTATAATTTTTGTCATGGTTTCTATCACCTGAACAGGGTAGTTACCTACCGATGTTTCTCCCGAAAGCATTACGGCATCTGCACCGTCCATTACCGAGTTGGCAACGTCGTTTACTTCGGCACGTGTTGGCGTAAGTGATGAAATCATAGTTTCCATCATTTGTGTTGCCACAATTACAGGAATACGAGCTGTTTTTGCTCTGTGTATTAATTTTTTCTGAATTAATGGTACTTGCTCCGCAGGAATTTCTACTCCTAAATCGCCACGAGCTACCATTAAACCGTCACAATATGCAACAATTTTATCTATATTCTCTACCGCTTCTGGTTTTTCAATTTTAGCTATAATTGGAATTTTATACTCTGAGTTTTTAGCAATTAAATCCTGTAATTGAATTAAATCTTCTGGGTTGCGTACAAAAGAAAGCGCAATCCAATCTACTTGACATTTTATAGCAAAAAGAGCGTCTTTAATGTCTTTTTTAGTTAATGCAGGTAACGAAACGTTAGTGTTAGGTAAGTTAACTCCTTTTTTAGATTTTAAAGGCCCTCCTTGTACTACAACTGTTTCTACTTCTGTTTTCTTGTCGGTTTTAACCACTTCAAACATTAGTTTACCATCGTCTAAAAGTATGCGTTCCCCTGGGTTTACATCTTTAGGAAACTCTTTATAGTTCATGTAAACACGTTCTGCAGTTCCTAAAATATCTTCTGCAGTTGTAAATGTAATTTTATCACCTGGGTTTACAACTACATCCTCTTTCATTACACCTACTCTTAATTTTGGCCCTTGTAAATCGGCTAAAATAGAAGTGGTATATCCGTTTTCTGCGTTAATTTCTCGTATAATTCTAATACGCTCAGATACATCTTCATAATCGGCATGAGAAAAGTTAATACGGAACACGTTTACTCCCGCTTCCATCATTTCTTTTATCACTTTTTTGGAGCTACAGGCTGGCCCTAAAGTAGCTACTATTTTTGTTTTTTTAGTCGTTGGCATATTTAAAATATTAAATTTGTATTGTATTTTAGCTTTTGTTGGTCTATTATAAAACAGGTTTCTACAGCGGCTAAGCTTTGTATTTTTGTTGTTAATATTTCGGAATCAAAGTAAAGGTCTGTGTCTTCTATTTTTAAAATATAATCCGCCGTTTTTACTTCCGAAACCAAATGAACTTCTTGATCTATTTCGTCAAATAAACTTCCGTTAGCTGACGCTTTTGTAACTATGGTTCTGTTTTTTAAAAGCCTCCAGTATAGCGAGTTGATGTCGTCTTGGTATGTGAAATGAGAAAAATATGCTTTTGTTTCTTTCTTTTTCACAATAACTTCTTCCTTTTCTAACTGCAGTTTTAATCCTAAATTTTTGTTTAGCAAAAAAGC
>CBFIIG010000145.1:2094-3420 GCA_965662615.1 Flavobacterium sp.
GTGTTTGGCCATAGGATTAATAAATTAAGTGTAAATATAGTATTATTAGATTAAAAAAAAGAGTGTTAAGCAATTGCTTTGCAATAATTTAACAGCGAAAACGATTGAGTTGATAAATAATTTAACTACTTGCTTTTTCTATTTGAGTTTGAAAAACAAAATAGGCTCTTTTTGCTGCTTTTTCTTCTGCTTTTTTCTTAGATGTTGCTCTAGATTTTGCTATTGGTTTTCCGTCTAACATTAATTGTATACTAAAATGTTTGTGGGCTTCTTGTCCATTGTCTTCCACATTTAAAAACTGAAAGGTCTTTTTTTCTTTCTGACACCATTCTATTATTAAGCTTTTGTAACTGATTACTTTGCCTTCTAATTTTGCAATATCTACATAAGGTTCTATTACTTTTAAATGTATAAATTTTTCGCAAAAGCTAAAACCTTGGTCTAAATAAATAGCTCCTACAAAAGCTTCAAAAAGGTTTCCGTGTATGTTTTCGCCAAAGTTTTTTGGTGGTACCTTACTGTTTAGAAACTGAATTAAATTGAGGTCTTTTCCCAATTCGTTTAAATGTTCTCTACTTACTATTTTCGATCGCATTTTGGTTAAATATCCTTCGTCACCGTTTGGTACTTGACTATAAATGTGCGCTGCAATTACGCTGCCCAACATGGCATCTCCTAAAAACTCTAAACGTTCGTAATGAAAAGGGTTTCCCTTGTCATCGAAAACATTTGCAGAGCGGTGTGTAAATGATTTTTTATAAAAATGGAGGTTTTTGGGTGCAAATCCTAAAATGTTTTTAAGTTGATTAAAAAAAAGCCCGTCTTGTTCAGAACGGGATTTTTTTAATATTTTTTTTAAAAACTGCATATAAATTATTCTTCTAGTTTTTTAAATAATACACAAGCATTATGCCCACCAAAACCAAAAGTATTACTCATTGCCACCTTAATATCTCTTTTTTGAGGTTTGTTTAAAGTTAGGTTTAAACTTGGATCTATGTTTTCGTCTATATTTTCGTGGTTAATAGTAGGCGGAATTATTCCGTGTTTTATAGCCAAAATAGATGCAATTGATTCAATTGCTCCAGCAGCTCCTAATAAGTGACCTGTCATGGATTTAGTAGAGTTAATATTTAATGATGCTGCATGAGCACCAAAAACTTTACTAATTGCTTTTAGTTCGGCAACATCGCCTAATGGCGTAGATGTACCGTGAGTATTAATATGATCCACATCTTCGGGTTTCATCTTCGCATCATTCAACGTGTTTTCCATTACTGCAATAACGCCAATGCCTTCTGGGTGTGGTGCTGTTAAGTGATACGC
>CBFIIG010000145.1:3430-4008 GCA_965662615.1 Flavobacterium sp.
CGTGCTTTTGCATGTTCGTATTCTTCTAAAACCAATGCCCCTGCTCCTTCTCCTAAAACAAATCCATCACGTGTTGCATCAAAAGGTCTCGATGCTGTCTCTGGACTTTCGTTTCTTGTTGACAATGCATGCATAGAGTTAAAACCACCCATACCTGCAATGGTTACAGCTGCTTCTGAACCTCCAGAAATAATAACGTCACACATGCCTAAACGAATGTAGTTAAACGCATCTATTAATGCATTTGCAGATGATGCACATGCAGAAACGGTTGTGTAGTTTGGTCCCATAAACCCATTTCGCATAGAAATGTGAGCGGGAGCAATATCAGCAATCATTTTTGGTATAAAGAAAGGGTTAAATCTTGGTGTTCCGTCTCCAGAAGCATAAGATAATACTTCGTTTTGAAAAGTTTCTAAACCTCCAATACCAGCTCCCCAAATTACACCAACTCTTGATTTATTTACGTTGTCGTTTGTAATACCTGCGTCTTTAATAGCTTCATCACTTGCTACTACTGCATATTGAGCAAACTTATCTAACCTTCTAGATTCTTTTTTATCTATAAAATCTTCAAC
>CBFIIG010000146.1:0-4001 GCA_965662615.1 Flavobacterium sp.
GAAACAGAAGCCTTTAAAAAAGAAGGAGGTTCATTGCGTGGCTCTATTATGATAGTTGGTCCTATGTTGGCTCGTTTCGGAAAAGGTTTTATACCAAAACCAGGAGGCGATAAAATAGGTAGAAGAAGACTTGATACTCACTTTGAAGGATTTATAAATTTAGGTGCTAAATTTAGATACCAAAGAGAAGACCATTTTTATGGTGTAGAATCTAAAACCAGATTAAAAGGAAGTTACATGCTTTTAGATGAAGCATCTGTAACAGGTACTGCAAATATTGTAATGGCGGCTGTTTTGGCAGAAGGTGTTACTACTATTTATAATGCAGCTTGCGAGCCTTATTTGCAACAATTATGCAACATGCTAAACAGTATGGGTGCAAAAATTACTGGAATAGGTTCTAATAAATTATACATAGAAGGTGTAGAAAAATTAGGCGGTTGCGAACACCGTATTTTACCTGATATGATTGAGATAGGTTCGTGGATTGGTTTAGCTGCTATGACACGTAGTGAGCTAACCATAAAAAATGTTAATTGGGATTATTTAGGTCAAATACCAACTGTTTTTGGTAAGTTAGGAATAACTTTGGAACGTAAAGGAGATGATATTTTTATTCCAGCGCATAAAAACGGATATCAAATTAAAACCGATATAGACGGAAGTATTTTAAACATTGCAGATGCACCTTGGCCTGGTTTTACTCCTGATTTATTGAGTATTGTTTTGGTAGTTGCTACACAAGCAAAAGGTGAGGTGTTAATACACCAAAAAATGTTTGAAAGCCGCTTGTTTTTTGTTGACAAATTAATAGATATGGGTGCAAAAATAATACTTTGTGATCCGCACAGAGCTATAGTTATTGGTCATAATTTCCAAAGTCAGTTAAAAGCAACAACAATGACCTCGCCAGACATACGTGCGGGAGTTTCGTTACTTATTGCTGCGCTATCTGCTAAAGGTACAAGTACTATTCAAAATATAGAACAAATAGATAGAGGTTACGAAAACATTGACGAACGCCTTCGTAATATAGGAGCTGGTATTGTTAGAGTAGAGTAATTTTAATTTGTTTATAAAACTAAAACGCCAAGCATTGCTTGGCGTTTTTTATTTTATTTTAACCTAGGATAGGTTTCCATTTGCGGTATGCCTTTTAGTAAAATAGAGTAGTGCAATAGCAAAAGCTAAAATTGAAGCAGACATAGCAACTCCTCCTGGACCAAAAACGGCTAATGAGTCAACTACAAAATAGTTGTAAGACATTTGTACAATTAATCCAATTAACGAGAGTACAAATAAATATTGAGCTGCTTTTTTACGAAATAATAAAAGTACACAACCCAAAGCACCTCCAAAAACAGCAAGAGCAAATGCGCCTACTTGCCAAGCGGGTGCTTGTTCTATTAATGCAAGTTGGTCTGTGGTGTACATGGTTTTAAACGTTTCTGTTTTGTAGCTTTGTTGTAAATACTGATTTACTCCCATCAGGTTCCAAAGAAGCCCAATTGCACTAAATGCCCAAAATAATTTTGATGGTTTTTTCATAGTTTTAAGTATTGGTTAGTATGCTAATATATCATTTTTATTAAATATTTTAGGTTTAGTTGTCTAAATTGACATTCTTTAAACTTAAACTTTAGACATGCATCTTTCTTCTTTCAGCGAAGTGGTTTTTTATCTTTCATCTAAAAAAAAGCACTGATTAAAACTGGAAAATGTATATTGTATTTTGTAAACTGTATAATGAAAAGTAAAATCTAGAAATTTGAACAATCGAATTTTGAATACTGGAATCAAAACCTACATTAATCTTTATGACTTTTAAACTTTAGACTAACATCTTTCATCTAAAAAAGTTATTCCCCTAAATTAAATTTAAGACCAAATAAAAAGCCATCGCCTTGATATTCGTTTTGATAACTTCTCACATAGTTTACTCTAAAAAATTTATAAGCTCCAATGCCTATATTGTCTATCCCGACGCTTAATTCCTGATACGGTTTTTGTCCATGTGTACTTATTTGGTGCAGACCAATTATGGTGTTCCATTGCAGTTTGTTTATAAGCGGAATTTTATTCAATAAAAAACCTTTAAAGTTGTGTTCAGCATGTAACTCTAAATAGTTGCTAGCTGTGCTGTGCGTGTAATAGGGCAGAAGTGCGAAACTATTGAGGTAACTGCCGTTGAGGTTGATGTGTGTTTGGTTTCCGTTAAAATGTTTTTGATCTATAAACTGAACGTTTTTATTGTTAAAAAACGTTCCAGCTTCTAGATTTAAATAAGTAGTTCCTTTGTTGCCAAAAGTATGGTCATACTTTAAATTACTTGACAGGAATTCATAACTGTTTTTTAGCTCACTTCCCGAAAAAGCTTTGGTGAAATTAAAGTTTAAAATAGGGTATTTATTGTTTTTAACTCTTATTTTTCCATCGGGGCGAGAAATGTATTTCTGATCAAAATTAATTTCTGTGTTAAACCCAATTTTATAAATATCGTTTTTCACTAAACCTGAGTTTGTAAAGTCTAATGGGTTAAAAGGATTATTTGACGTGTAAATATACGATTGCCCATTGTACAAAGTTTTGTCGGTGTTGTTAAAAACGGCTTTTCGCATTTCGTAACTGGCATTAATAGCACCCATTATACCATTGGTTATTTCGGTTTCGTATTTTACTACTGCAAATTCGGAATTATAAAACTTGGCAAAATTACGCGCAAAAAACAAAGAGCTTATGCCGTTTATTAATGGAGATATTGGATTTTGGTTGTTGAATTGTTTTAATTCGGTTCCTGCTTTAATTTCAAACGAAGTAAGGTTTAATTTATTTATAGTTTTATTAAAACTTAATTGTGGTCTAAATCTTTTATCTGACAGTCCATAGTTTGACTCCAATTTTATTTTATAAGATTTAGTTTCTTCTTCATTTTCTTTATTAAATGTAAAACCAGTAGAAAGTGAATAACCTTGTATAGTGTTAAAATTAGAGCCAAGTGCGCTATAGTTTATACTATATTTTTCAGCTCTATTTTTATAGGTATATCCCATTACGATGTCTTGTATTTTGAAAGTATTACTTTTTTTATCAATAGAGTCTAAATAAACTTTACTGTTTTTATGTTCGTAAATACTGTCTTTTTTATGGTAATTGGTTATTTCTTCTTCGTTTAATGCAATTTGTCTGTTGTTTTGCCAATAGGCATCGTCTTTTTTATTAGAGTCGGCTTCTATTTTTACAATTTCTTTACCAAAAGTTCCTTCGCTAAATTCTTCTATAAATGAATAATTCGTAAACACATAGCTGTAATTTCCTTTAAATTTAATACCAAAAAAAGAAGCGTCAAAGTTTAGTGTTTGAATGTTTTTAGCCCAAATTTTATTACTACTATTGTAGCTGTAATCTTGGGTAATGGTTAGTTCGTTTACAAAACCATTTTGCATACGGTTTCCGTTTGTACTTAGTTGTGTTCCGTATATTTCCCAACTGTCTTCTACTATATATAGGTAGCCTTCAAAAACAGGTTCGTTTTTACGTTTTGCAATAACTTTAATTTTATTTATTAACTTTTTTTGGTCGTAAAATGTATTTTCTAATTTGTATTTGTAATATCCAAAAGCACCATCGGCAATTGGCGAGATGTGTTTAGTACCAAAAGAAATAAAGTTTTTGTAAAAATTAAAATCGCTATTGGTTGCGGTATTAAAACTAAATCCGCGGCTGTTACCTGCCACTTTACTGGCAATAATTTGCTCGTATATTTTATTTGGGCGTTCAAATTTTACTCTAGAAACTGTTTCGGACAAATATAAAACCCCATTTCCTAAGGAATCTAATTGGCCAGGGTCTTCACTATTTATTGCAACACGAATATTTTTTGGAGTGTCTTCTACTTTAAAAATAGACTTAGAGTAAAAATCGGCTTCGTATTTATCGGTTTTAGCGCTGTTTTTGTCTCGGCTTGCAATTGCGTTACGTATTACTTCATATGCTGGATCTTC
>CBFIIG010000147.1:0-3987 GCA_965662615.1 Flavobacterium sp.
AAACCAAGTGTGAAGAAATATTTACACCAGAAGATTTTAATGAAGAACAACGCATGATGCGAGATTCTGTAGTGGAGTTTGTAGATAAAGAACTTTGGCCACATAAAGAACGTTTCGAGAAAAAAGATTATGCACTTACCGAAGAGGTAATGCGTAAAGCAGGTGATTTAGGCTTTTTAAGCATAGCTGTTCCCGAAGCTTATGGTGGTATGGGAATGGGATTTGTAAATACCGTTTTGGTGTGTGATTACATATCTGGTGCAACTGGCTCGTTTTCAACTGCCTTTGGTGCTCATACGGGAATTGGAACTATGCCCATTACATTGTATGGAACAGAAGAACAAAAACAAAAATATGTGCCAAAATTAGCTTCTGGGGAGTGGTTTGGTGCCTACTGTTTAACCGAACCAGGAGCTGGATCTGATGCAAATTCTGGTAAAACAAAAGCAGTTTTAAGTGAAGATGGAAAGCACTACTCTATTACTGGAGGAAAAATGTGGATATCAAACGCAGGTTTTTGTAATATATTTATTGTTTTTGCTCGTATTGAAGATGATAAAAACATAACCGGATTTATTATTGAAAACGACCCATCAAACGGAATTACTTTAGGTGACGAAGAACATAAACTTGGTATTCGCTCCTCTTCTACTCGTCAAGTATTTTTTAACGAAACTAAAGTTCCAGTAGAAAACATGCTTGCAGGTCGTGGCGAAGGGTTTAAAATTGCTATGAATGCTTTAAACGTGGGACGTATAAAACTTGCAGCAGCTTGTTTAGAAGCACAAAGAAGAACTATTTCTAGTGCAGTTAATTATGCCAACGAACGTGTACAATTTAAAACTCCAATTTCAAGTTTTGGAGCTATTCAGGCAAAAATTGCCGAAATAGCAACAAACGCTTATGCCGGAGAAAGTGCAACCTATAGAGCAGCAGCAGATATTGAAAATAGAATAAACATTAGAGTTAGTGAAGGAAATTCTCATCAAGAAGCCGAATTAAAAGGGGTTGAAGAATTTGCTATTGAATGTTCTATTTTAAAAGTAGCCGTTTCCGAAGATGTACAACATTGTACAGACGAAGGAATCCAAATTTATGGTGGTATGGGCTTTTCTGAAGATGCTCCAATGGAAAGTGCTTGGCGAGATGCTCGTATTTCTAGAATTTACGAAGGTACAAACGAAATTAACCGTATGCTTTCTGTAGGTATGTTGGTTAAAAAAGCAATGAAAGGACATGTAGATTTATTAGGACCAGCAATGGCTGTAGCAGAAGAGTTAATGGGTATTCCAGATTTTAACATTCCAGATTACACAGAACTTTTTGCTGAAGAAAAAGAAATGATTGCCAAACTTAAGAAAGTATTTTTAATGGTTTCTGGGAGTGCGGTTCAAAAATACGGTCCAGAATTAGAAGAACACCAACAGTTATTAATGGCAGCTGCCGATATTTTAATTGAAATATACATGGCAGAAAGTACACTTTTAAGAACCGAAAAATTAGCTAAAAAAGAAGGAGCAGACAAAGTAAAAGGACAAATTGCAATGGCTCAATTGTATTTATACCAAGCAGTAGATATTATAAACAACAAAGCAAAAGAAGGGATTGTTTCTTTTGCCGAAGGCGATGAACAACGCATGATGCTAATGGGATTAAAACGTTTTACAAAATACACTAACATTCCAAATGTTATAGGTTTACGAGAAGCAATTGCTAAAGAAGTTATAGCAGCAAATAAATATTGTTACTAACAGGATAAAAAAATAGAAAAAATTAAAAGCTCAGTATATCTGGGCTTTTAATTTAATTAGTTTATGATATTTTTAATCGGAATCCAAATTTCCTCTTCCCTTGTTTCAGGTTGAGGGGGGAATACGGGAAGTATTTTTTCAAAATGCGGAGCTTGAACTGCTTCATAACCAGAATTAGGCAACCAATTCGAAAAAATATAATGCATAGAACCAGCAAACTCAGCTACACCTCCAGTGTGTAGAAAAACAGCATAGTTTTGAGTAGGTAAAGTATAGTGTAAAAAATCACTTGTACTTAGTTCTAAAGCATTTACTTGCTGTAATGCCCAATTGATATGTATTGTTTGTGGAGTAAAATTTTCGAAAGTAGTTTGTTTATTATACTCATGCAAAAGCAAAACATACTCCGACGATTTGTTTAAAATTTGTTTACGCAAAGGCATAAAACCTCTAAAAAGTTCTTGGGTTTTATTGTTTTCTAAACTCATTTCAACCTTATGTCCCAAATAATAAGTCTCGGGCAATTGAGTTGTTTTTATAAATGAAATCATATTTTTTTATGTAAATATAAAAAGAAAACCCCAATAAAATTGGGGTTTTCTATAAAATATAAAGTCACTTTAATTATTTAGACCACTCTGCAATACTAGCTTTGTTCATTCTCTCGTAATCTCCATTTCCTGCTTTAACTGCGTTAGCTAATGATTCTTTAGCTGTTGCAATCGCACCTTTTTTATCACCAGCTCTAGCTTGTATAAGTGATTTTAAACGCAAGTACCAAAAAGGTAAATCTTTATCTTTAGGAGACAATTCTAATGCTTTATTTACCCATGTTAAAGCTTTTTCGTTTTCTATATTAGATTGGTAGTAATAACTAGCTGCACTAAAAAAATCACCAGCTGCAGGGCCAGCTAATACTTTTTCTATGCTTGTCATTGCTAACTTTTCAGTTGGTACTTTTACTTCAAAACTAACTCTTGTTTTTTCCCAAGAAAGTGCAACTTCTGCACTGTCATTAGAAAGGTTTGTAAAATCTATAGTAAAGGTTTCTATATTTTCGTATAAACTTTTTGGCATTGCAGTAGTTGTTAAAACTACTTTTGCATCGTCCCAAGCATTAGGCAAACCCCAATTATTTGTAGTTTCATATAAAATAATATCCCATTTATCTGCTCTTGGTGTTGTAAATAAAGCATAAGTACCTTTTTTTACATCTTTTCCACCAATAGTTACATCTGTAGAAAACGTGATTTTTGTATTTTCGTTTGCTCCTGTTCTCCAATATTTACCGTAAGGCACCAACTCACCATATACAATACGACCTTTAGCGCTTGGACGAGAATAATCTAAACTAACCAAAGTTAAACCTACCATTTGTTCTACCTTAGAAATAGGACTTGGCTGAGGTGTTTGTACCTGAGCAAATATTATTTTTATTGCAAATAATAATGTAATAAGAATTAATTTTTTCATAAAAAGTTTATTTATTTTTTTCAAAATTAAACAAAATATTGGTTCTAAATGTTAATAAAAATACAAAATGAAATATTTTGTTTAATTAATAGTTTAAAAGTCTAAACAAAAAAGTATCTTTACAAAAAAATAAATATGAAAATATATACCAAACATACCAAGCAAAACTTACCTATTACAATAGATGAAGCATGGGAATTTTTATCGAGTCCTTATAACTTAAAAACCATTACACCCGATTATATGGGATTTGAAATACTATCAGGTGCAGATAGGCCAATGTTTCCTGGACAAATAATTCAATATATAGTTACTCCTGTTTTGGGCATAAAAACAAAATGGGTTACTGAAATTACGCATGTTCAAAATAAAAAGTATTTTGTAGATGAACAACGTTTTGGACCATACGCTTTATGGCACCACAAGCATTTTATTAAAGAAATTCCGGGTGGTGTAGAAATGGAAGATATTATAGACTATAAAGTACCCATGGGAATTTTAGGTCAATTGTTGCATCCGTTTATTGTAAAGCCTAAATTAGATGAGATATTTAATTACAGACATAAAAAATTAATAGAACTTTTTGGAGAATTTAAAGGTTAAGAAAATGGAAAAGAAAAATATACTTTTAATTGGTGGTTCTTACGGAATAGGTAAAGCCATAGTAGAAAAAATAGCAAACGAACATAATGTATTTGTGGCTTCTAGAAGCAATGAATTTTTACAAAACACAAACTGCACTCACATACCTTTTGATGCAAGT
>CBFIIG010000148.1:0-3874 GCA_965662615.1 Flavobacterium sp.
AACCTTGGCTCGTTGCGTTTCTATGGGTATGCAATTGCATTTTGTAAGCCGTGCCGATTATGCTTTAAAAGAAGAAAGTGTTTCTATAAAAACTATAATTGAAAGCTATACGGGCTTTTATGTTTTACCCGAAGGCGGTACAAATATATTGGCTTTAAAAGGTTGTGGAGAGATTTTAGATGGTCATACGCAACATTTCGATTATATATGCGTTGCAGTAGGAACGGGCGGCACAATAAGTGGATTAATTAATGCGAGTAAACTAGAACAAAAAATTATTGGATATTCGGCGTTAAAAGGCGACTTTTTAATTGAAGAAATTAATAACTTTGCAACTCGTAAAAATTGGGAATTACGAACCGATTATCATTTTGGTGGTTATGCCAAAGTAACAGACGATTTGGTAGATTTTTTAAACGATTTTTATACTAAAACCAATGTTCCGTTAGATCCAATTTATACGGGTAAAATGGTTTTTGGTGTTTTAGAAGATATAAAACAAGGTTTTTTTAAACCAAATAGTTCTGTTTTGCTTATCCATACGGGTGGTTTGCAAGGCATAGAAGGAGTAAATAATAAAAGAAAGGGCAAATGCCAAATAGGATATGAAATATAGAATTTTACAAATATTGTTTATAGGTTTTTTTGTTGCTAGTTGTGGTTCGAAAAAAACGCCTGTAATAACAACTACAAAGCCAAAAACTACGGTAAAGCTTCCACCTAAAGAAGTTATAAAGCCTAAAAAAGAAACTTCGGAAACCTTAGAAGCTACATCTAAAGTTTCTACAACTGGACAAAGTGTTGATGAGTATATTGCTTATTTTAAACCAATTGCTCAAAATAACATGAAACAATTCGGAATTCCGGCAAGTATTATTTTAGCACAAGGAATTTTAGAATCGGGAGCTGGTAAAGGGCGTTTGGCGATACAAGCGAACAATCATTTTGGAATAAAATGCCATAAAGGTTGGACAGGCGAAAGCATTAAACACGATGATGATGCGGCGCAAGAATGTTTTAGAAAATACGACGATGCAGCAGATTCATACAGAGATCATGCTTTGTTTTTAACAGGTCGTTCTCGTTATGATTTTCTATTTGAATTAGAAAAAGGAGATTATGAAGCTTGGGCAAATGGTTTAAAAAATGCGGGTTATGCCACAGATCCAAAATACCCAAGTAAATTAATTGGTATTATTGAACGTTTTGGTTTGTCGGAATTTGATAAGGAAGTTTTAGATCCTAATTTTAAAAAGCAAGTGGTAAGTGAATTGCCTTTTATAACTCCTGTTGAAGTTCCTTTAGTTGAGGCTCAAGATGGTGGAGATTATCATATAGTGCAACCCAAAGAAACGTTGTATTCATTGTCTAAAAAATATGAAACAACAGTAGATAGAATAAAAGAATTAAACGGATTTACAACAAACGATTTGTCTATAGGGCAACGTATAAAAATAAAATAATGAATTACCAACGCAGCAGTGCTTTATTTATTGAAGCAAATGAAGTAATACCAGGTGGAGTAAACTCGCCAGTTAGAGCTTTTAAAGCAGTAGGAGGAACGCCTATTTTTGTAGAAAGTGCAAAAGGCCCTTATTTGTTTGACGCAGACGGCAACAAGTTTATTGATTATATTAATTCTTGGGGACCAATGATTTTGGGTCATGCTTTTACACCAGTTGTAAATGCTGTAAAAGAACGTGCCGAAAAAGGAACTTCTTTTGGTACACCAACGGCTTTAGAAACAGAAATTGCAAAATTAGCCGTTTCTATGGTGCCGAATATTGATAAAATACGTTTTGTGAATTCGGGAACAGAAGCGTGTATGAGCGCTATTCGTTTGGCAAGAGGATTTACAAAGCGAAATAAAATTATAAAATTTGCAGGTTGTTATCACGGTCATTCCGACTCGTTTTTAATACAAGCGGGTAGTGGAGCCAGTACCTTTGGTAGTCCTAATAGTCCGGGTGTAACGCCTGGAACGGCTCAAGATACTTTATTAGCAACTTATAATTCTTTAGAAAGTGTTTCGCATTTGTTTAATGCTAATAAAGGAGAAATTGCGGCTTTAATTATTGAACCAGTTGCAGGTAACATGGGTTGTATTCCTCCAAACGAAGGTTTTTTAGAAGGTTTGCGAACTTTGTGTGATGCCAATAATACTTTATTGATTTTTGATGAGGTAATGACTGGCTTTCGATTGGCAAAAGGTGGAGCTCAGGAATTATATAATATTACAGCAGATATAACGTGTTTTGGGAAAGTAATTGGTGGTGGATTGCCTGTAGGAGCATTTGCTGCTCGTGAAGAAATTATGAATCACCTAGCGCCATTGGGGCCTGTTTATCAGGCAGGTACGTTGTCGGGGAATCCGTTAGCGATGGCGGCAGGATTAGAAATGTTAAAAGCTTTAAATGCAGACGCTGCTATTTATACCCGTTTGGCAGAAAAAACAGCTTATTTAGAAAAAGGAATTAGAACAGTTTTAGACGAAGCAAATATTATTTATACGATTAACAGAGTAGGTTCTATGATTTCTGTGCATTTTGACAAAGATGCAGTTGTAGATTTTGATTCGGCTAAAAAAGGAGATAATCCAAAATTTAAAGCCTTTTTTCATGGTTTGTTAAATAGAGGTATTTACATAGCGCCTTCGGCATACGAAACGTGGTTTTTAACCGATGCTTTATCTTATGAAGATTTAGATGTTACAATTAAAGCCATTGAAGAAGTAGCTAAGGAGTTATAGTTTTTAAATATTCAAAAAAAAATACCCCAAAAAGTGATAAGCTTATTGGGGTATTTTTTAATTAGTTTATGATTTTACTTAGAACATAGTCTTTTGTAAAGTTCATTATTCTTTTTTAACTTGATTTGTTGATCTTTATTAAGCCCATCTAGTAAAAGTCTTTTGTAATAAACGAATAAAACTTCTTTTCTCTCATCACTTAAATCTTCTGATAATTCTTTGTGCTTTTGGGTAAATATATTAGAATATTCTGCAATTAAATTATCATCTAAGTCTAAAAATTCACCAAGATCTTTAGCGTCTTTTTCTCCAGCTAAAGTTATAGCATCTTTGTTAGGGTCAACTTTGTTTTCCTGTGCATTAACACTAAATGAAAAAGCAAAGAAAAGCACTAATATTGTAAAAATTTTTTTCATAATTGTAAATTAGTTTTGTTATAGTTTTCAAATCTACTTTTTTTTTAAATTGTTTCCAAAAAAAAGATAAAGAATTTAAATAAATATTATCCTTTGTAAACAAAGTTTTTAGATTCTCCCACAGTTTCTACTCCTAGTAAGCCTAGTTTTGAAAGATTTTTTGTTGCTGCATCCCATTTTTTACCACTCAAAGCTGCTTTTTGCTTAACAGAAGGGATAGGCTGATTGTTTTCGTTCTTTAAAATATTGATGATTATTTTCTCTTCATCTGTTAATTCAACTGCTTTTTTCTCTGGTCGCATTTGCGGGAAGAAAAGCACTTCTTGTATTGATGAATTATTGGTTAAAAACATTATTAATCGGTCCATACCAATTCCTAATCCAGAGGTTGGTGGCATACCATATTCTAAAGCTCTTAAGAAGTCTTGGTCGATAAACTGGCTAGCCTCGTCATCGCCTCTTTCTGCTAATTTTAATTGCGCTTCAAAGCGTTGTCTTTGGTCAATTGGATCGTTTAGTTCGCTATAAGCATTGGCAACTTCTTTTCCGCAAACCATTAGTTCAAAACGTTCAGTAAGTTCTGGGTTGTCTCTATGTTCTTTACAAAGCGGACTCATTTCTTTTGGATAGTCTGTAATAAATGTGGGTTGAATAAAATTCCCTTCGCATTTTTCGCCAAAAATCTCATCAATTAACTTCCCTTTCCCCA
>CBFIIG010000149.1:0-3812 GCA_965662615.1 Flavobacterium sp.
TTTAGCTGTAATAGAGGTGAAAACCAGAACTACAGATGTTTTTGGCTTGCCTCAAGAATTTGTTACTCCAGCAAAAGTGCAGCTTTTAGTAAAAGCCATAAATGAATATGTGGAACAAAATAATATTGAATTAGACATTAGATTTGATATAATCTCAGTTTTAAAACAAAACAAAATTTTTGTTGTAGAACATTTAGAAGACGCTTTTTTTTATTTTTAAAGTTATATTTATAACAATTCGTTTTTATTTATACATTTGTCAAAAATTATAAATATGAAAACCGTTTCTTCTTTTGTGGAGCATTACATTAAAGCAAAACCTCATTTATTGTATTCTTTAGGGCAAGGAATTATTAATTTAACTTCTTTGGCTCGAATAATGATGCCTGAAATTGAAAAAGAATTGGGTAAAGAAATTAAGCAAGGAGCGGTAGTAATGTCGTTAAAACGTTTAACCGAGGAACTGGATTTTAGAATAAATTACCGACTAAGAAAAGTATTGGTTAATATTGGACAAATAACAGTGCGATCTAATTTAACCGATTTTGCTTTTGCAGTTTCGGATACACTTTTGCAAAACCAGGCCAAATTAATGGCAGAACTAAACGATAAAAAAGATGTTTTTTACACTTCATCCAGAGGGGTAGATGATTCTAATATTGTTATAAGTAGTTCGTACGAAGGATTGGTAGATAAGTTTTTTAAAAACGAAAAAGTAAACCACAAAACAAGTGAACTATCTTCTATTACGGTTAAATTACCAAATGAAAACATTGCTGTGCCTGGAGTTTATTATTTTATTTTTCAACGTTTGGCATGGGAGGGAGTTGTAATTCATGAGGTGATTTCTACCGCTACAGAGTTTACTATTATAATAAACGACGACCAAATAGACATTGCTTTTAAAGTAATAAAAGACTTAAAAAACACAGTTGATTAAAGAAAAACAATACAAATAGTTTTTACATAGAAAAAAGAAGTGTATTTTTACCTTTTTAGATACTAAAACTGCAAAAAATTAGTTTTAGAATAAACGCTATTGACTTGAAACATACTATACCATACCGAATTTTAACCTTATTAATTGTTTTTGTACTTGTAGCTTGTTCTGTTAAAAAAGACAAGCTTGTGAACAGAAAATACCATGCATTAACTACAGAATATAACATTTTGTACCATGGTGATATAGAACTAACAAAAGGGCTTTTAGAATTAAACACAAGTGTTAACGACAATTTTTGGTCGCTTTTGCCTATTGAAAAAACAATAGACAAGCCAGAAAAAAGCGAAACCGATACGCCAAAAGAAACACCTTTCAGGCTGGCTCAAGACAAAGCAACAAAAGCCATTCAAAAACATTCTATGGATATTGGACAGAAAGAACGCAATCCACAAATGGACGAAGCGTATCTTTTGTTGGGAAAAGCTAGGTATTACGACGGTAATTTTATTCCTGCCTTAGAAGCGTTAAATTATATTTTATATAAATATCCTTCAAGTTCTGAAATT
Organism: Flavobacterium sp.; assembly: GCA_965662615.1. Taxonomy (GTDB): domain Bacteria; phylum Bacteroidota; class Bacteroidia; order Flavobacteriales; family Flavobacteriaceae; genus Flavobacterium. Next base: position 1,510 of record CBFIIG010000149.1, read on the forward strand.
ATTAATGCAAAAATTTGGAGAGAAAAAGTTAATATTAAACTAGATAATAACGAAGCCGCAATTATAAATCTTAAAAAGGTTTTAGAACGAAACAATATTAAGGATTTAGACAGAGCAAATGCTAACTTGTACTTGGCTCAAGCCTATGCGAATTTAGAGCAAAAGGATAGTGCATTAATTGCAATTAAACAAGCTATTCCGTTAGTAAAAAATAAGGCAGAAAAGGCTCGTTATACTTTTATTAAAGGGCAGTTATATGAGCAATTATTTTTTATTGACAGTGCTTATGCTTCTTTTCAGGAAGTTATAGATTTAAAGCGTAACGCTCCATTAGAGCTAAACACGCAAGCTTACGCAAAACAAGCGGCTCAGTTTGATTATCAGAAAGGTGATACTTTAGTGTTTTTAAAAAATTTAAATATGCTAATAGAGAATAGAGAATATCGTCCGCATTTAGATGTTTTATACCACCAAAAAGGAATTTTCTACGACAAGCAAAATCAATTCAGTAAGGCGCTAGAAAACTACGCAAGTTCTTTGAAAAATAAAAAAACAGATGAGTATTTAATTGCTTCGAATTACAGAAACAGTGCCGAAATTTATTTTAGAACCCAACGTTACGAAAAAGCCAGTTTTTATTTCGACAGTACATTGGTGCATTTAAATGAAAGAACAAGAGAACACAGGTATATTTCTAAACGTAGAGCTAGTTTAGACGATGTAATTAAATATGAAAAAATTGCAGTTGAAAAAGACAGTGTTTTGGCTTTAATTGGAATGACAGAAGTGGAGCGTGTTGCTTATTTTACAAAGCATATAACTGCTCTAAAAGAGTTAGAAAAGCTGGAATTAGAAAAAGCCAAAGCGGATAGAAATAAAATGGCAAATGCTAAAAAAAGTGCTCCTTCTATGTTAAACGGTTTAGATGTTAGTCCAGATTCTGATTTTTCTAATGCTAAAGCACAAAGTTTAAAAGAGTTTAAAGACACAAAAGACGTTCAACAAAAACCGTCATCGTCATCGGGTTTCTCTCAATCGGGTTTTTATTTCTATAACCCGGTTGCTGTTAGCACCGGTAAAATGGAGTTTCAGCGTAATTGGGGAAAATTAAAAATTGCCGACAATTGGAATACAGAAAACCCATTTGCAAACAGCATTTCAGATTCTAATACCGATAATAATGATGTAGATGATAATGAAAAGGAAGTTTCTGAAGGCGAAAACGAAAACCCTGCCTATTCTTTAGACACATATATAAGTAAAATACCAACAGATCCGTTAGAAATAGAACAAATAAATAAAGATAGAAACTTTGCTTATTATCAGTTAGGGTTATTATATAGTGATAATTTTAAAGAATACCAGTTGGCAATAAATAAGTTAGAAGCATTATTAAATAATAATCCAGAAGAAAAATTAATTTTACCTGCATTATATAATTTACAAAAAACATATAATAATGTAAGCGGCGTAAAAGCAACTTTTTATAAAAACAAAATTATATCTGAATTTCCAGATAGCCATTATGCAAAATTATTGCAAAACGAAGCTGTTGGAGCAGTAGTAAATGAGCCAGAAGTAGCTTACGACTTACTTTATAAGCAATTAGAAAGCGGAAATTTAAGAGAACTTATACCTCAATTAGAGCAAAGTTTAATGCAATTTGCAGGTGATGAAATTGCGCCTAAATTAGCTTTGTTAAAAGCAAATACAGTAGCACGAATAGAAGGTGTTGATGGTTTTGAAAGAGAATTGAATTTTGTAGCTTTAAACTATCCGAGTAAATTAGAAGGTAAAGAAGCTTCAAAAATGATTGCCGAAATAATTCCAGCTTTGCAGAAATTAGTATTTAGTAAAACAGATCAGCCTTCTTATAAAATTGTTTTTCCGCACAGAAAACCAAATGCTAAAACAGAGCTTTCTACAAAAATAGAAACCTATTTAAAAAACAGAAATAACAGCTCTTTACAAATGTCTTTAGACGTGTATAACAGCAACGAAGATTTTATAGTAATTCATGGTTTTATTTCCGAAGAGGAAGCTAAAAACGCACTTGGTGTTTTAAAAGATTATAAAGAATATTTAATAATAGACGAAGCATACGTAATTAATTCTAATGATTATAAGGTTATTCAAATAAAGAAGAATTGGGACGAATGGCTAAAACAAAAATAATATGTTCGATAAATCAAAAAACACAACAAACACATCAATAGGAAAAACCAACAGGTTAATTGAAGGAACTCATATTGAAGGAAACATTACATCTACAACAGATTTTAGGTTAGACGGTGTTTTAATAG
>CBFIIG010000150.1:0-3788 GCA_965662615.1 Flavobacterium sp.
AATCTGTAAAACTTGCACCTGATGAATACGTGGCACTTAAATAATTTTTAGCTCGTTGACTAGTAATAATATTAATAATCGCACCACCAGAAGTGGCAGGAAATTCGGCTCCGGGTTGGGTAATAACCTCTACTTTTTCAATACTATTTGCGGGTAAGCCTTCTAAAAAAGAAGTCAACTCATTAGAATATATTTGCAGCGGTCTTCCATCCATAAAAACCTCTAATTGTTTTCCTTGGTACATCATTCCTGCAACTTCTGACACAATTAGCCCTGGTAATTTTTTTATTCCTTCCATCAACGACCCCGAATTGAGTTGTGGTTGTTCCGAGAAATCAAAAATGGTTCTATCTGCTTTTTGCTCTATTGCTTTTTTGCGTTGTTTTAAAACAATTTCATCTAACTCATATTTTTTAATCGAATCATTTTCAGTGTTTTGCGCTTTTAATCCAAAAACAATTAAACACAAAGCTATAGCTGTACTAATTTTCATTTATATTCTTTTAAAGTAAGACTTCAATTTTATAATTTGTTACAAAAAAGTTAAACTTTAACACATTTTGAAAACCAAAATACTGAATAAAAAAATTGTATTTTTGTGCATATAAATACAATCATGAATTTAAGTTTAGAAACCCCAGCCTTACTCTTTTCTGCAACATCATTAATACTTTTGGCATATACCAATCGGTTTTTAACCATTGCACAAATTATTAGAAGTTTAAAAAAGTCTTTTGACGAAGAAGAAAACAAAGTAATTTATTTAGAAATTAAAAACCTTAGTTTGCGATTAATTTTAATTCGCTACATGCAATTATTTGGGGTGCTTTGTTTGTTTTTAAGCGTGTTTTCTATGCTGCTTTTATATGTTGAATACGAAACAATTGGCGTTTATTTATTTGGTGCTTCTTTGTTGTGTTTACTCATATCATTAGCACTTTCGTTTTGGGAAATAAGTATATCTGTAAAAGCACTTCAACTGCATTTGGGCGATTTAGAATTAAAGAAAAAACATGATTAATATAGTTTTAGTTTACCCAGAAATTCCAAACAACACAGGTAACATAGGAAGACTGTGCGTTGGTATGAAAGCCAAATTACACCTAATAAAACCCTATGGTTTTGAGATTACTGATAAAAACTTAAAACGTTCTGGTTTGGATTATTGGGTACATTTAGACTGGCAAGAATATGAAACCAAAGAAGATTGGTACAAACAAATAAAAGACGAGCAAAGAGTGTTTTTATTCAGTTCACACGCCAGTGAAAACTATTCAAAAGTAAATTATAAAGAGGGTGATTGGTTGGTTTTTGGACAAGAAAGTTGCGGCTTATCACAAGAAATAAAAGACCGTTTTGCACATAAAATTCATATTCCAATAGCAAAAGAAGTACGTAGTTTTAACTTGGCAAACAGCGTTGCTATTGCACTTAGCGAAGCCAATAGACAATTACAAAATGACTAAAAACGAAACCATAAAAGGACTTGTATTTATAGCCTTAGGTGCTACTTGTTATGGCTTGTTAGCTACTTTAGTAAAACTGTCGTACAAAGCAGGTTTTATTACCACAGACATTACAGGCTCTCAGTTTTTATTAGGCGTAATTGGAATGCTTTTTATTCGCTTTTTTTCGAATAAAAACAACGAAGTAAAAGCAACTCCGAAAAATAAAAAAAATCTAATTTTAGCTGGTACAACTATGGGAATGACCAGTGTTTTTTACTATATCTGTGTAAAATATTTAGATGCATCCATTGCTATTGTTTTGCTTATGCAAAGTGTCTGGATAGGTGTAGTTTTAGAAAGTATTCTCACCAAAAAAAGACCAGAAAATAGAAAGCTATTCACCATTATATTGGTTATTGCAGGAACCGTTTTAGCAACAAATACAATAAATAATTACGAAAACATTAATGCTGTTGGTGTATTTTGGGGTTTGCTTGCAGCTGTTTCGTTTACGATAACCATGCATACTGCAAATAGCATTGCAAACAACTTATCACATAGCTTAAGAAGTATTTATATGTTACTTGGTGGAAGCATAATTGTACTTGTATTTGCCATAGTTGCACAACAAAATATTAATTTAGAAATTATATATACCTACGGAATTCCATTGGCATTATTTGGTACAATATTACCACCTTTATTTTTAAATGCCGGTTTTCCAAAAACAGGTTTAGGCTTGGGAAGTATCGTATCATCATTAGAATTACCCATTTCGGTTACTTTTTCTTATTTGGTTTTAAACGAAACTGTTTTACCCATTCAATGGCTTGGAATTTTTGTAATAATTGGAGCCATTATTTACATGAATAGCAAATACCTAAAACGATGAGCTTGCTTTTTGAAAACGAAAAAAACGCACTTATTTTACCTGATGCATCATTAGATTGGTATCCCCAATTTTTTAATAAAAATGAAGCTAACTCTCTTTTCAAAGAGTTGCAAAAAACAATAAATTGGCAGCAAAAAGATGTTCTTATATTCGGAAAAAAAATAGCACAACCGAGACTTACAGAGCTTCACGGAGACGAAGGGTTAAGTTACACCTACTCTAATTTAAAATGGAAAACCAATCCGTGGAACAAAACAACCATTTATATTAAGGAGCGTATAGAAAAACAAACAGGAGTAAATTTTAACAGTTGCTTACTGAATTTATATCGAAACGAAAAAGACAGCAATGGTTGGCATGCCGATAATGAAAAAGAATTGGGAAACGACCCCATTATTGCGTCGGTTAGTTTTGGTGATTCACGTATTTTTTCTTTAAAACACAATTCACAAAAAGAGACAAAAAAGCAATTAGAACTATCTCATGGTAGCTTACTTTTAATGAATAAAGGAACTCAAATACATTATAAACATCAAATTGCTAAAACCACTCAACCTAAAGATGTTAGAATAAATTTAACGTTTAGGTACATTAATTAAATTTTCATTAAAAAAAGCACAATTAAAGGTTATAATTTTAAATAATTCTGAAAAATAAACCAAAATCATATCTCTTTTATTATTTTTTAGTAATATTGACATAATAATTAATCTAAAAACAAAAGCATTTTTCCACTCATGAAAAAGAGTAAACGTTTAGAACTTGATAATGAAACCATTGAGCGTATTATTACCATTGCACAAGAAGAGAAAAAGCCATTCGAAATGATTAAATTAGATTTTGGTGTTTCTGAAAAAGAAGTTACTGAAATTATGAAAAAAAGGCTTTCCAAAGATCAATTTGAAATTTGGAAAAAGAAAACAGCAGCAAACAAACCCAAACAAAAACCTTTAAAATTTAATATTTTAGAGGACGATGATTTAGACACCAAATACTACATTAAAAATAAATTTGATTAATTTCAAAAAAATTAACGCTTGTTCAACAGGCGTTTTTTTTGTTTTTAACTTTCTTTGTAATGTGAAAGCAAAAGAATTTAACATAGAGCAATTAGATCGCATTATAGAAATGGCTTGGGAAGACAGAACCCCTTTTGATGCCATTACGTTTCAGTTTGGCATTAGCGAAAAAGAAACTATAGATATTATGCGAAACGAAATGAAACCAAGTAGTTTCAGACTTTGGAGAGCCAGAGTGCAAGGTAGAGCAACCAAACACGCCAAACTTAGAGTAAACGGAATCGATCGCTTTAAATGCACAAGACAACGTCAAATCACTCACAATAAAATTAGTAAACGTTAAAATATTATTTTTGAAGTTTAAAAACGTAACAATTTTTATGTTTTTCGACCAATATAAAAATTAAATATTTTATGAAAAAAATAATT
>CBFIIG010000151.1:0-3788 GCA_965662615.1 Flavobacterium sp.
ACACTTTCGTGGAAAATTTTCCCAGTTTCGTCAATCAAGTAAGTTGCTCTATAGGTTACGTTAGAACCTTCAATTAAATAAGTATCTGTATCGTCGCTGTATTCACCCACTTCAATATCTAAAATACCTAAAGTAGAAGATAAATTTCTTGTAGTATCTGCTAAAATTGGGTAAGTAACGCCTTCTATTCCTCCGTTATCTTTTGCAGTATTTAACCAAGCAAAATGCACTTCGTTAGTGTCACAAGATGCTCCAATTACCATTGTATTTCTTTTTTCAAACTCACCCATTGCGGCCTGAAAAGCGTGTAATTCTGTTGGACAAACAAAAGTAAAGTCTTTTGGATACCAAAATAAAACTACCTTTTTGTTGTTTTTTGTAGCTTCTTCTAAAACGTTAATTCTAAGGTTATCTCCCATTTCCGAGATAGCGTCTACTGTAATGTTTGGGAATTGTTTTCCTACTAATGACATAATTTTTATTTTTAAAGTTATTTAATTTTCTAATGCAAATCTATTAAATAAAAATACCATAACTAAAGTCTAATTATGGTATTTTTTTATTTTATAATAAGTTTTTCTTATGCCTGATATAATATGTAATAGTTATTTCTAATTGAATGTTTTGAGCATGTCCTTCGTGCCTCAGGTCGGGCTTTTCGCTATATCTTCACCTTCGCAAGCTACGGTAAAGGATGCCGCTACTATCCCTCATGCGGTTGGTTTATGAAGTCGAGAGTCGAAAGTGAAAAAGAAGAAAAATGAAAGACCGCTTCGCTGAAAGAGAAAAGAAGTTTTCGGTGTTCTCAGTTCTCAGTTTCGATTCCAAAATTCATAATTCCTAGTTCGTTATTCGATATTCAAACTTCACCCAATTTTGTCATTTTGAACATTGGGAGAAATCTCACTAGGTTTTCAGTGTTCTCGGTTCTCGGTTTCGTTTCCTCATTTCCTAATTCCTAATTCGTTATTCAATATTTAAACTTTTTAAAGGAAAAGATAATTTATTAGTTATCGGTTGTCGGTTGTCAGTTTATAGTTTGAAGTTGATTTTTGTAATTGAAATTGACGTTGACATTGAAGTTATCCCAAAATTCGTTAAATCCGTAGTAAAAAAACACATTTTTTATTCACCCAATACTCTCCAAAAATATTTCAATCTCCAAATCATCAATTCTCCAAATCATTACCCTTTCAACTGCTTAATTTTTATATTAAAAGCAGCAAAAATCAAAGTCATTATCGGACTCAGCCAATTAAAAATAGCAAACACAAAATATTCCCCAACACCAACGCCTAAAACGCCGCTTTGATAAGCTCCACAAGTATTCCAAGGAATTAAAACCGAAGTTACTGTTCCTGAATCTTCCAATGTTCTACTCAAATTTTCGGGAGCTAAACCTTTTTCTTCATACGCTTTTTTAAACATTTTACCAGGAATTACCAAAGCTAAATATTGATCCGATGCAACAACATTTAAACCAATACAACTGGCAACGGTAGCGCCAAAAAGCCCAAATACAGACGATGCAAACGAAAGTAAAACCGCAGTAATTCGAGCCAAAGCTCCAATAGCATCCATTATACCACCAAAAACCATCGCCGATAAAATTAAAAGTATTGTCCATAGCATGCCTAGCATACCTTTAGAAGTAAATAAATCGTTTAAATCGGTATTGTCTGTTATAATAGCTGTTTCAGTAAAAATTGCTTTTAAAAGGGCTGTTGCCGAATTATCACCCAACGTTTTTACAATTTCTGGCTGAAAGTACAAAGCAAAACCTGCGGCAGCAACTACTCCAGAACCTAAAGCAACGATAGGTTTTGTTTTAAATAAAATTAAAACAATAACCAAAAGCGGCACAATAAATAAGTATGGAGAAATTACAAAACTGGAATTTATAGTGTTTAAAATAGAGTCTAAATTTGCAGAACCTGTTGTTTCTATGGTTAAACTTAAAACCGAAAATACAATTAAAGTAACAATATAAGTGGGTACTGTTGTATTTGCCATATATTTTATATGTGTAAATAAATCGGTTCCAGCCATTGCTGGTGCTAAATTTGTGGTGTCACTTAGTGGCGACATTTTGTCTCCAAAATAAGCTCCAGATATTACAGCTCCAGCAATCATTCCTGCCGGTATACCAAGTGCTGTTCCTATTCCAACCAAGGCGATACCTACAGTAGCAGAAGTAGTCCATGAGCTTCCTGTTGCTATAGAAATAACAGACGATATTATAACCGATGCAGGTAAAAATATACTAGGGTTTAAAACTTGCAAACCGTAATAAACCATAGCAGGAATAATTCCGCTAATTAACCAAGTCCCAGCTAATGCACCCACAAAAAGTAATATAATTATAGGTGTAAAAACACTTTTTAAATTGTTTACAACCTCATTAAACATTTGTGGTATAGTAACTTTATTGTAAAGTCCCATTACTAATGCAATTGCGGCTCCTATTAATAAAATAATCTGATTGGAATAAGTACCAAACATTTCGCCATCGGCAAAAAAGATATTATAAGCTAAAAAAAGCATTAATAATACAACAGGAACTAAGGCTTCCCAAATATTTAACTCTTTATTGCTTATTATTTTATCGTCCATATTATTTGTTTTTTTTGATGGGCTAATATAAAAAAATAAGCCCAAAGTCTTCGTTTTATTGTGTATCTTTTATCTCGTAAATGGTTTTCTAATTATAATATTAGGAAAAACGACAAAGCTCTCACTGCCGTTTTTGCCTACTGCTGCAACACCAAAATAGTAATTATCTATAACTAAATTATTTAGCGTATATGAAGAGGGATTGGTAGTAAAAACCGAATTATCCCATGTAGGCGAAGTAGTTTCTCTCCAATATATTTTATAGCCAATTATATTTGGGTCATTGTTTTTTTGCCATTCTAAAGTAGTATTTGCGCTTACCGCTCCACCTATTTTTACATTTATAGGTGCAAGAGGTGCATTTGCTAAAGAGGCTAAGTTTATTGCATTTACTGTGGTAAGTTTTTTTGTGTATTCAAAATCAACTCCTTCTAAAACATCGCCATATTTAATACCGTTTTCGGTTCTTATATTTTGGTGTTGTCGGTTGTAGTTTTCATGTGTTTCCATTATTCTCACTGCTGGTAAACCCAAGTCGCTAAACGGTTTGTGGTGTCCTCCTCGTCCAAAACGATCCAATCTAAAAATCATCATTGGGTTCATTTCGGGCATGTGTTTTTTGGTAGTTGTGTAAATATAACGTGCCAATTGACGTGAGTTTCCATCTACTTCGCCGCCGTAATAACGTTGCATTTTTATTTCATTTTCAGATGCTGTTGGGTTTGTTGGTTCAGAGAAAATTCGAAACGTACGATTGTCAATTATTCCATCTACACCTTCAATATTTCCAATCATATCATTATTAAGAACGCCAATAATATTCCAGTTTTTTTCTTTTACAAAAGCTGCAAATCCTTTACCGCCAAACAAACCTTGTTCTTCGCCAGATAAACCCAAATAAATAATATTATGTTCAAAATTAAACTGACTTAAAACTCTTGCTGCTTCTATAACACCTGCCATTCCGCTAGCATTGTCATTTGCTCCGGGTGCATCGGAAGTAAAGTCCATCGTATCGCTATTTCTGCTGTCAATGTCTCCACTCATAATCACGTAGCTATTGCTGGGTTTTTTACTTTTCTGAATAGCAACTACGTTAACCACCCAAGTATCTTTTGGTACTCGTTCGCCGGCATTAGTAGTGACATAATCTTTTTGGTAAAAAACTTCAAATT
>CBFIIG010000152.1:0-3786 GCA_965662615.1 Flavobacterium sp.
ATCCCGAATACATGGTAGGCTTAATATTAATTGGTTTGGCTCGATGTATTGCTATGGTTCTGGTTTGGAATGATTTAGCTGAAGGAAGTGCAGAGTATGGAGCAGGTTTAGTTGCTTTAAACAGTATTTTTCAGGTGTTTGCTTATAGTTTTTATGCTTGGTTGTTTATAACAGTTTTACTGCCTTATTTTGGTTTTGAAAGTGCAATAGTTGACATTTCTATTGCTACTATTGCCGAAAGTGTTGCTATATATTTAGGTATTCCTTTTATTTTGGGTATTTTGAGTCGTTTAATTCTTGTGAAATTAAAAGGAGAAGATTGGTACATTAACATTTTTATTACTAAAATCTCACCATTAACATTGGTGGCACTTTTGTTTACTATAGTTATTATGTTTTCTTTAAAAGGAGAATTAAGTGTAGAAATCCCAATGGATGTTTTAATTATTGCAGTTCCGCTTTTAATTTATTTTACCGTAATGTTTATAATTGGATTTTTCTTTACAAAAGCTATGGGTAGCGATTACGATAAAACAGCTGCAGTTGCTTTTACTGCTGCTGGTAATAATTTTGAATTAGCCATTGCAGTTGCCATTGCCGTTTTTGGATTAAATTCGGGTCAGGCATTTGCGGGTGTAATTGGTCCTTTAGTAGAAGTTCCTGCTTTAATTTTATTGGTTAGGGTTTCTTTTTGGTTAAAGAAAAAATATTTTAAATAGTCAATTCAACTTCATAAAAAAACCTCCTAAATCTTAATTTAGGAGGTTTTACTTTTTGTAATAAATACTTAAATAGTTTCTAAAATACTATTTAATGTAGTACTTGGACGCATTGCTTTTTCGGTAAGTGTATAATCGGGTTTATAATATCCTTTTATAGCTTGTGCTTTTCCTTGTGCAGCAATTAGTTCTTCATTAATTTTTGCTTCGTTATTGTTTAAAGCAGCAGCAATAGGAGTGAAGATAGCTTTTAGTTCAGCATCTTTGTCTTGTTTTGCCAAAGCATTTGCCCAATACATAGCCAAATAAAAGTGAGAACCTCTATTGTCTAAACTACCTAATTTACGAGCTGGTGATTTATCGTTTTGTAAAAATAGGCTAGTTGCATCGTCTAAAGTTTCAGATAATACCAATGCTTTAGGATTATTAAAAACAGAACCTAAATGCTCGTAAGAAACACCTAATGCTAAAAATTCACCTAACGAATCCCAACGTAAATATCCTTCTTCTATAAATTGCACAATGTGTTTTGGAGCCGATCCACCTGCACCTGTTTCAAATAAACCTCCACCATTCATTAAAGGAACAATAGAAAGCATTTTTGCAGATGTACCTACTTCTAAAATAGGAAATAAATCGGTTAAATAATCACGTAAAACGTTACCTGTAACTGAAATAGTGTCTAATCCTTTTACAATACGTTCTAAAGAGAATTGTGTTGCATCAACAGGATTCATAATACGAATATCCAGTCCGTTGGTATCGTAATTTTTTAAATAAGTATTTACTTTTTCAATCAATTGACGGTCGTGAGCACGTTTGTCGTCTAACCAAAATATAGCAGGAACTCCGGTTGCTTTTGCTCTATCTACAGCCAGTTTAACCCAGTTTTGTATTGGAGCATCTTTAACTTGGCACATTCTAAAAATATCACCTTCATCAACATTTTGCGACATTAATACAGCACCATTATTGTCTTTTATAACCACTTTACCAGCGGCAGTCATTTGGAAAGTTTTATCGTGTGAACCGTATTCTTCAGCTTTTTGAGCCATAAGGCCTACGTTTGGCACAGAACCCATAGTAGTTGGGTCTAATGCTCCGTTTGCTTTACAAAAATCTATTGTAGCTTGGTAAACACCAGCATAACAACGGTCTGGAATAATAGCTTTTGTATCTTGTGACTTTCCTTCTTTGTTCCACATTTTACCAGAGTTACGAATCATAGCAGGCATAGAAGCGTCTATAATAACGTCTGATGGTACATGTAAATTTGTGATTCCTTTGTCGGAGTTTACCATTGCCAATGCTGGGCCATTTGCCATTGCATCGTCTAAGGCTTTTGTAATTTCAGCTTGTTTAGCATGACCTTCAATTTTGTCGTACACATCGCCTAAACCATTTTTAGTGGTAACACCCAATGCTTTAAATTCTGTAGCATATTTTGCAAAAACATCGGCAAAAAACACTTCTACAAAAGCACCAAAAATTAATGGATCAGATACTTTCATCATTGTTGCTTTTAAGTGTACTGAAAATAATACGCCTTTTGCTTTAGCATCTGCAACTTGTTCTGATATAAAAGTTCTAAGTGCTTTCATATTAATTACAGAACTGTCTATAATTTCGCCGTTTAATAACGGACTAGCGCCTTTTAATTCTTTTGATGAGCCATCTGCTCCTTCAAAAGTAATAGTAAAGTTTGATTGATCATTTATAGTAACCGATTGCTCAGTTCCGTAAAAATCGCCACTTTGCATGTGCGATACATGTGATTTTGAGTCTTTAGACCAAGCACCCATACTGTGAGGGTGTTGCTTAGCATAGTTTTTAACTGCCTTTGGAGCTCTTCTGTCCGAGTTTCCTTCTCTTAAAACAGGGTTTACAGCAGAACCTAATGCTTTAGCATAACAAGCTTTAATGGCTTTTTCTTCTTCTGTTGTTGGGTTTTCTGGAAAATTGGGTAGGGCATAGCCTAAGTTTTGTAATTCTGTAATTGCTTCTTTTAATTGCGGAACCGATGCAGAAATATTTGGTAACTTTATAATGTTTGCCTCTGGCTGTGTAGCTAATTTTCCTAACTCTGCTAAAGTATCTTCTACTTTTTGGTCTTCTTTTAGATAATCGGAAAGGTTTGCTAAAATACGAGCAGCCAAAGAAATATCTCTAGTTTCTACAGCAATATTTGCAGTTTTAGAGAATGCTTTAACAATTGGTAAAAATGAATATGTTGCCAACATAGGCGCTTCGTCCGTTAGCGTATAGATTATTTTAGGTTGTTTAGACATGTATAAAAGTTTTATGTTTTTAAAAAGTGTAGCAAATATACAAAAATAGCTGCGTTTTGTAAACTATATAATTTGAATTTATAATTTGATAATTTATCAAGGTATAATTATTAAATTCATAGAAAGAAGACAATTACTTAGCAAAAAAAAGCCTTAACATAAGTTAAGGCTTTATTTGATAAGAAAAGTAGATTAGTTTTTATATCTTCTTTCTTTAATTTTTGCTTTTTTACCAGTAAGCTCTCTAAAGTAGTAGATACGAGCTCTACGCACTTTACCTCTTTGGTTAACTTCAATTTTTTGAATTGCAGGTAAGTTAATTGGGAAGATACGCTCTACACCAACTGAACCTGACATTTTACGAATAGTGAAAGTTTCAGTAGTTCCTGAACCTCTTCTTTGAATTACTACTCCTTTAAAGAACTGAGTTCTTGTTTTTTCACCCTCTTTAATTTCATAGTACACAGTAATTGTGTCTCCTGATTTAAATTCTGGTAAATCTTTTTTTGCTACAAATTCGCTTTGAACGAAATCAATTAAATTTGACATAATTGTTTATTTATAATAATGAATTCAAGTAACATTCACGGCTATCGTCAGAGGTTAGTTAAATATGAGTGCAAAAGTAGTAAAAAATACTTTTTTAAAAACATATTTATAAAAATAATTTATTCCAATAAATCGGGTCTTCTATTTTTGGTATGTTCTAATGCTTTTTCTTCTCTCCCTTCGTCAATTTTACCAAAATTACCACTTAATAATACATCTGGCACTTTCCA
>CBFIIG010000153.1:0-3773 GCA_965662615.1 Flavobacterium sp.
CCGTCTTGAGTATCAATGGTTGTACTAAAAAGTTCTGGCTCAATATAATAAACCCCGGAACCATCAGGAATAGAATAAGCATCTAGTAATGTATTTTTTTGAGATTCTTCTAGTTTACTAAAGTATTTCATGTAATAAGCTCCTGCATTCACACCCCAATTGTTGTTGAAAAAATAAGTTGCACGAACTTGTGCTTTACCCGTTAATAAAGTTAGGTTATCAAAGCCTGAATGGTAAGTTAATGGTATTGCTGGGTCAACTGGAAATGTACGATGATTAACCGTTGCTAAAATAGCATCTCCATTTATTGTACCTATACCTCCAAGTAATGAGGCTTCAAACTGAAAATTTCTTTTTTCGTTTAAAGACCTCCAAGCAGGTCCAATACCCACAAACATTCTACTGATTTTTTTGTTGGTTTCTTTAATATCATAGACCTCAGATAATTTTTGAGGTAGTCCAGCCCCTTGAATTAAAATATCATATAACGAACTACTAATTTTAGGACTATTAGAAATGTAATCAAAGTCCATTTGTAGTCCAAAATTACTTGGAAAGTAATAGTTTGCAGAAAGACCTCCCATTACTCCACCTTGGTAATCAATGTATTTAAAATTTTCTCCATAATTTGGAAAATCATAACCAACTCTAGTAGAAAATTGAAAAGGACTTTCTTTAATAGGATTTGTTACAGTAGTTGTAACTTGTGCGGATGTGAAAGTTGGTAAAACCAAAAAACACATTGCTAATAGTAGCATTTTTTTAATTGTTTTCATACATTATTTGTTTTTGTTAATTAATTATAGAGCAAATGTAGGCTCTGTTAAACACAAAAAACATAGGACAAAAACTGTTTTAAATAAAAAAAACACCTGAAATAAAAGGTGTTTTAACTATTTTTTTTAGGGTTAATCACCCTTCGTAACGTTCCATTTCTCTGTCATAGAAAAGTCCAGCCTCTTCTATTAATGTTTCCATTTCTAGTTCTATTTCTCTATCGTCTTCAGAAGTTATGTCTTCTAAAAACTCTACCTCGTCATCTTTAAGGTTAATTATAAACTGAGGAAATTCAAGATGAATGATAAAAATATCATCTGGAAAATCGGTGTTATCTGCAAGAACAAATTTTGGTAATTTCATACGTTTTATTTATCATTTATAATTAAAGGGACATTACCCTTACCATTCATTATAATTACTTTAGAGTTTTGCGATTGCGCCAATTCTAATTGTGCTTTTATAGACTCATATTGCAATTGTTTATCTGTTAATCCCGAAGATATAATTTTCTGATAATCGGCAATACCTTGAGCTTCTACACGTTTTCTATTCGCTTCTTGCTCTTCTTTTTGTAGAACAAATGTCATTTTCTGAGCTTCTTGTTCTGCATTTATTTTAGATTCAATTGTACGTTTTACCGATTCGGGTAAATTAATATTTCGAATTAATAACTGCTCTAAAATAATCCCTCTCGATTTAAAATCTTTCTCAATAGAAGAATAAATTTTGTTTTGAAACTCATCTCTTTTAGTCGAATACAAAGCAACTGCATCGTAAAAAACAGCGTTATCTCTTATACGCGTTCTAGTAACTGGACGCACAATTTTATCGGAATAATTTATACCTAATTTTCTAAAAATCTCTGGAGCTTCTGTAGGTTCTAAACGATATAAAACCGTTAAATCTATTACCACCTCTAAACCATCTGCAGATAAAACTCGTATTGCGTCGTCTCCTTGTATTGCGCCTTCTTCATTAAGAGCCGACATGGTATAATTTTGAGTTTGTACATCAAAAGAGGTAATCTCAATAAGGGGATTTATTACATGCAAACCACTTTCTAAAATAGAAGGCTGCACTTTACCAAAAAGAGATTTTACACCTACTCTACCAGCTTCTATTTGTACAAAAACCGAAAATAAAACCGAAAAAGAAATTAATAATACTCCAATAATTCGTAATGGTAAATTTAACTTAGGTGCATTTGGCTGAGCTTTTATACCAAAGCTCACTATTATTAAAATAAAGCCAATTATAGCAAGAACAATCATATATAATTTATTTTGACATTAATAACATTTTTTTTGAAAGATAGTTAAATCTTCCGAATAATAAAAAGGCAGCAACGGTTAATCCCGCCAATAAGCCAATCCAAATTCCCGTTGCTCCATAATCTGTGTAAAGACCTAAATAAATAGAAATAGGAAAACCGATTACCCAATAAGATATAAAAGTCATATACATAGGTACATACACATCTTGTAAACCACGTAACGAGCCTAAAACCACTACTTGAATTCCGTCTGAAATTTGAAAAACAGCCGCAACAATAAGTAATTGACCCGCAATAAATACCACTTCTTTGTTTTCTGCAAGGTTTGCTAGATCATTCATATCTACAAAAAAAGTTGGCAGTATATTGTAAAAAAGAATAAAAATAAGAGCAAAAAACACTTCCAAAATTAAAGCCAAATAAAAGATAGAAAAAGCAACATCACGTAACTTTTTAGGGTCGTTTAATCCTTTCTGATTTCCCACTCTAATCATAGCAGCCACACTTAAACCCATGGCAAACATAAATGTAACCGACGCTAAGCTTAATGCAATTTGATTTGCCGCTTGACTTGTTGTTCCCAATTTACCCGATAACCATATGGCACCCGTAAACAAACCTACTTCAAACAGCATTTGCATTGCCGATGGCCAACCCAAATTTATGATTTGTAAATTGACTTTTTTAGTCATTTTTTTAAAGCTAAAGCCTTCAAAGTAAGGAGTAAATTTAGGTTTAGAAACCAATAAATAGTGCATCATTCCCAACATCACAAAACGAGAAATAATGGTTCCGATAGCAGCACCAATTATTCCCATTTCTGGGAAAATCCAAATGCCGTAAATTAGCAAGTAATTGATTATTACATTTACTATATTTCCAACAATAGTTGCCCACATAGAATATTTGGTTTCGCTTAAGCCATCAGCAAACTGCTTATACCCTTGAAATATAATTAAGGGAACTAACGAAAAAGCAACAATATCTAAATATGGTTTAGCCATTTCTGCAACCTCTTCGGGCTGTCCCATAAAGCCAATAATAGGTTTAGAAAAATAAATAATAATAAATAAAACCGAACCTAAAAGCGTACACAAATACAACCCATGATGAAAAATACTTCTTCCTTCTTCTACATCATTTTTCCCATGTGCTGCCGCAACGAGAGGTGTAATTGCTGTAGAAAAACCTATCCCCAAAGACATGGCAATAAAAATAAAACTAGTGGCTAAAGAAACCGCCGCCAACTCTGTTGGGCCAATTTTCCCAACCATTACATTATCTACAATACCCACAACGGTATGCCCCAACATTCCTAAAATAATAGGGTATGCCAATTTTAAATTATAACCAAACTCTTTTGTATAAGTCGAAAAACTCATTTTTTATAAATTTTGACAAAGGTAGTAAAATATGCTCCCTATAACTATTTTTATTAGAGTACTTCCCTCCTGCGTCGGGTCGGGCTTTCGGCTCTATCTTTTTTGATGCAAAAAAGGATGCCGCCTCTATCCCTAGTACAAAAAAACCAACCCTTTAGAGGTTGGTTTTTAAAAAGTGGAGAATATCGGATTCGAACCGATCGCCTCTACGCTGCCAGCGTAGCGCTCTAGCCAAATGAGCTAATCCCCCAATATAAATTGTCGGAATGACTGGATTCGAACCAGCGACCCCTTGCACCCCATGCAAGTACGCTACCAGGCTGCGCTACATCCCGAAT
>CBFIIG010000154.1:0-3723 GCA_965662615.1 Flavobacterium sp.
TCATGCCTGGTAGCATTTTCATTAAACCAATATCTTCTAATGTTTGGTGTGTTGCACCGTCTTCTCCTAAGGTTAAACCTGCGTGAGAAGCACATATTTTTACGTTTTTGTCTGCATAAGCAATAGACTGACGCACTTGGTCGTACACACGTGCTGTACTAAAATTGGCAAATGTTCCTGTAAAAGGGATTTTACCACCAATGGTCATACCTGCTGCAATTCCCATCATGTTGGCTTCTGCAATTCCTATTTGAAAAAAGCGTTTAGGGTGATTTTTCTTAAAATCGTCCATTTTTAATGAACCAATAAGATCGGCACATAAGGCAACTACATTTTCGTTTTTCTGCCCTAATTCTGTTAAACCAGCACCAAAACCAGATCGTGTATCTTTATTTCCTGTATTTATATATTCTTTCATTTTTGTTTGTGTTGTGTAAAGCGTAGCTTAACGGATTAATAGTCGCCTAAAGTTTCTGGGTTTTGAGCCAATGCACTTGCTAGTTGCTCGTCGTTTGGAGCTTTACCGTGCCATGCGTGTGTGTGCATCATAAAATCTACACCATTACCCATTTCGGTATAAAGTAAAACACAAACTGGTTTTCCTTTTCCTGTTTTGGCTTTAGCTGCTTGCATGCCTGTTAAAACAGCGTCTATATTATTTCCTTCTTTTATTTCTAAAACGTCCCAGTCAAAAGCTTCAAATTTGGCTTTTATGCTTCCCATATTTAAAACTTCGTCTGTTGTTCCGTCTATTTGCTTACCGTTAACATCTACAGTTGCAATAAGGTTGTCCACTTTTTTTGCAGAAGCATACATAATAGCTTCCCAGTTTTGCCCTTCTTGTAACTCACCATCGCCGTGTAAAGTATAAACCAAATGCTTGTCGTTATTAAGTTTTTTAGCTTGAGCTGTACCAATAGCTACAGATAAACCTTGCCCTAAAGACCCCGATGCCATACGTACACCTGGTAAACCTTCGTGCGTAGTTGGGTGCCCTTGCAAGCGTGAGTTTAACAATCTAAAAGTGCTTAGTTCAGCTACATCAAAATAACCAGCACGAGCCAAAACACTGTAAAAAACAGGGGATATATGTCCGTTAGATAAAAAGAAAACATCTTCGTTTAATCCGTCCATGTCAAAACCTTCTTTGCGGTCCATTAGGTTTTGGTATAATACGGTTAAAAATTCGGCACAGCCCAAAGAGCCACCTGGGTGACCAGAGCTTACTGCATGTACCATACGAAGTATGTCGCGTCTGGTTTGCGTTGTTAATTCTTGTAGTTGTTGTGTGTTTGGTTTCATTAAAGTAATTATTTAATGCAAAAGTACTTTTTTAAGTTATGGAGCACAAGCATTTTTATATACAAGTTATTAAGTATTCGTATTAAAGTTATTCACATTGGTTTCATAAAAGAAGTTTAAATTTTAGAAGTTAAAGGCTTCAAATGATTTGTTTGCTTTATATTTGCCTTTCTAAATAAGATTATGAAATTCGATTTATTAAAAACAGACGCGCAAAGCCAAGCCAGAGCTGGTAGCATAACTACAGATCACGGAACTATAGAAACACCTATTTTTATGCCTGTGGGAACTGCGGGTACTGTAAAAGGAGTGCATCAGCGTGAGTTAAAAAACGATATTAATCCCGATATTATTTTAGGTAATACGTACCATTTGTATTTGCGTCCGGGTTTAGATATTTTGGAGCAAGCAGGTGGTTTGCATAAATTTATGAACTGGGATAGAAATATTCTGACCGATAGTGGAGGATACCAAGTATATTCATTATCTAACAGTAGAAAAATTAAAGAAGAAGGGGTAAAGTTTAAAAGTCATATTGATGGCTCTTACCACTTTTTTTCGCCCGAAAATGTAATGGAAACCCAACGTACCATTGGTGCTGATATTATAATGGCTTTTGACGAATGTACGCCTTACCCTTGTGATTACAGGTATGCAAAACGCTCAATGCACATGACGCACCGTTGGTTAGACAGGTGTATTAATCATTTAGAGAAATTGCCTTTTAAATATGGTTTTGAGCAAACGTTTTTTCCTATTGTTCAAGGAAGTACTTATAAAGATTTAAGAGCACAATCTGCCGAATATATTGCCAATGCAGGAGCACAAGGAAATGCAATTGGTGGTTTGTCTGTTGGAGAACCTGCAGAAGAAATGTACGGAATGACAGAGGTGGTTACGGCTATTTTACCAGAAGACAAGCCAAGGTATTTAATGGGTGTAGGTACGCCAATTAATATTTTAGAAAACATTGCTTTGGGTATAGATATGTTCGATTGTGTTATGCCAACACGTAATGCTCGTAACGGTATGCTTTTTACTTCGGAAGGGAGTATTAATATTAAAAATAAAAAGTGGGAAAACGACTTTTCTGCTATTGACCCAATGGCTCATACCTATGTAGATACAGAATATTCTAAAGCTTATTTACGTCATTTATTTACTGCTAATGAGTTTTTAGGAAAACAAATTGCTACAATACACAACCTTGGTTTTTACATGTGGTTGGTTCGCGAGGCTAGGGTACAAATTTTAGCCGGTACTTTTAGACCATGGAAAGATAAAATGGTGAAACAAATGGCTGTTCGACTTTAAAAGATGAATAAATTTATAACAATTTTAGACCGCTATATTTTAAAAAGATATCTTGCCACATTCTCGGTAATGATACTGCTTTTTATTCCTATAGGTATTGTTATAGATGTTTCGGAGAAAGTAAATAAAATGATTAAAAATGATGTGCCGTTTAGTAAAATAGCGGTATATTATTTCGATTTTACCATTTACTTTGCCAACTTACTTTTTCCTATATTTTTGTTTTTATCGGTGATTTGGTTTACCTCAAAACTAGCTTCAAACACAGAAATAATTGCTATTTTAAGTTCGGGAATTTCGTATCCTCGTTTTTTACGACCTTATTTAGTGGGTGCAACCATAGTGTCTTTGTTTTCTTTGTTAATGGGTTTCTTTTTTGTACCAAATGCCAGTAAAGGTTTTTTAGATTTTAGATATAATTACCTAAAAGAAAATGTAGATACCAGAGCAACCATTGATATTTACAGACAAGTTGGCGAAAACGAATTTATATATGTGAGTAATTACGATTACCAAACCGAAATGGGCTATTACTTTAGATTTGAAAAATTTAAAGACAATAAATTGGTTTACGAAGTAAAAGCCGATCGAATTAGATATAATAAAGACACAAAAGATTATACACTTTACAATTACGTCAAACGAACGGTACAATCGCATAATGATGTGTTAGAAAGTCAAACCGAAAAAATGATAAAGTACAATTTTGATCCCGATGATTTAACGCCTGTAATGTACATTGCAGAAACCATGACAATAGGGGAATTGTATAGTTTTATAAATGATGAAAAAGAAAAAGGAAACGCCAATATTGATACTTATT
This sequence comes from Flavobacterium sp., assembly GCA_965662615.1. GTDB lineage: Bacteria > Bacteroidota > Bacteroidia > Flavobacteriales > Flavobacteriaceae > Flavobacterium. Next base: position 3,440 of record CBFIIG010000154.1, read on the forward strand.
TGGTGGTTTTGTACAAAAAATTCAGTTTGCCAGTTGCTGCTTTTATTTTAACCATTATAGCTGTTGCGGTTTCTTCTATGAAACGCCGTGGCGGAATGGGTGTAAACTTAGCGGTTGGAATTGTTATTGCCTTTACTTATATCTTTTTCGATAAGGTTTTTGGTACTTTGGCAGAGAAATCGAGTATTTCTCCATTTATAGCCGTTTGGCTGCCTAACATTATTTTCGGAATATTAGCCTTTTTCCTTTTACGCAATGCAAAACGATAAACTACGCAATTATTT
>CBFIIG010000155.1:0-3698 GCA_965662615.1 Flavobacterium sp.
TTTATAAATCTAAAAGTTAAAGACTATAAAACCTAAAAAGAAAATACTAATCATTTGTTATTATTGGCCGCCTGCTGGTGGACCAGGTGTACAACGTTGGTTAAAATTTGTAAAATACTTGCCCGATTTTGATATTGAACCTATAGTTTATGTTCCTGAAAACCCAACGTATCCGTTGTTGGATTTTGATTTAACAAAGGAGGTTTCGCCATCGGTACGGGTAATTAAAAAACCAATTATAGAACCGTATGCTTGGGCTTCATTTTTTTCTAAAAAAGCAACAAAAATAAGTTCTGGGATTATTCCAAAAGTTCAAAAGCAAAGTGTTATTACGCGTTTTTTACTTTGGGTTAGAGGTAATATTTTTATTCCAGATGCTCGTGTTTTATGGGTAAAACCATCTGTTAAAAATTTAGAAAAAATCATTATAGACGAACAAATTGATGCCATTATTACATCTGGGCCACCGCACAGTATGCATTTAATTGGTTTAGGTTTAAAAAATAAATTGGGTAATAAATTGCATTGGTTCGCTGATTTTAGAGATCCTTGGACAACTATTGGCTACCATAAAGAATTAAAACTGTCTAATTGGGCAGCAAAAAAACATAAAAAGCTAGAGCAAAAAGTATTACAAACAGCAAATCATATTCTAGTTACTTCGCCAACTACTAAAAAGGAGTTTGTTGCTATTACCAATAAGCCCATATCGGTTTTAACCAATGGTTTTGATGTTTTAGACGAAATACAAGCAAACGTTGAATTGTCTTCTTATTTTACCATTTCGCATATTGGTTCGCTGCTTTCTAATCGAAATCCGTTGGTTTTATGGGAAGTTTTAAGTGAATTAATTGAAGAAAATATAGCATTCAAAACGTATTTTAAATTAGAACTTACGGGTGCTATTAGTGAGGATGTATTAAGCTCAATAACCAATTTTGGTTTGAATCCTTTTTTAAAGTTAAACGGTTATGTTTCGCATACCAAAGCATTAGAGTTGCAAAAAGTAGCTCAAGTATTATTATTAATAGAAATTGACAGTGAAGAAACCAAATGCATTATTCCGGGTAAGTTATTCGAATACATGCTAGCTGCTCGACCTATTTTGGCTTTAGGGCCTAAAAATGCAGATATACAGAATATAATATTAAAAACTGAGTCGGGTTGTTATTTTACGTATAGAGATAAAGAAGCATTGAAAAATCAAATTCTGGCTTATTTTATGGCTTTTCAAAATCAAGAGTTATATTTGCCAACAGACAGAAATATTTTGCAGTATAGCCGAAAAGCAATAACAGAAGAGTTGGCAGTATTGCTAAAAAAAACACCCCATTAAATAAATAATAGAGTGCTTTAAACTAAACCAACCAAATATATGAAATCTTTGGATTTAACTAATTACAATTAGTGTGCCAAAAAAAAATTATTAAAAAATAAATAACAATGTTTAAAAAAATAATTTCTTTTTTATTTCCTTTCGCTCTTTTGGGAGTGGGTGTTTTAGCACTTATAGAACAAGGAAAACCAAATCCAAATAAAATAATACTTTTTGGTGCTATGGCTTTATTTATGATTGGTTTGTACCGAATTATGAATAAAATACCAAGTAGGAGTAGAGAAGAAAACACAAATATACAAGATGACAACAGGGAATAAAGTTGTAGTTTTAGATGAAGATGTGGAAGGCGTAGTTGTTGGTTTTTCACAAGCTGGTGTGCGAATTGAAACCACAGATGGTTTTGAACTAACATATAAGGCAAGTGAATTATTAGTTATTCAAGACGACTCTGCTTTGCGAAAAGGAGTTAAAAACTCAGAAATTCAGCAAGTTATAAAACAAAAGCAAGAACCTGCAAAACGTTCTTTTGTTAAAGAGAAATCTTCTGCAAAAGATGAGTTTGTTTTAGAGGTTGATTTGCATATAGAAAAATTGGTGCGTAAAAAAGGAGGTTTATCAAATTTTGAAATTTTAAACATTCAAATGGATACGGCAAAAGGTCAATTGGAATTTGCCATGCGCAATCGTATGCCCAAAATGGTTTTTATACACGGAGTAGGTGAAGGGGTTTTAAAAGCAGAATTGGAATTTTTACTTAAAAAATACGATCATATTGTTTTTTACGAAGCCAATTACCAAAAATACGGACAAGGTGCAACAGAAGTCTATTTTAAACAAAATAAAAGAGACTAATTTTAATTTAAGCATAAAAAAAAAACGAGCATTTGCTCGTTTTTTTTGTTTTATATATTGTAAATTCTAATTGTTTAACATAACTGGCATTACCAACATTAATACGTTTTCACCTTCGTCTAAACCGTCAATAGGTGTTAATATTCCCGCACGGTTTGGCATAGACATTTCCAATTGAATTTCGTCACTTGTAAGGTTGTTTAACATTTCGCTTAAAAAACGAGAGTTAAAACCAATTTGCATATCGTCTCCCTGGTAATCGCAAGTTAAACGCTCATCTGCTTTATTAGAATAATCAATATCTTCCGCAGAAATATTAAGCTCTGTACCTGCAATTTTTAAACGAATTTGATGCGTTGTTTTATTTGCAAAAATAGAAACCCTTCTTACCGAGTTTAAATATTGGTTACGGCTAATAATTAGCTTGTTTGGATTTTCTTTTGGAATAACCGCTTCGTAATTTGGGTATTTACCGTCAATTAATCTACATGTTAAAACATAATTATCAAACGTATAAGTAGCATTAGAATCGTTATATTCAATTTTTACTTCTGCATCTGAAACAGCTAAAATTCCTTTTAAAATAGTTAAAGGTTTTTTAGGCATAATAAATTCAGCAACTTGTGAAGCTTTAATATCAGTACGAGTATATTTTACTAATTTGTGTGCATCTGTTGCTACAAATATTAAACCATCTGTAGAAAACTGAAAAAACACACCACTCATTACAGGTCGTAAATCGTCGTTTCCAGCAGCAAAAATAGTTTTTGTGATGGCAGTTGATAAAACTTCAGCAGGCATAAAAGTAGAAGAAGGATCTTCTAAAGTTACAGCCGATGGAAATTCTTCGCCAGCTGCATAAGCCAATGCATATTTCCCTGAGTTTGAACTTATTTCTACAGTATTATTATCTTCTACCGTAAATGTTAAAGGTTGCTCTGGGAACGTTTTTAAAATATCTAACAATAACTTAGCAGGTAAAGCTACGCTTCCTGTGCTTTCTGACTCTATTTCTAAAGTTGCAGTCATTGTAGTTTCTAAATCAGAAGCCGATACTTTTAATGCATTTGCATCTAATTCGAAAAGAAAATTATCTAAAATAGGCAAGGTGTTACTGCTGTTAATAACACTTCCTAGTACTTGAAGTTGTTTTAATAAATACGAACTCGAAACTATAAATTTCATGGTTTGGATTGTTTAAGTATATCTGCAAATATAACTGATTATATTCTATTTTAAAACGCTTACTTTTATTAGTTATAAACGATGTTTGTTAATTAAATTAAATTTTAGATGTTTGTTTTTCTAGCATATTTTCTTTTTCGGTTATAATTAAAAACCAATCCAAAAAGAAGTAATACAATTAATGGTAATCCAACTAAATATAACTGAATGCTTGTATAGTCTGTATGTATTTTTTGTTTGTCTAAAAGCGCTAATTTAACCTCTTTACTGCGTATGTTTATTAAGCCATTGTCGTCTAATAAATAGTTTACACAATTGTTTA
>CBFIIG010000156.1:0-3578 GCA_965662615.1 Flavobacterium sp.
ATCTATAAAAGCAGCTATTCCACCTGCTTTTTGAGCTTCGGCAATGGCATGTAAGGTTAAAGTGGTTTTACCCGAAGATTCTGGACCGTAAATTTCTATTACTCTACCACGTGGGTATCCGTTTACTCCCAATGCTAAATCTACTCCTAAAGATCCTGATGGTATGGCTTCTACATCTACAATAGCTGCATCGCCCATTTTCATTACAGTTCCTTTACCGTAGGTTTTGTCTAATTTATCTAGTGTTAGTTTTAACGCTTTTAATTTTGCTTCTTTATCTGCACTCATGGTTTTTATTTTTGGAATTGTAAAATTACCATTTTTTTTGGGCAATAAAAATTTCTATTTGCCCGAAATTGGTTTTTGTTAAAAAGTTTTATGCTCTTATTCTCGTATTACTAGCAGTATGGCATCGTCTTCTAAAAAACGGTAGCCGTGGTCGTATAAAAAATAATAGGTGTTGCCTGTTTTGGTTTGTAATATGTTGGTAAAGTATTCAAAATAAAAGCCTTGCGCTACTAATTTATTGCGTGTGGTTTTTGTTTTGCCTTCGGGGTTTAGCTTTTTTAGTATGCGGTAATTTTTGCGTAGCTTGTTGTTTATGTTACGCATAAGGTTGGTGCTGTCTGTATTTTGCTTGTTGTTATAGCTGTTGCGGCAACCGTCGCAACAAAATTTTTTGTCGGCTCTTCCGCGAAGGGTTTCGTTACATTCTAAACAGGTTTTCATGGTGTGCATTTTTGGTTTGCGTAAGCGGTAGTAGCGGCATCCTTGCCCTTTTTTTGGCAAGATATAGCGAATGACGCGACCAGCTCTGGCGTAGCCGGCGGGTTACGCCCTTATTGTTTTAGTTTTTTTAGTTGGTAGAGGTCTTTGCGGCGGTCTTTCATAATTTTTACGCTTCCGTGTTCGTGTAATTCTTTTAATAGATTTATATCAACGTCTACTACCAAGGTCATTTCGGTATTTGGTGTGGCTTCTGCCTTTATTCCGTTGCTTGGAAAGGCAAAATCTGAGGGTGTGAAAACGGCTGCCTGTGCATACTGAATATCCATGTTGTTTACCTTGGGCAGGTTGCCTACACAACCGGCAATTGCCACGTAACACTCGTTTTCTATGGCACGTGCTTGGGCACAATGGCGCACGCGGGTGTAGCCGTTTTGCGTGTCGGTTAAAAAGGGTACAAAAAGTATGTTCATGCCTTCGTCTGCCATTAGTCGGGATAGTTCTGGGAACTCAACATCGTAACAGATCATGATTCCTATTTTACCGCAATCGGTGTCGAATGTCTGAATTTTATCTCCGCCTGTCATTCCCCAATGGAATACTTCGTTTGGTGTGATGTGTATTTTGCGATACATTTCGCTGGTTCCGTCTCGTTTGCATAAAAAACCAACGTTGTACATGTGTCCGTTTTCATGATACGGCATGCTTCCTGTTATGATATTTATGTTATAGGAAATGGCAAATTCTTGAAATCGTTTTTTTATATCATCGGTATATTTTGCGAGTTCTTTTATGGCTTGTGCTTCGGTTAGGTGGTTGTACTCTGCCATTAATGGTGCGGTGAACAATTCTGGGAATAAGGCAAAATCGGATCCATAACCCGAGACGGCGTCTATAAAAAATTCGGCTTGTTCTATAAGTGCATTTAATCCGCTTATGTTTCGCATTTGCCATTGAATTAATCCGAGGCGAATAACACTTTTTTCGGTGTTTATTAGTTTTGGACTGGCGTCCCAATAAATGTTGTTCCACTCTAAAAGTATGGCATATTCTTGAGAAGAAGTATCGCCTTCGAGGTAGTTTTTCATGACACGTACTTCGTGAAAATCGTTGCTTAGTTGAAATGACAAAACAGGGTCGTATACTTCTTTGCGTTTTACTTTTTCTAAATATTGTTTTGGGGTTAATTCGGCTGCATATTTTCCGTAATTGGGTATGCGTCCTGCAAATAATATAGACTTTAGGTTTAGCTGTTCGCAAAGTTCTTTACGGGCATCGTATAATCTGCGTCCTAAACGCAAGCCTCTATAGTTGGGGTCTATAAAAACATCAATTCCGTATAAAACATCACCGTTTTGGTTGTGCGTACTAAAACTAAAATTACCTGTTATTTGGTTGTAATTGTGGTTGCGATACCCTACTTTTTCGGGAACAATAATAGATAATGCTGCACCAACAACAACGCCGTCTGCAATAATTACCAATTGCCCTTCGGGGAAAATATCTAATAGTTTTTTTATGTTTTCTTCTTTCCAATAAGCGTTTTCCATTTCTGGATAAGCTACTATCATGGATTGTTTTAATTGTTTGTAATCTTCTATTTGAAGGTTGCGAAGGTTTACTTTTTTTATGGTGGTTGTCATTTTTTATTTTTTAAAACGTAACTAAATATACTGTTAATTTTAATACAAACCAATATTTAAAGTTAAGAGGACACCTTTTTCAGTTGTTTTTAATTATTTATAAACGACAACAAACGTTAGTAAACGACAAATTACCGATTATTTTTTTAACCCTGTATAATATTTGCAGTGTTGAAACATAAGAACCAACACAAACATTTACTAATTAAATATTTATACGCCATGAACACATTAAGAAACAAAGTACAATTAATTGGAAGAGTAGGGCAAGAGCCAGAAGTTAAAAATTTAGAAGGAGGTAAAAAACTCGCTAATATAACTTTGGCAACCAATGATTATTTTACCAATGCCGCAGGTGAACGAGTAGAAAATACCGAATGGCACCGTATTACTGCCTGGGGCAAAACCGCAGAGATTATAGAAAAGTATGTACAAAAAGGAAAAGAAATTGCTATTGAAGGGAAATTAACCCACCGTTCTTATGACGATAAAGAAGGAATTAAACGTTATGTTACAGAAGTCGTCGCAAGTGAAATTATACTTTTTGGAAACAAAGAATAGTTTTTATTTTTCTAAACTATTTTTAAGTAAAAAACCTCAATGCAGAAATGTATTGAGTTTTTTTTAAAATTTTTTTAGCAACAAAAAAGCCAGCAGATGCTGGCTTTCTTGTTTTATATATATTAAACGTTAAGCAATAGTTGCTCCGTTCTTAACACCTTCTGCGTTTGGGTTTACAAAAACCAATTCGCCTTTAGCGTTTTCGGTCATTAAAATCATTCCTTCGCTATCTACACCTCGCAAAGCTCTTGGGGCAAGGTTTACCAAAACAGTAACTTGTTTGCCAATAATATCTTCTGGTGCAAAATGCTCTGCTATACCCGATACTATTGTACGCACATCAATTCCGGTATCTACTTTTAAAACCAATAACTTTTTGGCTTTTGGCATTTTTTCGGCTTCTATAATAGTACCTACTCTTAGGTCTAATTTAGAAAAATCGTCAAAAGTAGCGGTTTCTTTTTGAGGTTCAACCACTGCGTTTTCTGCTGTATTTGCTGCTTTTGTAGCCTCTAGTTTATCTAATTGTTGCTGTACCTGAGTGTCTTCTATTTTAGAAAATAACAATTCACCTTTCCCTAAAAGGGTGTTTGGAGTAATTAACTCGTCATTGTTTTCTACGGCCCGCCAATCTAGATTTACCACAGG
>CBFIIG010000157.1:0-2276 GCA_965662615.1 Flavobacterium sp.
ACATTACTGGTTTTACTGTGCTTTCTGGTATATCGGCAATTTTAATGTACATTAAACCATCAACAGCATTATTAAACAAAGGGTCTACATTAAACGCAACAACATGTGCGTTTTGCTTAATGTATTTTTTAATAAGAACAGGTAAACGCAAAGCGCCTGGTTCAATTTCGTCAATAATTTTATCAAACTTATTTAAATCGGCTTCGGTTTCATTAAAAACAAAATCTTTATCGGCGTCTTTTAGCTTTACTTTATACTCCTTTTTAGGGTGAATGTACTGCGCTACATAAGGATCGTAATAATGCGATTTCATAAACTCTATCATTAACGACTTAGAAAAATCGGTAAACTGATTGCTAATACTTACACCGCCAATAAGGTATTTATGTTCTGGAAAATGCAAAGTAGTATGCACAATTCCTTTCCACAATAAAAACAAAGGCATTGGTTTTTGTTGGTACTCTTTAATAATAAATGCACGTCCCATTTCTATGGATTGGTGCATCATGTCGAACAATTCGGGCTCAAACTTAAAAAGTTCTTGCAAATAAAAACCTTCAATACCGTGTTTGGGATATATATGAGAACCTAAGCCCATTCTGTATGCACCAGCTATACACTTGGCGTCATCGTCCCAAAGAAACATGTGGTGGTAATAGGTGTCGTATTTATCAAGATCTAACGATTCGTTTGTTCCTTCTCCTACTTCTCTAAAAGTTATTTCGCGTAAACGACCTAACTCATGTAAAATGTTGGGAATTTTATCTGCGGTAACCAAAAATACTTCGTAGTTTTTACTTTGTAATAAACGCTTGTCATCGGCTCTAATTTCTTCAACTTCTTTAACAATTTGTTCTTGGTTTGCTGGTTGAGCAATTTGTTTAGGAGCGGACGTTTTATTTAGTTTTAACGAAGGCGTACTAAGTAAACTGGCTGGTGTTTTCTCAAAAGAATTTGCCAACATATAGGTTTTCTTTCTTAAAAAATTTCCAAAATCTTCAAGATTGGTGTGTTCATTTTGTTCGGCAACAGAAATAGGTTTTCCAATTCGAACTTTAATTACGCGTTTTTTCTGAGTAAGAACTTCGCTAGGTAATTTAGCGGTTCTAAACGTACCCGATAACTTGGAAAGCATATAAAACAAACGACTGTTTTTAGCATGAAAATAAATAGGAACAACAGGCACATTTGCCTTTTTAATTAATTTTATTGCTCCTTCTTCCCAAGGTTTATCTACAACTAATTTTCCGTCTTTGTAGGTAGAAACTTCTCCCGCAGGAAAAATACCCAAAGGCTTTCCGTCGGCCAAATGGCGAAACGTTTCTTTTATACCTATTACACTTGACTTGGCATCTTTGTGGTTTTCAAAAGGATTTACAGGCATTATATAGGGCTTCATTGGCGCTATTCTATGCAATAAAAAGTTAGCAATAATTTTAAAATTAGGCTCTTTTTCTAATAATAATTTTAGCAATAAAATGCCGTCTATTCCTCCCAGTGGATGATTAGACACCGTTATATAAGCGCCATCTTTAGGTAAGCGTTTAAAGTCTTCTTCCGGAATTTCAAATTTAATCTGAAATTCGTCTAAAATAGCATTTAAAAAAGCTACATCGCTCAAATGCTTATTTCGGTTATAAAACTTATTAATTGTAGATATTTTAAGGACTTTCATTAATAGCCAACCTACAAAAGTACCCACCAAACCGTAGCGGTCTAATTTAATTGCTTTTGAAACTTCTTTAGCCGTAACTAATCCCATTTTATAATTTGTTTAACCACAAATGTACAAAAACAATTCAATACTAAAATCAATAAATTAAGGGTTGACCGTTTCTTTAGTTTTTACTACATTTGAAGAAATACTTTTTTAAATGAAAATTATATCATACAACGTAAACGGAATAAGAGCCGCAATTACAAAAGGATTTATTGAATGGCTAACACAAGCCAACCCCGATGTAATCTGTTTACAAGAAATAAAAGCCACACAAGAACAAATACCAACTTTAGAGTTAGAAGCGGCTGGTTATCCATATCAATATTACTTTTCGGCACAAAAAAAAGGATATAGTGGTGTTGCCATTTTATGCAAAACCAAACCCAAACATATCGAAATTGGTACAGGTATAGACCACATGGATTTTGAAGGACGTAACATACGTGTTGATTTTGATTCTGTTTCGGTAATGAGCATGTATTTACCATCTGGAACCAACCCAGAACGCTTAGAATATAAATTTAAATACATGGACGAAATTGCCGATTATCTGCAT
>CBFIIG010000157.1:2371-3496 GCA_965662615.1 Flavobacterium sp.
TACCTCTGGTTTTTTGCCAGAAGAACGTGCATGGCTAGATAATTTAATGAAAAGCGGCTTTATAGACAGTTTTAGACACCTCAACAAAGAGCCCGATCATTACAGTTGGTGGAGCTACAGAGCCAATGCCCGTAACAACAACAAAGGCTGGCGTATAGATTACTGCTTGGCAACAGAGCCTTTAAAATCCAAAATTGAAAGGGCATACATTTTACCCAACGCCAAACACTCAGACCATTGCCCTGTGGTTGTTGAATTAAAAGAATAGCATTTTGGGTGCTACCCTTCAGGTCGGGCTTTCGGCTTTATCTTTTTTGATGCAAAAAAGGATGTCGCCTCTATCCCTAGCACAAAAAAACGACTCACTTTTTAGCACATAAATCCATTTAAAAATGCCCCAAAAAGTTAGAAACTAATTGGGGCATTTTTTATAGATTAAAAAGTCTGTTTTAAGAAACTCTAACCTTATATAATTTATCCGACAAACGAATTCTAAACGGAACAGCAATTGTAATTTGATCTCCTTTTTTCGCCGTTTCAACAGCAATACCTTTTACAAACAAGTCGTTTATAACTAATTGTTGCTCACCAGTAGTTGGGCCTTTTACTATAATCTCATCACCAACATGTAAACTGTTATTTTCTATTATAAACTGTCCAACTTTAGCTTTTGTAAAATAGTGTTCTGCACTACCAATCAAGGTTTTTTTAATTAAAGGTTTTTTAACTGTTTCTTGTTTGGCTTTAGCCAAAGCTACATCTGTTAAATCTCCCGATTTTTTAAACTTTAAATCCTTCGATTTCCCTTTTTTGAAAACCATGTTTCCTTTTTGTTTACCTCTTCGCAATTTTACTTGCTCAGCTAAAGGCAAATGAGTTACCTCTAAACAGTCCTTAGAACAAGTGTTTTCCATAACAGCTTGGCAATTGTCACATTGTATAAACAATAAATGGCAACCGTCGTTAGCACAGTTAGTGTGGTTATCGCATGGTGCGCCACATTGGTGGCATTGCGATATTATGTCGTTTGTAATACGTTCTCCTAATCTGTGGTCAAAAACAAAGTTTTTACCAATAAACTTACTATCTAATTTTTCTTCTTTAATCTGGCGGGTATATTCTATA
>CBFIIG010000158.1:0-3394 GCA_965662615.1 Flavobacterium sp.
ATATTCTACCTATTTTGACAAAACTAAATGTATCTCTGAATTAAAAACGTATGCTAACAATATATATAAAAAATAGGCGAAACAGTAGTAAATTCAACGGTTTTGGCTCGCATCAAACTTTGTGCTTAACCGAAAGTTTCGTGCTTCGAAAACGCCTACTTTTCATATACTAACCGTTGCCAACAATACTGACCCATCCTAAATAAAGGCTAAATAACTCTTTTAAATAATTTTTTTAATTACTCTAAGTTTATGTGTGTGTTTACCGTTATCAACGTTATAAATACCCAAATGATCTAAACGGTCAATTCTAACTTTACCCGATGCATGAATAATATAATTATCATTCATTAAAATACCCACATGAGTAATTTTACCATCTTCATTATCAAAGAAAGCTAAATCTCCTGGTTCACTTTCTTCAATAAAACTTAATGGCTCACCTTGTTCTGCCTGTTGGTATGCATCTCTGTATAGTTTATAACCATTTAATTTATAAACCATTTGTGTAAATCCAGAGCAATCAATTCCAAAAGGAGATTTTCCGCCCCATAAATAAGGGCTATTTAAATAAAGTAATGCCGTTTTTATTAAATTATTTTTAGCTTTAATACCTTCTGTACTATCTCCATCAAAACTATAAATATTTATATCTAAAGCGTCTGGTTGAGTAGAAGTAACATCGGCCCCCAGAACAATAGTTGTTAATTCGTTATTTGCTTTAGTTAAAAATTCTACTAAATTAGTATTGAATTTTTTATCGTACTTATCTAGTTTTAAAAACTGCTCTTCAGTTAATGCTAAAAATTGTTTCGTATCAATCCAGCCCTCATAAGCATCAAAAACACATTGAATTTTTGTCCACTGTTTATTTTGTTCTAATACCAAAAAAGTCTCACCAAAAAGCAATTGGGAAACTTGTTCGCTAGCATCTCTCGCCTCAGAACGTATGGGTACTATAGATAAATTGGCTATTCCGTACATAAATAAACAAAATAGTCTTGAATTTTACTCCAAAGCTATTTATTAAAATTATTAAGCTCTTTCTAAAATCAATGCAGATGCACCTCCACCACCATTACAAATAGCTGCGGCACCTCTTTTGGCGTTATTTTGTTCTAAAACATTAAGTAAAGTAACTAAAATACGAGCTCCAGAACACCCAAGTGGATGGCCCAATGAAACTGCACCTCCGTTAACATTTACCTTATTTAAATCTAAATCTAAAATTTTAGCATTAGCTAAACCAACTACTGCAAAAGCCTCGTTTAATTCAAAATAATCAATATCATCTTTTGTTAAATTTACTTTAGCCAATGCTTTTGGTAATGCTTTAGCAGGAGCAGTAGTAAACCATTCTGGCTCATGGGCAGCATCTGCATACGACACTATTGTAGCTAATGGTTTTAAACCTAAACTGGCTGCTTTTTCTTCACTCATTAAAACCAATGCAGCTGCACCATCATTAATAGTAGACGCATTTGCAGCAGTAACTGTTCCGTCTTTAGTAAAAACAGCTCTAAGAGTTGGTATTTTATCTAATTTTACATTACTATATTCTTCGTCTTTATCTACAATTATTGCATCTCCACGACGCTGAGGTACTTCAACTGGAACAATTTCGTTAGCAAATTTACCAGCATCCCAAGCTTTAGCAGAACGGGTGTAAGATTCAATAGCAAAATTATCCTGATCTTCTCTGGTAAAATTATATTCTGTAGCACAAGCATCGGCAAGAATTCCCATTGCGTTATTACTAAAAGCATCAACTAACCCATCACGTTGCATTGCATCTTCCATAGTTGCAGGTCCAAATTTAAACCCATTACGCATTTGAACGTTATGAGGAATCTGACTCATACTTTCCATACCACCGGCAACAATAACGTCTGCATCACCTGCCATAATTGCTTGAGCACCTTGCATAACTGCTTTCATACCACTAGCACAAACCTTATTTATAGTTGTACAAGGAACAGACACGGGTAAACCTGCATAAACAGCAGCTTGTCTTGCTGGAGCTTGTCCGTTACCAGCTTGCACCACATTACCCATTATTACTTCTTCAACTTCCGAAGGATCTAAATTTATTCTATTTAAAGCGCCCTTAATTGCAGTTGCACCCAATTGAGTAGCAGGAACACTTGATAAAGCACCCATAAAACTTCCAATTGGAGTACGAACAGCAGATACAATTACAACCTTTTTATTCATTATTATGATTTTTTGATAGTACTGCGAATTTACAATATTTATTCAATTTTAGCTCTTGTTTTTATTGAATATTTTATTTTTTCAGCTGATTTATTATAAATTCACAAAAACATTTTTTTCTATGTCGTTGAAAGTAAGATGTTTTAAATAAAAGCAATAATTATTTTCTAATTATTTAAGTAAAAATGTTGTAATATATAAATTGATAATGTACATTTGCAACCGCTAAAAAGCAATGTTCTATACATTTATTGTATTTATTGGAGAGGTGCCAGAGCGGTAATGGAGCAGATTGCTAATCTGTCGACGGGTAACTGTCGCCAGGGTTCGAGTCCCTGTCTCTCCGCTTTTTTCGGGGTGTAGCGTAGCCCGGTCATCGCGCCTGCTTTGGGAGCAGGAGGTCGCAGGTTCGAATCCTGCCACCCCGACTAAATGTTGTTGTATTACCAACTTTAAAAAAAATACTGGTTGCGTAGCTCAGCTGGATAGAGCAACTCACTTCTAATGAGTAGGTCCCAGGTTCGAATCCTGGCGCGATCACACAGAAACCACTGTATATACGGTGGTTTTTTATATGTATATAATTTTTAGTTTTACATTTACCACAATAAAAAGAGAAAAATTAAAACATTTTTGCGGAAATATTGCGGATGAAAATTGTACTTAAATTAAATAAAAATTTAAAAAGGCTAAGAGTTGAAAATTGATTAATTATATTTTAATTGGTCCAAACTAAAGCCTCAAATTACACTACTTGCTTTACGACTTTCAACTTTACCACTTTAAAACTTTCGACTCTTTACTCTATTTCTGCATTTAAACCCGCTTCTAAAAGCGCAGTACATTTGGGAACAAGCTCATTATACTCGCCTGTTTTAACGGCACATTTACCTTTGTAATGCACAAGCATAGCACATTGTTCGGCCTGTAAGGTTTCGTGTTCGCAAACACGCACTAAAGTGTCAATTACATGGTCAAATGTATTAACGTCGTCATTATACAATACAATTTCATGATGAAAACTAAGTTGTTCTCCAAGGGCAAGTTCTTCTTGTATTTTTTCTATTGTACTCATTTTTTCTATTGTTTTATGTACTTTAAAGCCACCCAATTATTGCGTTCTAGTTGGTTTTCTAACTTTAAATTATGTGCTTCGCAACAAGCATCAATAACCGCAATA
>CBFIIG010000159.1:0-3383 GCA_965662615.1 Flavobacterium sp.
TGATGGTGACGGATTGACTAATGAAGAAGAAATTGGTGAAGATCCAAATAAACCAACAGACGCTGACAATAGCGGTATTCCAGATTATTTAGAAATAAACAATAACCAGCCAAGCGAAGATGATTTAGAAGTTTATAATGTGGTAACACCTAACGGTAATGGAGATAATGATGTTTTCGTAATTAGAAATATTCAATTGTATCCAAACAATACTGTTACTATATATAACAGATGGGGTATCACGGTTTACGAGGTTGACTCTTACGGTAAAGACGATAGATTCTTTAAAGGTTTGTCTGATGGAAGAACAACATTAAGAAGATCTGAACAACTACCAATAGGTACCTATTTTTATACTATTAGATATGTGAATTCTGTAGGAATCCAAAAAACAAGATCAGGGTATTTATATCTAAATAAATAAACAATATACATTCAATAAACTCATTAGAAACAATAGTAAGATGACAAAAAAAATATATATAATAATATTGCTATTTACAAGTACAATATTTTATGGGCAGCAAGAACCTCAATACACGCAGTATATGTATAATGCAAGTATTATTAATCCTGCATATGCAGGATCTAAAGGTAATTTAAATATTTTTAGTTTATACAGAGCACAATGGGTTGGTTTAGATGGTGCGCCTACAACTACTAATGTAGCAATGCACAAGCCTGTCGATGGAACTAATATTGGATATGGATTTTCTATTTTAAACGATCAAATAGGACCAAGTGACGAAACTCAATTTGCAGTAGATTTGTCATATACTTTATTTTTAAATAACAGTAATAGACTTGCTTTTGGACTTAAAGCTTCTGGAAACCTTTTAAATGTAGATTACACAAAACTAAATCAATATACTTTAGGTGAAGAAATTTTACAAAATAATATATCCAACCGTTTCTCTCCAAACATTGGTTTGGGTTTCTTTTACTATAACGAAACAGAATATTTAGGAATTTCAATTCCAATGACTTTAGATACCAAAAGATACGATGATATATCTAATTCTACTTTAAACCAAAGAGCACATTTGTATGTTTCTGGAGGTAAAGTTTACGATGTAAATTACAATTTAAAATTTAAACCAGCTTTTGTTTCTAAAATTGTTTCGGGTTCACCATTGCAAGTAGATGTTTCGGGTAATTTTATGTACGAAGAGAAATTTACTTTTGGTTTAGGTTATAGATGGGATGCTGCAGTTAGTGCTATGGCAGGATTTCAATTAAGCGAAAAATTATTTATAGGTTATGCTTATGACCGAGAAACTTCAAATTTATCAAACTATAACTCAGGTTCACACGAGTTGTTTTTAATGTTTGATTTATTCGGAAGATCACAAAAAGTAAATTCTCAAAGATTCTTTTAAACAAAAAACACATGAAAAAAATAGTAGTATTATTTATTATTTGTCCTCTTTTAGCTTTAGCTCAAAACAAAGCTATGCTTAAAGCAGTTGAAAAATATAATAATTTAGAATATATAGAGGCCATAAAAATATTTGAATCTTTAGTTAAAAAAGGGGATAATTCTATTGAAGTTTTAGAAAAATTAGCCAATGCAAATTATCAAAATGCTTCTTATTTAGAAGCAAATAAGTGGTTTGAAAAACTAAAAGAAGTTAGCCCACAATTAAGTGCAGAAAACACATTTAGATTTGCACATACTTTAAGAGTTAGTGGTAAATTAACAGAAGCAGATAAACAATTGAGTTTGTTTAAAACTTCTTTTCCTAATCAAATACGAACAAAATTATTATCTAATCCATTAAATACAACTACTAATTTTGTTGTTTCAAATATAGAAAACCTTTCAATTAATTCTGCTTTTTCAGATTATGGTGTGTTTTTAAAAGGAGATACAATTGTTTTTTCTAGTGCTAGAGAACAGTTTATTTCAGATAAAAAATCGTTAAGAACAGGAGAACCTTTTACTAATTTATTAAAAACAGTAAAAACAGCAAATGGTGAATTAACAAAACCCGTGCTTTATGCAATGGCAAGTTATTCGGTTTATAACGATGCTACACCTGCGTTTTCAAATGACGGTAAAACAATGTATCATACCCAAAACACATTACTTAGCAAATCGAAATATAAACTACTTAATGATGGTTTTAAATTGCAAAAATCACAATTGTTAAATGGTAAATGGGAACCGGTTGCAGTAATTGCTTTTTCTCAAAAGGATTCAGTTAAAATTGCACACCCTGCCATAAGTCCAGACGGTAAGTTTTTGTATTTCGCATCAGATATGCCAGGTACTTTAGGCGATTCAGATTTGTTTAAAATTGAGGTTAATGCCGATGGTTCATTTGGAGAAATAACCCATTTAAAAAATAATATAAATACAGAAGGTAGAGAGACTTTTCCTTTTGTAACGGCAAATAATATTTTGCTTTTTGCCTCAAATGGACATCCAGGTTTTGGAGGTTTAGATTTATATTCATTAGATTTAAACGACCCAAATGCTAAAGTTATTTCTTTAGGTTCTACTATAAATTCTGCTTACGATGATTTTGCAATTGCAACAAACAAAGAGTTAAACAAAGGGTATTTTACAAGTAATAGATTGGGCGGAAAAGGAAGTGACGACATTTATTCTTTTGACTTAAAAATAATTGAAGAAGATTCTATCGAATTGCAAAAATTAAAACAAGAACAAATTGTTAAAATAGAAATTAAAGGAGCAATTAAAGACATCGCTACTAGTGAATCTTTAGAAAATGTAAACCTTGTTTTAGTAGATAAAGACAATAAAGAAATTGGCACTACAAAATCCGACAATAAAGGAAATTATAGTTTTGGTAATATAGATCCATTTTTAGATTACACTATTAAAGTTAAAAAGTTTGATAAAGTAATGAGTGAAATTGCTGTTAAAACTACAGACAAAACTACAGAAAGCACCATAGCAGTTAATAAAAATGAGGTTATACCTAAAGTTGATATTACTAAAGTAACCACGGCCATAGGAACAGATATTGCTTTGGCTTTAAAAATAGATCAAATTTATTTCGATACTAATAAGTATGACATTCGTCCAGATGCTATTTTAGATTTAGATTTGTTGGTTGCTTATATGAAGTTAAACAAAACAGTTAAAATAGAAATTGGCTCACATACCGACAGTAGAGGCTCTAGTATTCAAAATATGTTTTTATCTCAAAAAAGAGCTCAAGCAACTTTAAATTATATAGTATCAGAAGGCATAGATGCATCTCGTTTAATTGCGGTTGGATATGGTGAATCTAAATTAGTAAATGGCTGTAAAGACGGTGTAGCTTGTTCGAAAGAAAAACACCAACAAAATAGAAGAAGTACTTTTATAATTCAAAAATTTTAAAATCAAATTAAAAGAACTTTAAATATAA
>CBFIIG010000160.1:0-3329 GCA_965662615.1 Flavobacterium sp.
TGGTCTTCAAACTCTGGGTGAGAGATATCTACTACGTGCAGTAATAAATCGGCTTCTCTAACTTCGTCTAAAGTACTTTTAAACGAATCTACCAATTGTGTAGGCAGTTTTCTAATAAACCCAACCGTATCTGAAAGTAAAAAAGGCAGGTTTTTAATAACGGTTTTTCGAACGGTGGTATCTAAAGTGGCAAAAAGCTTGTTTTCTACAAATACATCACTTTTTCCAACAGCATTCATTAAGGTAGATTTACCCACATTGGTATAACCGACTAAAGCCACACGCACCATAGCGCCACGGTTGCCTCGCTGGGTTGCCATTTGTTTGTCTATAACTTTAATTTTCTCTTTAAGTAAGGCTATTCTATCACGAACTATACGTCGGTCGGTTTCAATTTCGGTTTCACCTGGCCCACGCATTCCAATTCCACCACGCTGACGCTCAAGGTGTGTCCACATACCCGTTAAACGAGGTAATAAATATTGGCATTGAGCCAGTTCTACTTGTGTACGGGCATAAGAAGTTTGGGCACGTTGTGCAAAAATATCCAATATAAGGTTGGTTCTGTCTAGTACTTTACAATCGAATATTTTAGTGATGTTTTTTTGTTGCGAAGGCGATAATTCATCATCAAAAATAACGGTGGTTACATCGTTTTCTTTTATGTACACGTGAATTTCTTCCAGCTTACCTGTACCTACAAAGGTTTTAGGGTTGGGTTTATCCATTTTTTGAGAAAAGCGTTTAATTACCTCTCCTCCAGCTGTAAAAGTTAAAAACTCCAACTCGTCTAAGTATTCCTCTAGTTTTTCTTCGTTTTGTGCTTGGGTAATAATTCCCACAATCACCGTTTTTTCAAATTGGTGTTCTTGTACGTCTAACATAAATGATATTTGATAGTACAAAGATACTTAATATTTGGCACAAAAAAAGCGACTGATTAAGTCGCTTTAATTTAGTAATATACTTTATTAGTTTATCGTAATATCGTCTATTTGCATTGTTGTTGTTGGGTTGTTTGCTCCATGTCCTGAATATTCGAACACAAAGAAACCATTGCCTGTAACTGCTGCTGGAATAGCATAGTTACCGCTATTTGTAAAATTAGCCGCATAACCAGAAGTTGAACCACTTGCAATTGTAAAATTGGCTGTAATGTCTGTTAAGGTTGCATCGTTTATGTTTCCTCCTACTACGTAATCTGTAGTGTAATAAACTTTAAGAACGTTTCCGTTATTGTAACCGTCTTTGGTTTTAAACGAAAGTGTGTTTGCAGACGAAAAATCAACAGGCACCATAAATGCGCATACGTTCGCTTCGGTGTTTCCGCCTCCAAAAGACGACATTTGTATATAACTGTTTCCTCCGAATGAACGTACAGCCCAGTATCTATCTCCAACAACTGCGTCATTGATATACATTGGAAATTCTTCATCATAGTTTGCATAAGTAGAAAATGGTTCTGTTAAACTTCCGTTATACGCTATAGAACCTCCTACTAATGGTGGGTTAAAGTCTATTTCTTGATAAGCGGCATCTAATTTAATATCAACTTTTGTTCGAGCTAAAAACTGGTAGTCGCTATTGTACTTGGTTAATACACCTCTTATTTTTCCGCTTCCAGTACTCACTTCGTCTCCTGCAAAATTTGCGTATTCGCTAACTCTAAAAATAATTTGAGCTCCTGTATTATCTGTAATCATGTGGTTTGTAGCGCCTCCATAATTATTTAAACTTTCGTCAAAATAGGTTTTACCAAAAGATTCTGTCGTAAACTGTACGTTATCAAATTCAATTAGTTTGTTTAAATAATTGTCGTTTAATGCCTCATTGATAGAGACAAAGTTTGTGATTTCATCTTCATCTACTTTTTCACAAGAACGAATAATAATGTTTTGGTATGTAACACCACTTAAACGGCCTACTCTATCTTCATATGAACTTCCTAATATGGGAGCACTTTGATATGAATTAAAATAAAGATCTTTTAAATTGATAAATACTTTTCTACCAGGTTCATACTGAGAATAGGTATTGTATGCATCTACAGGCATACTAAAGGCGTGTACTCCATCCGTAGAAACCATAGAAATGCTTTTATAAAAGTTTCCTCCCTCGTCACTAGAAGTTATGTAAGCTTCCATAATATCGTCTGTAGTATACCTTGTGGTATCTGCAACTGCTGCATTTGTTATTACTGTAACTGGAACGTTGGCCACAAGGTCTAAACAATCGCCAGATAAATCTGGTGTTCCGTAGTCATCGCTATTCACACAACTTACAAGCAAGGTTGCAACCGTAAGTGCGAAGATTAATTTTAAATTTTTCATACTATTTAATTTTATAATTTCTTTAGAAATAAATTTCTAATGGATTAATTTAACGTTAATACTTTTATTTTATCTACTTGGAATAATCCTGTTTGGTCGTTTCCGTTACCTGTAACTTTAAAAGCAATATGAACCATACCTGTAAAAGCAGAAAGGTCAATATTACCCGAAGGAACGTACGTGTAATTGTTAGTTGTATTGTCTGCTAATTCAGCGTCTAAAACAGTCCAAGTAGCTGTTGCAATATCTGCTTCATCTCCAGAGAAATCAGTAGAAATAAGTACCTCTAGCTTGTTTGCAGCATTAGTTACAAAGTTAGATGCCGATTCAAAGTTTAATACAACATTTTCTGCTGTTGACAAATCTATTGCTGGTGAAATTAACCAACCAATATTGGATGCATCGCCACTTTGATAGGAACTAAATTGAGCATACCCATCGTTATTAAAATCTCTTTCAATCCAAAGCTTAGAGCCTGCTTCGGCATAATTTATCCATCCTTCATAATCCAAATTCTGGTTAAAATCAACCTCGTCAAAGTTTTCAATTAATAAAACAGGTTTTATGGTTGGTATAGAAAAATCATCTTCGGTTACACATCCTGTAAAAGTTACTAGTCCGAAAAGGGCTAAAGCTGCTTTTTGTATTGTATTTTTCATGGTTATAATGTTTAGAAGTTGATGTATAAGTTAACAAAGAAAGTACGACCGTAGCCATAAAAATATTTAGGACCAAAACTTGGTGTTCCGTTTGCATTGTCTGCAACTAAAGCTGGGAAAGTAGCTTTTCTTGATTGTTCAAAACCACCTGTTTTATAAGTGACATCGAATACGTTATTTACCATAGCAAAGAAACCTATTGTGTTTCTGTTTTTACGGCTATATAACCAAGATTTACCTCCTTTTAAGTTTACCAAAGAAACTGGATCTAGCTTTTCTTGTTTTAATAATGCCCTTACACTTTCTTCAGTTGCTCCTGCATAAGAAACACTTGTTGAAG
>CBFIIG010000161.1:0-3311 GCA_965662615.1 Flavobacterium sp.
AAGGCCAAATAACTTTATTTACATGTTATAATGTGCTAAAAATTTATGGAATTTAAAATTATTTCTAAAACAGAAGATTTTACCAATCAATTTAACGAAAACAGTATTAGCGACTTTCTTTTTCATCATTTAGAACAATACGGCGATAAAAAAGAAGACATTTTAAAGTGTATTGCTTATGCAGTAAACCCTAATAAAGGCGGTAAAATTATTATTGCCATAGACGAAAATAAAGCCGTAGGGATTACCATTTTAAACAACACTGGAATGAAAGATTATATTCCAGAAAACATATTGGTTTACATAGCTGTTGACGGTACTAAAAGAGGAAAAGGCTACGGTAAAAAACTAATGCAAAAAGCCATTGAAAGTGTAGAAGGAAACATTGCTTTACATGTAGAACCTAATAACCCTGCTTTGCATTTATACGAAAAATTAGGCTTTGAAAACAAGTACTTAGAAATGCGATTAACCAAAAAATAAGATATGGCATTCATAACGCTTTACAGAGAAAAGCTAAAAGAAAACTACACCTTTTTAAACAAGGTTTTTAAAGAAAAAAATATTGAATGGGGTGTTGTAACAAAACTCCTTTGCGGAAATAAAAAATACCTTCAAGAGATTATTGATTTGGGCATGACCGAAATGCATGATTCGCGAATTAGTAACCTAAAAAAGATAAAAGAATTAGATTCTAATATTAAAACGGTTTACATAAAACCGCCTTCTAAACGTAATATTTCTAAAATTGTAAAACACGCCGATGTAAGTTTTAATACGGAAATTGAAACGTTAAAAATGCTGAATTTTGCAGCTATTGAACAAAACAAAACCCACGAAGTTATTATAATGATAGAAATGGGCGACTTACGTGAAGGTGTAATGGGCGAAGATTTGGTTCAGTTTTATGGCGAAGTTTTAAAGCTAAATCAAATAAAAATAATTGGTATTGGAACCAATTTAAATTGTTTGAGTGGTGTTATGCCAACGCAAGATAAGCTGATTCAATTAAGTCTTTACAAACAACTAATTGAATTAAAATTTAACATTGAAATTCCTTGGGTTTCTGGCGGAACATCTGTTGCGATTCCGTTGCTATTAAAAAATGCCCGACCTATGGCGGTGAAGCATTTTAGAATTGGTGAAGCATTATTTTTTTGCCAAAGATTTGTTTACCAATGAAACCATCGAAGGCATGCATAACGATGTTTTTAAACTCTATTGTGAGATTATAGAAATAACCGAGAAACCAGACAATCCAATTGGTGAATTGGGTGAAAACGTTGCGGGAAACACTTTTGAAGCTGATGAAAACACCGATTTAGGAGAGACTTCGCTAAGGGCTATTTTAGATGTTGGTTTATTAGACATGCAGCCACAATACCTTATTTGCGACGATGCAAAAATTACTATTGTAGATGCGAGTTCTGACATGACGGTTGTTGATATTTCTAATGCTAAAAAAGACTATAAAATTGGCGATTTAATTTCGTTTAGACTCCATTATATGGGAGCGCTTTATTTATTAAACTCTGATTATATAGAGAAAAAGATTGTATAACAATAATCTGTCTAGTCCTTAAAAAAAAAATCCAGTTTTAAACTGGATTTTTTTATGCTTTTAAAAACTATTTATTTAAATTTTGCAACACCCTCTTTTAGCCAATTATAATACTCATCTGCATTGGGTGTGTAGCTTGTTGGTTTTATTAAATCGTTACCGTCTGCATCTAAAATTATATAATAAGGTTGAGCATTGTTTTTGTAACGTGTAATTTGAAAATCACTCCATTTGTTTCCTACTGAAATAATCTCTTTACCAGTAGTTTCAGAAACATATTGTTCTTCTTTTGGTAACTCCGCTTTTTCGTCAACATATAAAGAAATTAAAACCATGTCGCTTTTTAATATGTTTTTAATTTTTTCTATAGACCACACTTGTTCTTCCATTTTTCTACAATTAACACAAGCATGACCTGTAAAATCTAATAGAACAGGTTTGTTTACTTTTTTAGCATAAGCCAATCCTTCTTCGTAATCGTGAAAAGCGATAATTCCATGAGGCCCGTTGTGAGCATGTTCTGGTAAAGATGTTAAGGTTGTAGCTTGCCCACTTCCTCCGTTAGTATAACCTACTCCATATGGGCTTTCGCTATACGTCATTGGTGGTGGAAAACCTGAAATTATTTTAAGAGGTGCTCCCCATAAACCTGGAATTAAATACAAGGTAAACATAGAGACAAACAATGCTAAAAATAATCTACCAACAGATAAAAACGGTAATGGACTATCATGTGGTAATTGAATTTTTCCGAATAAATACATCGCCCAAGCTCCAAAAATAACAATCCAAATGACTAAAAATACTTCACGCTCTAACCAATGTGCTTGTAAAACCAAGTCAGCATTAGATAAAAATTTAAAAGCAAGTGCCAATTCTAAAAATCCTAAAGACACTTTAACTGTATTTAGCCAACCTCCCGATTTAGGTAAAGAATTCATCCAGCTTGGGAAAAGTGCAAATAACATAAATGGTAACGCAATTGCAGATGAAAAGCCTAACATACCGACAACTGGAGCAATTCCTCCGCTAGAAGCTGCTTCTACTAATAAAGTTCCAACTATTGGACCTGTACAAGAAAAGGAAACAATTGCTAACGCTAATGCCATAAAAAAGATGGCAATTAAACCCGTTTTATTAGCCTGACTATCTACTTTATTTGCCCATGAATTAGGCAATACAATTTCGAAACCACCTAAAAATGAAATAGCAAAAAAGACAAGAATTACAAAGAATATAACATTAAAAGCCACACTTGTAGAAAGTTCGTTTAGAGCATCTGCACCAAAAATACCAGTTACTAACAAGCCCAAAATAACATATATAGCAATTATAGAAAAACCATAAAAAACAGCATTAGCAATTCCTTTTTTTCTAGAACCACTTTGTTTTGTAAAAAAACTAACCGTCATAGGAATCATAGGAAACACACATGGCGTTAATAAAGCTGCAAAACCACCAAAAAAAGCAACTATAAAAATAGACCATAAACTTCTTGGTTCTTCTTTTTCTGCTTCGTCAGTTGTAACTTGTTTATCTTCTGATGTATTTGAAGCAATTTCTTTTTCTAAATCTTCTGTAAAATCCTTACTAATTTCATCTGCAGAAACAGAATCTAAATTTTTGTTAGAAGCAGCTTTTAAATCTTCCACTTCTTCTTTAATAATTTTAGTTTTCTCTTGCTCAATTTTTCCTTGAGTAGTTTCTGTTGCTGTTTTGGTCTTTTCAACGGCTACTTCGGCTACTGTTA
>CBFIIG010000162.1:0-3200 GCA_965662615.1 Flavobacterium sp.
CCTGTTTTTTCAAGCATTTTATACGCCGCTTTACCTACAGCATTAAAATGAGCCAGTTCGTTTACAGTAACATTTTCGGGGTATTCGTTGACGTATTTAGAATTCGCATCTACATACTGACCAAAATGCCAAAATTCTTTTAAATCACCCGCAGAACGTCCTTTGGCATGTTCTTTTCCAAAAGAAACATAACCACGTTGTCCACCAATACCTTCAATTTCGTAGTTCTTTTTGGTTTCTAAAGGCAAATCAAAAAACGATTTCACCTCTTTGTATAAATCCGTTACAAGTTCGTCATTTAAAAAATGACCTTTTAAAGCTACAAAGCCAATTTCTTCGTAAGCCGTTCCGATTTCATTTACAAATTTTTGTTTACGTGCCGGTTCACCCGACAGGAAATCACGTAAGTCAACACTAGGTATTTGCTGCATTGTTTTACATTTTAAATAAGTAACAAATATACCAAATAATTTTTATTTTAAAGTTTTAAGTCATAAAGTCAAAAGTTTAAAGTGTAAAGTTTAAAGTTGGCTTAGGATTTTAAAATGTTCAGTTTTTAAAATCTTAATTTGTGTAAATCTGTGTAATCCTTGGTGAAAAGGAGTTTAGTCTTAAAGTCTAAGGTTTAAAGTTTAAAGTTGATTTTTGCAATTGTCATTGACATTTTTAGGTTTAATATTTTTAAACAATAGACACGTTAAGTAAAACCTTTTTTATATTTTTGAAATTAGTAAAAAACAACTCTAAATGACTTTCGACCGACAAGAATTATCCAATAAAGAATTAGTTTCGTTATATAAAAAACTACTTAAACCCAGATTAATAGAGGAAAAGATGCTTATTCTTTTGCGTCAAGGAAAAATATCTAAATGGTTTTCGGGTATTGGGCAAGAAGCCATTTCTGTGGGAATTACAGCAGCTTTAGACTGTGATGAGTATATTTTACCTATGCACCGTAATTTAGGTGTTTTTACAGGAAGAGATATTCCGTTACACCGTTTATTTGCGCAATGGCAAGGTAAAAAATCGGGTTTTACAAAAGGTAGAGACCGTAGTTTTCATTTTGGTACGCAAGAGTTTAATATTGTGGGAATGATTTCGCATTTAGGCCCTCAAATGGGAGTTGCAGATGGAATTGCTTTGGCAAATAAGTTAAAGAAAAATGGTAAAGTAACCGCTGTTTTTACTGGAGAAGGAGCTACGTCCGAAGGTGATTTTCACGAAGCTTTAAATATTGCAGCTGTTTGGGATTTACCCGTTTTGTTTGTTATAGAGAATAACGGCTATGGACTTTCTACACCTACCAATGAGCAATACCGTTGCGAAAACCTTGCAGATAAAGGCATTGGTTACGGAATGGAAAGTCATATTATAGACGGAAATAATATTTTGGAAGTATATAATATCATTGCAAAACTTAAAAAATCATTAGCCGAAAATCCAAGACCTATTCTTTTAGAATTTAAAACCTTTAGAATGCGTGGTCACGAAGAGGCGAGTGGTACTAAGTACGTACCACAAAAACTTATGGACGAGTGGGCAGTAAAAGATCCTGTTGAAAATTTTAAAGAGTACCTTTTAAATATTGCAGCTATAAACACAGAAGATATTGCTGCATTTGAAAGTGAAATAAAAGCTGAAATTGAAGATCATTGGGCTAAAACAATAGCCGAACCAGATGCAGTTGCTGATTTAAGTGAAGAATTAGATGACTTATATCAAGATTATACATATCAAGAAGTTACACCAAAAGAGAATAAAGAAAATATTCGTTTTATTGACGCTATTTCTAGTGCATTAAAGCAGTCTATGGAAAAGCACGATAATTTGGTAATAATGGGTCAAGATATAGCCGAGTATGGAGGTGCTTTTAAAATAACCGATGGATTTGTAGCTGCTTTTGGAAAAGAGCGTGTGCGAAACACTCCTATTTGCGAAAGTGCTGTAGTTTCGGCTGCTAACGGTTTGTCTATAAATGGTTTTAAAGCTATTATGGAGATGCAGTTTGCCGATTTCGTATCAACCGGATTTAACCCTATTGTTAACCTTTTAGCGAAGCAACATTACCGTTGGAACGAAAAAGCAGATGTAGTATTGCGTATGCCTTGTGGAGGTGGAACGCAAGCCGGACCTTTTCATTCGCAAACCAACGAAGCTTGGTTTACTAAAACACCTGGTTTAAAAGTGGTTTACCCGGCCTTTCCTTATGATGCTAAAGGTTTATTGACAGAGGCAATAAACGATCCTAATCCTGTTTTGTTCTTTGAGCACAAACAATTGTACAGAAGTATGAGTCAAGATGTGCCAACCGATTATTATACCTTACCATTAGGAAAAGCAAGCGTTTTAAGAGAAGGAGAGCAGTTAACCGTTATCTCTTTTGGAGCAGCGGTACATTGGGCTTTAGAAACCTTAGATAACAACCCAAGTATTTATGCAGATGTAATTGATTTACGCACTTTACAGCCTTTAGATACTGAAACAATTTATGCTTCGGTTAAAAAAACGGGTAAATGTATTATTTTACAAGAAGACACCCTTTTTGGTGGTGTTGCAAGTGATTTATCTGCTTTAATTATGGAAAACTGTTTTGAATATTTAGATGCTCCAGTAAAAAGAGTAGCGAGTTTAGATACGCCAATTCCGTTTATGAAAGCGCTAGAAGACCAATATTTACCAAAACAACGTTTTGAAAGTGAGTTATTGCAATTGGTAGCTTATTAACAAAGATTTTGAAATCAGAAATCACAATGGATATGTAATTTTAATATATAGGTATTCTGTATGTTTAAAACCGTTAATCCATATAGATATTCGGAAGTAACACAACGTTTCGCGGCTACAAGAAGTGGCGAACTTCGGAACTGCGTATTTTCTGATAAGATAAAATTTCTTGCGAAAAATTAATCTGAATTTAGCACTTTTCTCGCCATTTCTTGTAACCGCTGTTACCAGCAGTATTATTTTTTAAGTTTTGAATTTGCTTCATCTAATTTTTTAGCCATTTCGGCTTTTCTAATTTCTTTATTTCTCCGTTCCACAGCTTCGTCTAGAGAAAAGAATATTATTGTTTTAACTATTGGAAGATATTTTTGGCATTCTTGCTCTTCAAGTTCGTGAACGCCTTTACTTAAAACACCGTACATATGTGAGTTCACTTTAAAATATTCAGGAAGAAAATCTGAAATATATTCAATTTT
>CBFIIG010000163.1:0-3164 GCA_965662615.1 Flavobacterium sp.
GTCCTAAAAGTACAACACCCACGTTGTCTTCTTCTAAGTTTAATACAATAGCTTCTAATCCGTTTTCAAACTGAACTAGTTCTCCGTATTGAACGTTAGATAAACCGTGTACACGAGCGATACCATCTCCTACTTGAAGCACAGTACCTACTTCTTCTAATGTTGCACCAGATTGAAAACCTGATAATTGTTCCTTTAAAATTGCTGAAATTTCAGCAGGTTTAATTTCTGCCATCTTATTTATTGTTTTTGCACCTAAGTGCGGATAAATTAATAACTAAATTCTCTTTTTAAATCTTGCAAACGTGTCGCCACAGATGCGTTGTATTGTTGATCTCCAATTCGCAAAACAAATCCACCAATAATAGATGGATCTATAATGTTGTTAATCGTAATTTTTTTGTTTGAAAAAGTAGAAGCCGTAGCAATTACCTTTTGTTCTAATTCTGATGTTAAAGCAACTGCGGTTGTAACATAAGCTGTTTCAACTCCTGCTTTTTCTTCAAAAATAGCATTGTATTTTATTGTAATTGCTTCTAATAAAGCAAATCTTTTATTTTCTAAAAGTAAACGAAATAAACTCTTCGTTTGCTCTTGCACATTAGGAAAAACTTTTAACAAAATATCGTATTTTGCTTTTCCTTCAATAACTGGACTAACCATAAGTTCAGCTAAGTCTGCACTAGAAACTAAGGCTGCTCTTATAGAAAGCATGTCTTGGTTTACCTGCTCAGTTGCATTTGCAGTTTCAGAAAACTCCAAAATGGCTTTTGCGTATCGAATGGCTGCTCTTGTACCTGACATATTAGTTTAATTTAGCTTCAGATAATAATTTATCTACTAATTTAGATTGTGCATCAGAATTAGAAAGTTCTTCTCTTAATACTTTTTCTGCTATACCTAAAGATAAGGTAGCAACTTGATTTTTAAGTTCTGCTACAGCTGCATTTTTCTCACTTTCGATAGCTTGTTTAGCCTGAGCTAACATTTTACTACCTTGAGTTTGTGCTTCGGCTTTTGCATCGTTAATCATTTGCTCTTTTATTTCACGCGCTTCTTTCATCATAGCTTCGCGTTCTGCTCTTGCATCTGCTAATAACTTTTCGTTATCTGCCTGAAGGTTTTGCATGTCTTTTTTTGCGTTTTCTGCTGCCAAAATTGCATTAGAAATACCTTCTTCTCTTGCAGTAATTGCATCCATAATAGGTTTCCATGCAAATTTTACCATTAGTACTATTAATACAACTAAAATTACAAATTGCCAAAAAAATAGTCCGAATGAAAAATCGTTAATTAACTTATCCATTATTATATAATACTTTTAAATTTTGTTTACTTTTTAAAACATTACCTGCAACCAACCGTTACAGGTAATAGCTTTTCCTTTATTATTTTCCTAAGATTAAAGCAGCAAATGCTAAACCTTCTAATAAAGCAGCGATGATAATCATTGCTGTTTGAATTTTACCCGCCGCTTCTGGCTGACGAGCGATAGCGTCCATTGCAGATCCACCGATTTTTCCTAAACCTAAACCTGCTCCGATTACTACTAATCCAGCTCCAATTAAATTAAGAGTTCCCTCCATAATACTTAAATATATAAATTAAACAAAAAATTCTAAATTAAATTATTTTAATGTGCTTCTTCGTGATGGTGGTCTTGCACTGCCATACCAATAAATAATGAAGAAAGCATAGTAAATATAAATGCTTGTAAAAAGGCAACAAGTACCTCTATTACAGAAATAAACAAAGTTAAACCTAATGATATAGGTAAATCCGCTGCTAAATTTTTCCCAACAAATATCATTGCAATTAAACTCATAATAACTACGTGACCTGCTGTTATATTAGCAAATAAACGAATAAGTAATGCAAATGGTTTTGTTAATGTACCTAATAATTCAATAGGCATTAATATAATTTTCATTGGTACAGGTACGCCTGGCATCCAAAAAATATGTTTCCAATAGTCTTTATTTGCACTAACTTGTGTTATTACAAATGTAAATAATGCTAAACATACAGTAACTGCAATATTACCAGTTACATTTATACCAAGTGGTGTCATTCCTAATAAATTAAGAATCCAAATAAAGAAAAATACAGTTAGTAAATAACCCATAAATTTTCTGTATTTTTTTTCACCAATGTTTGGTATCGCAATTTCGTCTCTAATAAACAAGATAAGCGGCTCTAAAACTCTACCGAAACCCGTTGGGATTGGTCCTTTTTTATATGATTTTGCTAGCCCAAAAAACATAAAAAACATTAACAATGCTGTAAACAACATTGAAACTACATTTTTTGTTATTGAAAAATCCAAAGGTTTATCGTTGGTTGCATGATGATGTTCGTCTAAATGAATAGTACCTGAAGCATCCGTTTTATATATTTTACTATGGTGCAACATATAATAATTGCCATTATGCTCTGCTACATGCTCACCGTGATGTAATTTAGATGAAGAAAAAACTTGCAGGCCATTATCCCATAAAATTACAGGTAAAGAAAAACCATAATGCACTCCTTTTTCCTCGTCTGCTAATAAATTAAAATCGTGTGTATCTTGAAGGTGATGCTGTATATATGCATCTACTTTAGATTTTTTATCTTCTGGCACCTCATGAGTTGCATGAGTGTTGTTGTGCACAAGAGAGTCACTAACTGTTGATGCGCTAGCTAATGTAGATACAAAGCTAAATGCAAAAACTAAAATAAACTGAAGCGATTTTGTATGTGTGGCCATATTTTTTTAAAATATATTTATGGTCGTTAAAATTTTGTGCAAAAATACAATTTTAATTTACATAGCCACTTTAAATATTTAACTTTTTTTGCTATTTATCAATGTTTTTTTGTTTCGATGTGCTTTTTCTTAAAAAACAAGAAGTTTGATACACGTCTAATGCTAAAAACGCAACAAACAAAAAGAGGTATTGACCACGCTCAAAGTTTATATAATTTTCTAAACCCGTAAATGTTGAAGATAATAATCCAAAAATCAGTATTGATTTTAATGTGCTAAATATTAAAAATAAAAAGCCCAATTGTTCTTGTTTTTTTTTAAATAAAATAGAATTTACTATTAAAAAAATAAATGAAGTAAATATAAACAACAGGTATGACTGTTGGATTGAATAATAAACAACATCTTGAAATCC
>CBFIIG010000164.1:0-3124 GCA_965662615.1 Flavobacterium sp.
ACTTGTCACCCAACAACTTCTCCGTTTTGAAAAACCAAAACCGTAGGTATGTTTCTTACTCCGTATTTTGCTGCAAATTCTTGGTTTGCATCAACATCTACTTTTCCAACAACAGCTTTCCCTTCATATTCTGTTGCTACCTCATCTATAACTGGACCAACCATTCTACAAGGACCGCACCATGCTGCCCAAAAATCTACTACTACTGGTTTGTCTGATTTTAAAACTACTTCATCAAAAGTAGCATCTGTGATTGCTAATGCCATATCTTTTTTTTTATTATTATTAATTTCTAAAGAACAAATTTAGTAATATTTTTTTAAATCTCTTTTCAACCTAAATTACTTTTACTTATATATGTATGTTTTTTAACTATTATCTTAATATAACTCATTTTAAGTTTAAAACTTTATTCTATCTATAACTTCACTTTAATTAAGGTTTTTTATCTCGTCATAAACATAAAGCCATATAGAAATTACAATTTTTAACCAATTTTAAAATGCACTTGCATACTATCTAATGTTTCTAATAATTCTGGAGTAATATTTACTTTTGTTTTTCTACTTGGCATTTTAAGTTTAGTAAGCACAACTGTTTTTTCTACCTGCTTTTTTATAGTTGTAGAAATTGTCTCTAATCCATCTGTTTCTAAATCTTCTTCAATAATTTCATCTTCGGTATTTTCTAAAGGTTCAAAAGCCGATTCCTCTTCAACTTCTACCATTTGTTTGCCCAACTCTAAAATATCCATATTTAAAATATGTTTACCCTGTTGCTCATTAAACAATTGCTTTAAGCTATTTATTAACTCCGTACTAATTTGATGAATTGGCAATTGTAATGTTATTTTTTTTGCCATTTCCTGAAGCGTATCTTGCAGGTATTGAATGCCTAAAAACTGAATACGTGGATCTCCTTTTTTACCTTCTTTATTTACCCAACCTTCTTTTACATTTAACTTCATGTAAGTGAAGTTATTAATAATTAGAAAGTGCCTGAATTTTAAATATTCTTCGCCAAAAATTCGAAACTCATAACTTTCGTCATAACCTTCTAACACAAAACTAGCCCAACCTTTACCGTTTTTAGCCACTCTATGCTCTACCGAAGTAATTATTCCCGCAATAGTGCAAGGCTTTCCTAATAAACTATTTAAGTCTTTTAGAGCCTCTAACTTTGTATTGCAAAAATATTTAATCTCATATTTATAATCGTCTAAAGGGTGTCCCGATATATAAATACCTACCACCTCTTTTTCTTGTTGTAACTTTTTCATAGTTCCCCACTCTTCACATGGGGGAACAACAGGTTCTGGAATTTGAACTTCGCTACTTTCACCGAACAAACTCACTTGAGCCGAATTTTCATTTTCTTGAAATTTAGATGCATACCGAATTGCTTTTTCTAAAAAAGTAACTTCATCACCTTCTTTATGGAAATATTGTGCTCTGTGTGTATCATCAAAACAATCGAAACCGCCTGCAAGTGCTAAATTTTCGAAAGCTTTTTTGTTTGCCATTCGTAAATCAATACGTTTGGCAACATCAAAAATAGATTTATAATGTCCGTCTTTTCTGTTTTCTACTATGGTTTTAACGGCACCCTCTCCGACTCCTTTTATAGCTCCCATACCAAAACGAACAGCACCACTATCGTTTACCGTAAACTTATAAAACGACTCGTTTACATCTGGCCCTAAAACTTCTAATCCCATGCGCTTACATTCTTCCATAAAAAAGGAAACCTGCTTAATGTCGTTCATGTTATTAGAAAGTACTGCAGCCATGTATTCGGCAGGGTAATGTGCTTTTAAATAAGCCGTTTGGTACGCAATCCAAGCGTAACAGGTAGAGTGTGATTTATTAAAGGCATAACTTGCAAAGGCTTCCCAATCGGTCCAAATTTTTTCTAACGTTTCTGGCGCATGCCCTTTTGCAGCAGCTTGTTCTACAAACTTAGGCTTCATTTTATCTAGAACCTCTTTTTGTTTTTTACCCATCGCTTTACGCAAAACATCGGCTTCACCTTTGGTAAAATCGGCCAAACTTTGCGAGAGTAACATCACCTGCTCCTGATAAACTGTAATACCATAGGTTTCGTTTAGGTACTCTTCACAAGCATCTAAATCGTATGTTATAGGTTCTTCTCCATTCTTTCTTCTAATAAACGAAGGTATATACTCTAAAGGACCTGGTCTGTACAAGGCATTCATTGCGATAAGATCCCCAAAAACGGTTGGTTTTAGTTCCTTCATGTATTTTTGCATTCCAGCCGATTCGTACTGAAAAATACCTACCGTTTCTCCACGTTGGAAAAGCTCATAGGTTTTTACATCATCAATAGGAAAATGGTCAGGATCTAAATCTACATTATGTTTGTATTTTACCAGTTTAACCGTATCCTTAATTAAGGTAAGTGTTTTTAAACCTAAAAAGTCCATTTTTAGCAAACCTGCATTTTCTACAACCGAATTATCAAACTGGGTTACATATAAATCGGAATCTTTTGCGGTTGCTACGGGTACAAAATTGGTAATATCACTAGGTGTAATAATCACTCCACAGGCATGAATACCTGTATTTCGCATAGAACCCTCAAGAATTTTAGCTTGTTGAATGGTTTCTCCTGCAAGTTCAGGTTCTTGTGCTAAGGCAATTAATTCTTTTACTTTATCAAAATCATCTGTACGAAGTGCTTTTCGAACATCGTCTTCTTTTTCGGAAAGAAAACGTGCCAAACTCCATTTAGAAGGCATCATAGCCGGAATTAACTTTGCAATTCTATCGGCTTCAAACAATGGTAAATCCAATACACGTGCCGTATCTCGAATAGCAGATTTAGTTGCCATTTTACCATACGTGATAATTTGCGCCACTTGGTTAGCTCCGTACTTATCTATTACGTAATCCATCACACGACCACGACCTTCATCATCAAAATCAATATCAATATCGGGCATAGACACACGATCCGGATTTAAGAAACGCTCAAAAAGCAAGTCGTACTTAATAGGGTCAATATTTGTAATTCCCAAACAATAAGCAACAGCAGAACCCGCAGCAGAACCACGACCCGGCCCAACAGAAACGTCCATGTTTCTAGCCGCAGCAATAAAGTCTTG
>CBFIIG010000165.1:0-3083 GCA_965662615.1 Flavobacterium sp.
GTGCAGCATCGCCTTCGTAAACCGAAATATTAGTGCAATTATTACGCTCTGCATTTTCTATGGAGTTTAAATAACACCAATTGTCAATGTCTATAGCGTCTATGGGTTTTGCACCTTTCATTTCGGCTAAAATGGCTAAAATAGCAGTTCCGCAACCCATGTCTAATGTTTTTTTACCCGCAACATCTGTGGCAAGTAGGTGCTGAATCATCATGTGTGTGGTTTCATGATGTCCTGTTCCGAAGCTCATTTTAGGTTCTATTAAAATATCATATTGTGCAGCAGTTTTTGGATGAAAAGGGGCACGTACATGGCAAGTTTCATCTACATCTATAGGTTCAAAATGAGTTTCCCAAGCTTCGTTCCAGTTTACTTGCTCAATTTCTTTGTATTCAAAAGTAATTTTAAATTCAGGGTTATTTAAAATAGCAACATCGTTTAAAATAGCATCATTCCACAATTCTTTTTGAACATAGGCTTCTAAACCTGTTTCGGTTTCTACAAAACTCTCAAAAGCCGTTTCGCCCAACTGAGCCAATAATATCTCAGTTCCTAATTCTAAAGGTGTTACCGTAAAATAATAACCTATATAAACGTTTTGCATTTTATATTTTTTACAAAGGTAATAAAAACTCTGTTTTAAGCATTTATTTGCCTTTGCAATTCTTTTAAATTAATATGGAATTGCTGTAAATTGTTTTCGTAAATTTGCAAATTAAGATACACATTATGTTAGCAATAGGAGAATTTAATACATTAGAAATTTTAAGAGATACTCAAGTTGGTATTTTTTTGGGCGACCCTAAAGAAGAAGACAGAGAAAAGCATGTTTTATTACCAAATAAATATGTGCCTAAAAGTTTCGAATTAGGTGATACTATGACCGTTTTTGTGTACTTAGATCACGAAGAGCGTCCCGTTGCAACAACTATAAATCCGTACATAAAGTTAAACGAATTTGCCCATTTAAAAGTAAATTACATTAATAAGTTTGGTGCATTTATGGACTGGGGTTTAGAGAAAGATTTGTTTGTACCTTTTAAAGAACAAGCGCGCCCAATGGAAGTAAACAAGCGTTATTTGGTGCACATGTACATGGACGATAAAACCAATAGGTTGGTGGGTTCTAGTAAAACGCAGCAGTTTTTAAATAACGACGAAGTACTTTTAGAAGAAGGTGAAGAAGTAGATTTACTTATTTCTCACATTACCGAAGCAGGTGTAAACGTAATTATAAATCAGCAATACAAAGGCTTGGCTTATAAAAACGAAGTGTATGAAGAGGTAAAACCTGGTAAAAAAATGGTGGGTTACATAAAGCAAATTCGCCCCGATGGTAAAATTGATGTTTCATTACGAAAGTTAGGTTATGAAGCCGTAGAACCATCGTCTCAAAAAATACTAGACGAGTTAAAAGCCAACCGAGGCTTTTTAGGCTTAAATGACAAAAGTCACCCCGAAGACATTAAAACCGTTTTACAAATGAGTAAAAAGGTGTTTAAAAAGGCCGTAGGTTC
The DNA here is from genome assembly GCA_965662615.1 of Flavobacterium sp. Classification (GTDB taxonomy): domain Bacteria; phylum Bacteroidota; class Bacteroidia; order Flavobacteriales; family Flavobacteriaceae; genus Flavobacterium. The sequence continues at coordinate 1,518 of CBFIIG010000165.1, forward strand.
TTTGTACAGAGAAAAACAAATTAGACTAGAAGAAGACGGAATTTATTTAGTGGATTAGTCTTTTCTTTTCACTTTTTAGAAGCACCAGCTACAGGTATTTTTTTAGAAGCTGTTTCCTGCTGTCCGCTGTATCTCCCGACGCGGGAGGATGCCGCTTCCATCAGGGCTAAAAACCAGCGTTTGTTTTTATTTTTCACTACTATTTTATTTAAATAAAGTGTTTTAAATTTTGTTTATATTTACATAATTGAAGTAATAAATATAAATTTAAATAATTATGAGACAATTATTAACTCTAATCGTTATATTATTTTTCGCTAGTTCTTGCGAGACTGCGACTTTTGTTGATTATTATATCGACAATCAATCCGATAGTGCTATAACTGTTAAAGGAACAAATATTATTGCTTCAAGTGAAATTAATATGACGATTAATTCGAACGAAAGAGAAGATATCGCAACTTGGAGTAAACTAGGTAAGGAAACTGACTATTTTGAACCAACTTCAATGTTTGGATTTGACTTGGTAATTACAAATGTACTAGGAGATACTTTAGTAAAAGATTATAAAGTATTATCTAATTGGACATCAGATATTTACGATCATAGAACATCGGCTAGTCACGAATATATATTAGTTATTACTAATGTTGATTTTTAATAAATTAATAAAAGTATCGACATTTATCATGAGTATATTGAACTTGAATATATCTTAAAATTTAAATTTTTAAAAATAAAAGCTAATAGATGTATTACTGTGTTGTGTTTTTTTAAAAGAAAAATATTGTAATAATATAAAGCTTGAACTTATATCTATACCTTAAAGACCCAACTAATCTTTAATTATTCTAACTAAAAAAGCAAGTTGCCATTAAAGCTATAAGTAATTGCTTTTTCATTCCTACTTTTTTACAACCCTATAAAATTTTTTATTTTTATCTAAAATTGAAAGTAATCAATTATTCAAAATCACTTACTCTTCAACTCAATCACTTCAATTTCGGGTTTAATCTTTTGTAAATCGGCAATAAATGTTTCGCAGTTTTCTGGAGAAATATACACATCGTCAAATTGATTGTAGGTAATTATTATACCTTTTTCGCTTAAACCCGCTTTCATAAAAGTAGGAATTATTAAACCTTTGTGGTGTTCTATTTTTCTAATTTTACGCACGTCTATTTTACCATAAAAAGGACCGCTACGCCACTTTAATTCGTTTTTTATTAAAGTATATTTAGTGCTTAAAATATTCCAAATTAAAAGCCCAATACAAGCTAAATTTATAAGTAATACTACCAAAAAGCCAGTTAAATCATTATCTATAAATAATACAGGAACAGTACAAGCAATTAAAATTGCAAATACTGCACCCATTATAATTTTATTGGTTTTAGAAAAAGCCGATGGATACACTTTCATTTTATTGTTTATAAATTTTTAATACTTACTGTTTGTAAACTATTTTTGAAATTAAAAATGCCTTATTTTTACGTGAAATTAAAAATCTTTATTTCTAAAAGCAATTTTTAGGCTGTTTTTAGAAAAACTAAATAGAATTAAAAT
>CBFIIG010000166.1:0-3043 GCA_965662615.1 Flavobacterium sp.
TTGACAAATACCATAAAGATGTAATGACTTTTGAGGTTACAGATGATAAAAATGAGTTTGTTGCTGTTTTTTATGCCGATTTTTTTCCTAGAAAAGGGAAACGCAACGGCGCTTGGATGACTTCATACAAATCACAATCTGTTAAAAATGGTAAAAACGAAAGACCACATATTTCTAATGTGTGCAACTTTACTCCGCCTACGGCAACAAAACCGTCTTTACTTACTTTTAACGAAGTAACTACTTTGTTTCATGAATTTGGACACGGTTTACACGGCATGCTAGCCAATACCGTTTACCCAAGTTTATCGGGAACATCTGTGTTTTGGGACTTTGTAGAATTACCAAGTCAAATAATGGAAAACTGGTGTTATGAGCCAGAAGCTTTGGCTTTATTTGCAAAACATTACCAAACCGGCGAAGTGATTCCGCAAGAGTATATAAATAAAATTAAAGAAAGTGCTAGCTTTTTAGAAGGTATAGCTACTATGCGTCAGTTGAGTTTTGGGTTATTAGACATCGCTTACCACAGCAATACAGTACCAATAGAAAATGTAAAAGCTTTTGAAGAAAAGGCTTTTGAAAGCACAAAACTATACCCAGATGTTAGTGAAAACTGTATGAGTACAGCTTTTTCTCATATTTTTCAGGGTGGCTATTCTTCTGGATATTACAGTTACAAATGGGCAGAAGTTTTAGACGCTGATGCCTTTGCTTATTTTTTAGAAAAAGGTATTTTTAATAAAGAAGTAGCCGAAAAGTTTAAAGAAAACATACTTTCTAAAGGAGGAACAGAACACCCAATGGAACTATATAAAAAGTTTAGAGGGCAAGAACCACAACCCGATGCATTGTTAAAACGTGCTGGGTTGATTTAGATATATTAGATTTTTAGATTTTTAGATTTTTTAAAGTAGAACCGAATTTAAAAATTCGGTTCTGTTTTTTTATTGTTTTAAATTACTCAGTAAAAGGATTTATTTTGAGAAACAAAACAATACAAACAACCAAAAAATGGGTAACGCCTCTACACAAAAAGATGTATAATACTTGTTCCTTTTTTCAGATGAAAAATAAGTAAAAAACAATAAAAGTAAAGTAATCAACATTAAAACAAGAAAGGGTTTGTTTATTATTGGATTTATAAAATATTCCAAAACAAAAAAGAGAATACTTAAAAAGAAGGCAAGTTTTTTAGTTTTAGTAACACCTATTTTTTGCGGAATGGTTTGTAAATAAACCGCATCGTTATTCAAATCATTTATTTCAAAAATTAATAAAAGTACAAAGACAAAAATGAAGCGTTGCACTAGTAAAAAAAATAGTGACCCAAAATGAACTGTATCACTTATTACAGGTAAAAGAACGGTTACAACTGTCCAAGCCAAAGCAACTATATAAATTTTTATACCCGAAAAATTTCTAAGATTTTTGTGTTTAGGCAAAAAAGGTAAAGTATATAAAACAGTTAATACAAAAGCCAATAAAGCAACAAGCTGAATATAAAAGCTCAATTTTGTAAAAAAATAAAAGGCTGCCAAAGCCGAAAAAAAGCTAAGTGTAATTATAGCTTTAAACTTATTCGTAAGTTGTACTTTTTTTACTCGAGCTAACTCATCATATTTTACAAAATTATAACCAACAATAGTTGAAAAAAAAACAAAAAAAGCACCATTACAATCATAAGAAATGTTTAGGTATATAGCGCTTATAAAAAACAAAGCAACAACAGAAAAAGCCACGTGAATACTAGCTTCTATATAAAAATCAATTATTTGCCTTATAATTTTCATTAAACAAAAATACTACTTATGTTGATAACCTATTCATTTAGTTGAAAAAATAACTAAAAACAGCAAATAGTGTCACAAAAAATACAAGAATAATAATTACTTTTGCAGTCTTATAAACAACACAATTTTTACTGATTCAAATACATACAAATGAAAACAAATGCATTTGCTTTTAGACATTTAGGGCCTCGTGCAAGCGAAGTTGAAACTATGTTAAAAACCGTAGGCGTTGATACTTTAGATCAACTTATTTACGAAACGATTCCTAACGACATTCGTTTAAAAAAAGAGTTAGATTTAGAACCCGCCATGACAGAGTATGAATATGCTCAACACATAAACGAATTAGGAAATAAAAACAAAGTATTTAAATCGTACATTGGTTTGGGCTACCACCCAACTGTAGTGCCAGCTGCAATACAAAGAAACATCTTTGAAAACCCAGGTTGGTACACTGCATATACTCCTTACCAAGCAGAAATTGCACAAGGAAGATTAGAAGCTTTATTAAATTTTCAGACCACAGTAATAGAACTTACAGGAATGGAAATTGCCAATGCTTCTCTTTTAGACGAAAGTACTGCAGCTGCAGAAGCAATGGCTTTATTATTTGATGTAAGAAGTAGATCTCAGAAAAAAGAAGGTGTTTGTAAATTGTTTGTTTCAGAAGAAATTCTACCTCAGACTTTGTCTTTATTAGAAACAAGAGCTACTCCAATAGGTGTAGAATTAGTAATAGGTAATCACGAAACTTTCGATTTTTCATCTGAATATTTCGCTGCCATTTTACAATACCCAGGAAAATACGGTCAAGTACATGACTATGCTTCATTTATTGCTAAGGCTAAAGGAAACGATATAAAAGTAGCCGTAGCTGCAGACATTTTAAGTTTGGTAAAATTAACGCCTCCTGGAGATATGGGCGCTGATATTGTTGTAGGTACTACACAACGTTTTGGTATTCCTATGGGATACGGTGGACCTCACGCTGCTTTTTTTGCTACTAAAGAAGAGTATAAAAGAAGCATGCCTGGAAGAATTATTGGTGTAACCATAGATACTGATGGCAACAGAGCATTGCGTATGGCTTTACAAACACGTGAACAACATATTAAAAGAGAAAAAGCAACATCTAACATTTGTACAGCTCAAGTTTTATTGGCGGTTATGGCTGGTATGTATGCTGTTTATCACGGACCAAAAGGCTTACAACACATTGCAGGAGCAGTTCACGCCAAAGCGGTAACTTT
>CBFIIG010000167.1:0-2845 GCA_965662615.1 Flavobacterium sp.
CGTATGCAATGCGTAAATCCATGTGAGCGTCTAAATGCAATATGCCAAAATCATCGTGTAATTCTGCTAAAGCTTCGTAATAACCAAGTGGCGTACTGTGGTCGCCACCTAATAGAATTACTTTTTTACCAAGCGCCAACCATTTTTTACATTTCTCTTTTACTTCGGTATGTAGTTTTCTGCAAACGGTATTTATTTCGTCTAAATCGGCTTTTAGTTTGGGGTGATTGTTTAAGTTTTCACCATTTTCTAGCGCTTCAATAATTGGAGCGGCTTTCTTTTTGTAAAACTCCGATTGGGTTTGCCATTGTTCGGGAGCTTCGTCATAATAAATACCCAACTTCCATAAATTAGGATACAATTGGTGTAATAAATCTACTTGATACGAGCTTTCTAAAATAGCTTCGGGTCCTTTAGACGCTCCTGCTCCATAACTCACGGTTACTTCCCATGGCACAGGCACAATAATAATTTCGCTTTGTGCTGCCGTAAAAGGCAGACCAAAAATAGTTGCGTCGGCTAAACCCGGTTGCGAAGGGTCAAAACCCTTTATAATTTCTTCTTTTGTCATTTTTTATGTTGCTAAAATCCCTTTTTTAAGTAATTGTCCAAATTGGTACATGTCTTCATAAGAAGTGTATAAAGGCACGGGCGCTAAACGAATTACATTTGGTTCTCGCCAATCGGTAATTACGCCGTTTTTCATTAGCCAATCAAATAAAGAACGGCCTTCGCCGTGTAAAAAAACCGAAAGTTGACAACCTCTTTCTTCTTGGTTTGCGGGTGTTATTATTTCAAACGTGCTATCTACCTCTTTGTCTATTTCGTGTAAAATAAATTCTAAGTAAGCCGTAATTTTGTTTCTTTTTTCAATTAGTGCGTCCATACCAATTTCATCAAACATTTCTACCGAAGCCAAGTAAGGCGCTAATGATAAAATAGGTAAATTACTCACTTGCCAACCTTCTGCACCTTCTACAGGATCAAAGTTAGGTTCCATTAAAAAACGACGTTCTTTATTGTGCCCCCACCAGCCCGCAAGACGTGTAAGGTCTTTATTTTTATGGTGTTTCTCGTGTACAAAATACCCCGAAACATTTCCTGGGCCAGAGTTCATATATTTATAACTACACCAAGCAGCAAAATCTACATTCCAGTTGTGCAGTTCTAATTTTATGTTTCCTGCAGCGTGTGCCAAGTCCCAGCCTACGGTTGCACCTACTTTGTGTCCCGCGGCAGTTATGGTTTTCATGTCGAAAATTTGCCCAGTGTAGTAGTTTACACCACCAATAATCACTAAAGCCAATTGATCGCCCACTTCATTTATTTTTGCAACAACATCTTCGGTTCTAATGTTGTGTTCGCCTTCGCGTCTTTTTATTTCTACAATTACATCTTCGGGTTTTAAACCGTGTAATTTGGCCTGACTTTGAAGCATGTATTGATCAGATGGAAAGGCTTTTTCTTCGCAAATAATTTTAAAACGCTCTTTTGTAGGCGTGTAGAACGAAGCCATTAGTAAATGTAGATTTACAGTTAACGTATTCATTACGCCAACTTCTTTAGGCGTAGCGCCTACTATTTTACTTAAGGGTTCTGCAAAGCGCTCGTGGTAATCCCACCAAGGTTTGTCTGCGTAAAAATGACCTTCTACGGCAAGTTCAGCCCAGTCGGCCATTACTTCGTCAATATATTTTTTGGTGCGTTTGGGTTGTAAACCAAGTGAGTTTCCTGTGAAATAAATCACTTTCTTGTTATTTACTTTCGGGAAAATAAATTCGGATTGGTATTTATGTAAAGGGTCTTTTTTGTCTAATTCTTGAGCAAATGTAAGGCTATTTTCAAACGTCATTTTATACAATTTTATAGGGTAAAAATACATTATTTTTAACCCATAGCAAATCCTTTTTTAATAAACTTACTTGTGCTATTAAAATATGCTTTTAAACAGATTCTATTTGTGCAAAATTATAGCATGTTGTATCTTTAGAATCTAATTTAATTGAATAAATGCAAAATTCTCTTCAAAATGCAAAAGCCAATTTTGGTACTTTGCCTGTTTTTTTAACCGCTATATCTACTATTTTAGGAGCAGTAATGTTTCTGCGTTTTGGTTATGCCGTTGGTGAAATTGGCTTTTTAGGTACGCTTTTAATTGTGTTTGTTGGTCATATGGTAACCATTCCAACTGCTATGGCTTTGGCAGAAATTGCGACCAACCAAAAAGTAGAAGGAGGAGGGGAGTACTTTATTATTTCGCGCTCTTTTGGCGTTAATATTGGTGCTTCTATTGGTATTGCTTTATACCTTTCGCAAGCCATTAGTGTTGCTTTTTATATTATTGCTTTTGCCGAATCTTTTGAAGCCATAAAACCATGGATAGAAAGTGAATTTGGATATATAATTTATGACAATCGACTTTTTAGTGTGCCTGCACTTTTACTTTTAATTGGCTTAATGGTAACTAAAGGAGCCGATTTAGGAATGAAAGCATTGTACGTAGTAGTTGCTATTTTATTTGTATCACTTATACTTTTCTTTTTTGGAACTACAGAATACGCCAGTACTTTTGATCCTTCACTTATGTTTTCTAATGTAGATTCTAGCAAAGGTTTTTTCTTTGTTTTTGCTATTATTTTTCCTGCTTTTACGGGTATGACGGCTGGAGTAGGCCTTTCGGGAGATTTAAAAGATCCTAAAAAATCAATTCCAATGGGAACGCTTGCTGCTACTATTATTGGTATGATTTTATATATTTTTATTGCCCTAAAATTAGTGTATTCGGCTTCGCCAGAAGATTTAATTGGCGATCAACTTATTATGAGTAAAATTGCTTATTGGGGGC
>CBFIIG010000168.1:0-2819 GCA_965662615.1 Flavobacterium sp.
ATACCATTCTAAAGTAGCGGCGTCACAACGTTCTCCCGCTAAAAACTGTGTACGTAAACTCGATAAGCTATGCTTTTTAATAAATAATCCTTCTGGGTCTTCTTTTTTAATGGCTCTTATGGCAGTTGGTGCGGTAAACATAACGTTTACTTTATGCTCTTCAATCACACGCCAAAAAGTAGAAGCATCTGGCGTTTTAATTGGTTTGCCTTCAAATAAAATGGTTGTATTTCGGTTTATTAATGGTGCATAAACAATATAGCTATGTCCCACTACCCATCCCACATCAGATGCTGCCCAATACACTTCTCCTGCATTTACGCCGTAAATAGCTTGCATAGAAAACTTTAAAGCTGTAGCAGAGCCTCCCGTATCTCTTACTATTCCTTTTGGTTTTCCTGTAGTTCCAGATGTATATAAAATATAAGAAGGATGTGTAGATTGTAGAGAAACACAGTTGATTTTATTTGAACTTTTAATTAAAGTATCGTAATCTATACTGTTATTATTAAATGCTTTACACTCACTTATTTTTCTATCGTAAACTATTGTATTATACGGTTTATGAGTTGCTATGTTTATTGCTTCTTCTACCAAAGGTTCATAGGGAATAATGCGTTCAATTTCTATCCCACAAGTCGCTGTTAAAATAGCTTTAGGTTTACAATCGTCTATTCGAATTGCTAGTTCATTTGGAGCAAAACCGCCAAAAACTACCGAGTGCGTTACTCCTATTCTTGCACAAGCCAACATAGAAAATACGGATTGCGGAATCATAGGCATATAAATAATTACAGTATCGCCTTTTTGTATGTTTAAACTATCTAATCCGCCTGCTAAACGAGCAATTTCATCTTGCATTTGACTAAATGTATATTTTTTAACAGTTTTAGTAACGGGCGAATCATAAATTAAGCCTATTTGTTCACCAAATCCGTCCTCTACATGTTTATCTATTGCCAAGTAACATAGGTTTGTTTCACCATCTTTAAACCAAACATTTGTGCCGTTTTCTATTGTACTTGCAGCTATTGATGGCTCTTTAAACCATTTTAATTCTTTCGCTTGTTGCAACCAAAATTTGTTTGGTTGATTTATACTTTGGTTATAAATTGAATTATAGTTCATATTTCAATGTATTATATACATCAACTTATTAATAAGTTTTGTACCGTTTCTACTAATTTTTTTATTGAAAAAGGCTTTGTTAAGTATGCATTTGCTCCTAATTCCATTCCTTTTTTTATGTCGGATTCTTTATTTTTTGCCGATAAGAAAATGATTTTACAATTCTGTAAATCTTCTGTTTTTTTTATTTCGGTAATTGTTGCATAACCATCCACTTTAGGCATCATAATATCTAAAACAATAGCATCTGGTGTTTCATTTTTTAATATCGCTAATGCTTCTTCCCCATCGCGAGCAATAAACACTTCGTAGTTATTTTTTTTAAAAGTATATTCTAACGACATTATAATGTTTGGCTCATCATCTACAAGTAAAATCTTTTTCATACTGCTCATTTTTAATGGTTTAATGGTAATGTAAAGTAAAACGAAGTAGCGTTGTCTTTTTCGTTTTGTGCCCATATTTTACCGTTATGGTGTTCTATAATTTGCTTACAAATGGCTAATCCTAGTCCTGTACCTACTGGTTTTTTTATTGTTTGGTTACTGGATTGGTAAAATTTATCGAAAATAATTTCACTTTCACCATTTTCAATTCCTTTTCCGTTATCCGTAATTTGAACCTGAATTTCATTTGTGGTTTTGGTTAAACTTATCGTTATTTTTCCACCTACTTCTGGACAAAATTTTATAGCATTGGATAATATATTTGTCGTTACTTGTAAAATACGTTCATTATCAAAGTTTCCAATTAATAAGCCTTGTGCGTCAAAACAAACTACTATTCCTTTATTTTTAATTAAATGTTGTAAATTTTCTATTGTAACATCTATTGTTTTAACAATATTATGTTTCTGAATATTCAGTCTTTGCTTACCGGTTTCGAACTTTTCTAAATCTAAAATTTTATCTATTAAACGATTCAATCTGTCGGATTCTACAATAATATTATTTAAAAATTGCTGTTTTAGTTCCTCTGGAATATCATTGTCGTCTTTTAAAATTTCGCTAGCCGCACGTATGGCTGTAATTGGTGTTCTAAGCTCGTGCGTAACTGTGTCTAAAAACTCATCTTTTTGTTGGTCCTTTATTCTTAAGAAAGAATTGGCTTCTTGTAACTTATCCGATGTTATTTTTAACTCTTTTGATGTTTCAGTTAATCGCTTATTTAGTAAAATGGTTTCTTTAGATTCTTCTAAAATTTTTAAAACTTCGGGTAAAGTTACTTTTTCTTCTTTTACAACACTTGCAATTAATATTTTTGCCGATGCTGTACCAATATGACCTGTAAGTAAGTTTTCTGCGAATTTAACCAAACGGGCATCTGCCAATTCTTGGTCGCTAGCCACATTATATTTGGTGTTAAAAATATTTAAGGCTCGGATGGTTCTTTCTTTTCCTAAAAACTGATTCAAAACTTTTTCGATATCTTTAGTATAAGCCGTTCCTTTCCATACAAAAGCATTTTCGTGATTTGTACTGTATTTTTCAATATCTACATACATTTCGGCATAATTGCGTTCACGGTAATTACCTTTAAAACTTACAGAAACACTAAAATAAGTGATAGTATTAAACATCAAACTCCAAAACAAAGCATGCGAAACCGGACTTAAATAATCTAAACCAAATAATGCAAAAGGTTTTAACAATTTGATATTAAATAAACCATTAGTAATAAAAGTACTGTGA
>CBFIIG010000169.1:0-2815 GCA_965662615.1 Flavobacterium sp.
CTGTAGCTATTTAAGTTGCGTAAGGGATAGTAGCTTTGTTTGAGCTCTTTTAGCTTTTGTAAAAAAACAAAAAGCGAGTGCGGATAGCCCCCCCCTGACGTAGGAAGTGGGAACGCCCAAAATAAAAATATAAAAAAATCCGAGCTATTACTAGTCTCGGATTTTTTTGGGTTTACAATTCTCTTATTTAATTTCTGTAAATCCCATATTATATAAGGTGAAGGCTTGCACATCTACTTGCTCATTAATAGTAGCTTCGGTAGATTTCCCTGCACCATGACCCGCATTTACATCTATTCTTATTAATGTTGGGTTGTTGCCTGTTTGTTTGGTTTGTAATTCGGCAGCAAATTTAAAACTGTGTGCAGGTACCACTCTATCATCATGATCACCAGTTGTAACCATTGTTGCTGGGTATTTTGTTCCTGCTTTTACATTATGCACAGGCGAGTATTTTTTTAAATAATTAAACATTTCTTTACTTTGTTCTGCTGTACCATAATCATAAGCCCAACCCGCTCCAGCTGTAAATGTGTGGTAACGTAACATGTCTAAAACACCAACTGCTGGCAAGGCAACTTTCATTAAATCTGGTCGTTGTGTTAGGGTTGCACCAACCAATAAACCACCATTAGAACCTCCTCTTATGGCTAAAAAGTCAGACGAAGTATAGTTTTCTTTAATTAAATATTCTGCTGCGGCAATAAAATCGTCAAATACATTTTGTTTTTGAAGTTGAGTTCCGGCATCGTGCCATTTTTTACCATATTCGCCACCGCCACGTAAATTTGCTACGGCATAAACACCTCCGTTTTCCATCCAAACGGCATTTGCTATGCTAAAACTTGGTGTTAAGCTGATATTAAATCCGCCATAACCGTATAAAATAGTTGGGTTTTTACCGTTTAGTTCTGTCCCTTTTTTATAGGTTATTATCATTGGGATTTTAGTTCCGTCTTTTGAAGTATAAAATACTTGTTTCGACTCAAAGTTATCTGATTTAAAATCTACTTTTGGTTTTTGGTATTCTTTAGAAACGCCTGTTTTTGGTTCATAAGAATAAATAGTTCCTGGTGTGGTGTAATTTGTAAACGAATAATAAAGTGTAGTTTCTTCTTTTTTACCACCAAAACCACCTGCAGAACCAATGCCTGGTAATTCTATTTCGCGAATTAGTTTTCCGTTATAATCGTATTGTTTTATAAACGAAACCGCATCTTTAATATAATCGGCAAAAATATATCCACCGCCAGTTGAAACGGAAAGTACATTTTCGGTTTCTGGAATAAAATCGACCCAATTTTCCATTTTTGGGTTAGATAAATCAAAAGTTACTACTCGTTTATTTGGTGCGTTGTGATTGGTAGAAAGATAAAATTTTGTTCCATCGTTGTCAATAACATCATTATCACTATTAAAATTGTTTACAATATTTATAATTTTTGAAGCTGGATTTGATAAATCTTTGTAATATAACTCGTTACCCGATGTTGAGGTAGAGGCCGAAATAATTAAATAATTTTGATCATCGGTTAAATAACCGCCAACATATCTTCTTTTTTCGTTTAAGCCAAAAATAACTTTGTCTTGGTTTTGAGGTGTATTTAATTTATGGAAATACAATTTGTGTTGGTCTGTTTTTGCAGAAAGTTCACTTCCTTTTGGTTTGTCATAGCTTGAATAATAGAAACCTTTGTTTTTATACCAAGCAATGCCACTAAATTTTATATCATCTAGTGTGTCGCCTATAACTTCTTTAGTAATTGTATTTAACACAATTACTTTTCGCCAGTCGCTTCCGCCTTCTGATATGGCGTAAGCTACTAAAGAGCCATCTTTAGAAAAACTAATTCCGCCTAAAGAAGTTGTTCCGTCTTTAGAAAATGTGTTTGGATCTAAAAACACTTCTTCTTTGCCGTTTTTGTCTTTTCTATATAAAACAGATTGGTTTTGTAAACCGTCATTTTTATAAAAATACGTAAAATCACCTTCAGTATAAGGAGCAGAAATTTTTTCGTAATTCCACAATTTCTCCATGCGGTCTTTTATTTGTTTTCTGAACGGAATTTTATCTAAATAATCAAATGTAACTTTGTTTTGAGCTACAACCCAGTCTTTTGTTTCCTGGCTGTGGTCGTCTTCTAACCAACGATAAGGATCTTGAATAGAATCTCCAAAATAAACATCAACGGTACTGTCTTTTTTAGTTTCTGGATAGGTTACTGCCATGTTTTCTATTGGTTTTGATTCTTGTTTACACGAAAAAATTGAAAGTGCAACAAATGCTATTGGTATGATTTTTTTCATTTATTATATATTAGTTGTTTTACAAATTTAGTGAATAGTTTTTTAAAAAGTAAATCCTATAGCGTACCATAGGATTTACAAATTAATTAAAGATGTTATACTTATTCAACTACTACGCTAAATTGTACTTCTACATCTGTTTCTCCACCTGCATTTGTAATATCTCCACTTGCAACTCCAGTTCCAGCTTTGTTTGGTTCATGTTTTAACACTACGCTTAAAATACCGTTTCCAGCATCGTTAGTTGTTAAAGTAAAACTTACGCCTATTGGAGCTCCATTTACATCACTATCTGTGTATGTGAAACTACCTAAACTATTGGTTAATTGATAAAATACCTGGTGTTCCGCTCCCTCTTCTAACACTTCTTCTGTAATGTTTTCTACTGGGTTTTCTAATTCATTTAAAAAGGCAACAGTTCCTGTATAGGTTGAGTTTGCAATTAAATTACCAGAGATGTTTACAATTGGTGCTTCAGGTCCATCACCGTCAAAGTCTTTTGATGTTA
>CBFIIG010000170.1:0-2790 GCA_965662615.1 Flavobacterium sp.
TTCTTTTTAAAACTTACTAAATACACACCAATAAAAATTAGCAAAGCGGCTATTAGTTTTATTGGACCAAGACTATCTTTTCCTAAGCTTATTGCAATAACAGACGCAAAAAGTGGTTGTAAATAAATAAAAACCGACAAGGTGGTTGGTTTTAAATATCGCATCGACATTAGGTTAATTAAATAAGCAAAAAAGGTGGTAAATAGTAATACAAACCCAATTTCTAACCAAATTACATTTGGTATTATAGTCCAGTTCACTTGCTGTATTTCGTTAAAACCAAAAGGCAAAACAAATAATAAACCAAAACTATAAATGTATTTTATAAACGAAAAAGCATGGTATTTTGTAATCAGTTTTTTTATTAAAATTAAATACATGGCATAGGAAACAGCATTTACAAACACCAATAAATTTCCTATTTGCGAACTTTCTGCACCAGCCGAAACGCTACCATAAACAATTAAAATAACTGTTCCGCTCATACCAATTAACACGCCCGAAATTTTTCGTAATCCCAACCCTTCTTTTAAAAATATCGCCGAAAAAAGCAATACAACAATAGGTGTTGAAACCATAATTACAGATGCACTTATAGGCGATGTCATACTTAAACCTTTAAAAAAAGTAAGCATGTTTAGCGCAACACCAAAAAAAGCAGCGGCAGCAATTCTCGGGAAATCTTTTTTGTCTATTTTTTCTTTAGGAGCAAACAAGCCCAATATCCAAAACAAAACAGTAGCGCCTAAAACGCGAAGTAATATAAACCCAAAAGGCTGAATATAGGTTGGCATAACATCTTTAGCCACTATAAATGTTGTACCATAAATAAAAGCAACAAAAGTAGCTCCACACAAAGCCCAAATACGGCTATTCATTTTCTAGAAAAGAAATTAAACGAGCCACTTCTGTTTTGCTGTTCCCTATAAAAATTTCATTATTAATTAAAGCAACAGGACGCTTTAAAAAAGTATAATGCGACAGTAATGCATTTTTAAAATTAGTTTCGGTATTTAGTTTGTCTTTCCATTCGTCGGTTTTTAAAAGCTGTGCTCTTTTGTTTATAAGCGCTTCGTACGAGTTTGTGTGTTTGTATAAATCGTTTAATTGCTCTTCATTTAGCGGATTGGTTTTAATATCAATCAGTTCAATATTAGCACTTTTAGGAAGTTGATTTAATATCTTTTTACAGGTATCGCACGTTTTTAAATGGTACAGTTTGCGCATGTTTCTTTTTTACAAAAATAGTGATTTGGATTTTTACACAGCATCTTTTTTTAGCCCTAAATGATTATTTTGTTGTTTCCGTGCTATGCAAAGCCTCAAGAGTTTGAAGAATTATGGTATTGCTTGCTTTTCTAATGTCTCATAGACCTCACAGCTTTAAAAACCGTGTGTGATTTCTCCCTATGGTCGAAATAAACACTATTTTAGTTCAGCTATAAATTATGCAGGTTTAGAAAGTGAATTAGATATAATTTTATTAGATTTGTTTTAATGTTAATTGGAGGCACGGATTACAAATCCGCGACATCGGGGTATTTTGAAAAGGAATTTTGAATAATGAATTATAACCAAGCTAATTACTATTTACTAATCACTCTTTTCGACTAATAACAATACTCACCGCATTTCCGCCAAAGCCCACGGCGTTTACTAAAATATTTTTTAATGGTTTGTTATTGGGTTTAGTATTTGCAAAAGGAACCGAAACAAATTTTTGAGTTTTAAGCATAGTTAAAGCCATTTCTACGCTCAATATGCCAGAAGCACCAAAAGTGTGTCCTATTTTCCATTTATTTGAGGTATTTCTTTGCCAAACACAGCTGTAATTGCATTAAACTCTGCTTCGTCGCCTTTTAAAGTACCCGGAGCGTGCATTACAATAACGTCAATTTCGTTTGGGTTGAGGTGTGCAATAGCCATTTTCATGGATTTTTGAAAACAATCTGCATTTGAAGAAATAGAAATGTTATGTTCTAATATTTCTGTAGCGTAGCCAATGCCTGTAATATAGCCCAAAGCATTTTTGTGTTCGCCTTTTTCTAAGGCTATTAAACCAGCACCTTCGCCAATAACCATAGTGTTTTGCGTTTTGTTAAAATCCAAAGCTCTACAAGGGTATTCTTGCGGGTGTTGCGCATAAATTTTTAAAGCCTTCATTTGTGCAATGGTAAATGGCGTTAAAGGCGCTTCGGAACCACCAACTATAAAGGCATCTGCCATGTTTGCTTGTAGCCAGGCTACGCCGTTTAAAACCGCGTGTAATGCGGTAGAACAGGTAATGGAATGCGATAGATTTGGCCCAGCAACTTGTAAATCGTTTGCTACCCAACTGGATATATTGCCCAAAGTTGTGGTTGGCGATGCTAGAGTGCTGCTTTGCTTGTGTTTTAAAAAATCTTCGTGGTATTTTTCGAAAAGGGTTGTAGCGCCACGAGATGAACCTATGTTTATACCCACATTATAATTGGGTTGCCATTGGGTTTGTTTTATAAGTTCTCTACCGCAATAGATTGCCATTAGTACCGATGGGTCTAGGTTTTTGTATTTTTCGTTGCTGTTTTTTAAGCGGTCTACTACTGCTTTTGCTGTTTTTGGAAGAAAGCCACCCAGTTCTGTTGTATTGCCAATAGTTTGACTTTTTATATGCGTTTTATGGGTATTGTAATTTGTTAAAACATCTTGGGTTTGATGTCCTAAACTGGATATGCTTGAAAGTGCTGTTATGGCTATTTTTAGTGGCAAAAGGTATGACTTTTAGTTTTTAGCCCTGATGGTAGCGGCATC
>CBFIIG010000171.1:0-2767 GCA_965662615.1 Flavobacterium sp.
AAATATTGTTCGGTTACTAGGGTAGGTTCAGATAAATCGCCACCTGCCATTACGTATGCCAGTTTGTTTGCAATTTTTTTATCGTGTTCTGAGATGTAATTTCCGGCTTGCATGCTGTCGGTTCCAACTAAAAACATACCTAAAGCTTGTTTACCCAAAACTTTAATATCTTTTCGTTTTACAGGCTGTGTATAGCCCATTTCTGCCATAGAAAGTGCTACTTTTTTAGCCGTTGCAATTTGATTTTTCTTGTTTACAATTACGCTGTCTTTTTCTTTATTTAAAACACCTAAATCAAAACCTTCATATGCAGAAGTTGCTACTTTAGCCATACCTACGGTTAAAAAATATTCTTGTAAAACGTTAAGTTCTACGTCGTTTTTTCTATACGTGTCCGATGCTCTTAAAGCCATTTCTTTAGAACCACCACCACCTGGAATTACACCAACACCAAATTCTACCAAACCTATATAAGTTTCGGCAGCAACAACGGCGCGGTCTGCATGCATGGTAAGTTCACAACCACCACCTAATGTCATTCCGTGAGGTGCTGCAACAACTGGTGTAGCAGAATAACGCAAACGCATCATGGTGTCTTGAAACATTTTTATGGCATAATTTAACTCGTCGTATTCTTGTTCTACAGCCATCATAAAAATCATTCCTATGTTGGCTCCAACAGAAAAGTTAGCATCTTGATTTCCAATTACCAATCCATTGTATTGGCTTTCTGCTAAATCAATACCTTTATTAATACCTTGTAAAACGCCGGCACCAATAGTATTCATTTTAGAGGTAAATTCTAAGTTTAAAATTCCGTCACCTAAATCGGTAATTAAAGTTTCGGAATTGCTCCAAACTTTTTTACTTTCGCGAATATTATTTAGAATAATAAATGCGTCTTGACCTGGAATTTTCTCTGTTGTTTTTTTCTCAGTAGAGTAGAAGTAGGTTACACCTTCTTTTACTTGGTAAAATGATTTTTGTCCCGAAGTTAGCATATCTGTTACCCATTGAGCAACTTCGTAGCCTTCGGCTTTCATTAATTCTATACCTTTTTCTAAACCAACAGCGTCCCAAATTTCAAATGGACCATTTTCCCAACCAAAACCTGCTTTCATAGCGTCGTCTATTTTATAGAACGCATCGGTTATTTCGGGAATTCGGTTCTGACAATAAGCAAACATTGCAGCAAAGTTTTTTCGGTAAAACTCACCCGCTTTATCTTTACCTGTAATTAATACGGCAAAACGATCAATTGGTTTTTCTATTTTTTTAGTTAATTCTAACGTATCGAATTTTACTTTTTTAGACTCTTTATATTCTAAAGTATTTAAGTCTAAAGCGGTTATGGTTTTGCCTTCTTTTTTATAAAAACCTTGTCCTGACTTGCTTCCTAACCATTTGTTTTCCATCATTGTAGAAATAAATGAAGGCAGTTTAAACAACTCGTGAGCTTCATCGTTAGGACAGTTTTCGTAAATTCCGTTAGCAACATGCACCAAAGTGTCTAAACCAACTACATCTACAGTTCTAAAGGTAGCCGACTTAGGTCGTCCAATTACTGGCCCTGTTAATTTATCAACTTCTTCTACAGTAAGTCCCATTTCTTTCACTTGATGAAACAAACTCATGATACCGAAAATTCCAATTCTATTTCCTATAAAAGCAGGAGTGTCTTTTGCAATAACAGAAGTTTTTCCTAAAAATTTAGAACCGTATTCGTTTAAAAATTCTAATACTTCTGGTTTAGTTTTAGGACCAGGAATTATTTCGAATAATTGTAAATATCGTGCTGGATTAAAAAAGTGTGTTCCACAAAAGTGAGCCTGAAAATCGTCGGATCTGCCTTCGCTCATAAAGCCAATAGGAATTCCCGATGTGTTTGAGGTAACTAATGTACCGGCTTTTCTGTACTTTTCTATTTGTTCGAAAACTATTTTCTTAATGTCTAAACGTTCTACTACAACTTCAATAATCCAATCGGCAGTTGCAATTTTGGCCATATCGTCTGTTGTGTTACCAATTGTAATACGATCGGCAAATTTTTGACTGTAAATAGGAGAGGGTTTCGACTTTAACGCTGTTTGCAAATGGTGATTTACCAAACGATTTCTAACTACTTTATCTTCTAATGTTAAGCCTTTTTTTGCTTCGGCAGGTAAAAGCTCGTTTGGTACAATGTCTAATAAAAGTACTTCTACGCCAATATTTGCAAAATGACATGCAATACCGCTACCCATTATTCCCGAACCAATTACGGCTACTTTTTTAATGTTTCTTTTTTCCATAGTTTATTTAGTTTTGACCAAATATTTCTTTGTTATTAATTAACTCATTTATTGTGTCGTTTACATCGTAAAACGCTTGAAGCTTTTCTATACTTATTTTTTCTCTCACTTTTTCGTTAAACTGAATTACCGTTTTTTTTGAAAGCTCTCTTTTTTCTAGCCCTTGTTTTGTTAACTTAATAATTACGCCTCTACCATCGTTTGGATTTTTCTCTTTACTTATTAAACCTTTTTCTTCTAAAGATTTAATGGTTCGAGTTAAACTGGTCGGTTCCATTCCTATTTTTGGTCCAAGTGCTGTAGATGCTGTACCTTTGGTTTTATCGATTGATAATAATAAAAAACCAATTGCCATAGATCCTTCAAACTTAGAAGCTTCTTCGTTATACATACGCGCTACAGCTTGCCATGTATTTCGTAACATAAAGTCTACTGTTCTTTCTTTCATATTTTTTCTTAATAAGCCAAAGATAATA
>CBFIIG010000172.1:0-2764 GCA_965662615.1 Flavobacterium sp.
TCGTTGGTTATAAACGCCAAACGATCTACGTCTGGGTCAACTACAATTCCAAAATCGGCTTTTTCTTCTATTACTTTCGCACAAATATCGCCTAAATGTTCTTTTAAAGGTTCTGGATTATGCGGAAAATGACCGTTAGGCTCGCAGAATAATTTTACTACCTCAACACCCATTTGTTCTAGTAAATTTGGAATTACAATTCCGCCCGAAGAGTTTACACCATCTACTACAACTTTAAATTTTTTGGCTTTTACGGCTTCAACATCTACCAAATCCATGGCTAAAACTTCGTCTATATGTATGTCCATATAGCTGTCGTTTTGAGTGATTTCGCCCAAAGTATCTACATCGGCAAAAATAAAGTCTTCTGCTTCGGCAATTTTAAGTATTTGCTCACCTTCGGCACCGCCTAAAAATTCACCTTTATTGTTTAATAATTTTAATGCATTCCATTGTTTTGGATTGTGCGATGCGGTTAAAATAATTCCACCATCTGCATTTTCCATTGGTACGGCAATTTCTACAGTTGGTGTGGTTGAAAGTCCTAAATCGATACAATTAATACCCAAACCTACTAAGGTTTGCATTACTAAAGTGTGAATCATTGGACCCGAAATACGTGCATCTCTACCAATTACAACGGTTAATTTATCTTTATTACTGTTTTGTTTTAAAAAGGTTCCGTAAGCTGCTGCAAATTTTACAGCATCTAAAGGTGTTAAGTTATCGCCCACGTTACCTCCAATGGTTCCGCGTATTCCCGAAATGGATTTTATTAATGTCATAAAAAAAATGTCTATTTGAATACAAATATAAAAAAGTTACAAGGATGTTTAAGCGGTTTTTGAATATATTTTAAGGTTTAGGAATTGTTTAAGCCGTGTGAGATTGTATATTTGTAAGAACCAAAATACAAATAATGAATTTTTTAGCCCATATTTACCTTTCTGGAAATAACGATTTACTAAAAATAGGTAACTTTATGGCAGACGGCATACGTGGAAATGATTATTTGGATTACCCCGAAGGGATTCAGAAAGGGATTATTTTACACCGAGAAATTGATACGTTTACAGATTCGCATCCTATTTTTAGGCAGAGTAAACACCGTATTCAGCAAAAATACAATCATTATTCGGGTGTAATTATAGACTTGTATTACGATCACTTTTTGGCAAAAAACTGGAGTAAATACTCCGCTACTCCCTTGGCAGAATATGTAAGCCATTTTTACGAGTTATTGAAACAAAACGAAAGTCTATTATCACCCAGAACATTAAAAATTTATCCCGTTATGATAGAGCATAACTGGTTGCTGGATTATGCGTCTTTTGAGGGGATTTCTAAAATTTTAATGCAAATGGATTATCGTACAAAAATGAAATCGAACATGAGCGAAGCTCCAAAAGAGTTATGGGCAGATTATGATTTGTTTGAAAATGAATTTACTTCTTTTTTTGAAGAATTGATATTGTATTGTGATAAAAAGAAAGCCGAATTAAATAACTAAAAAAATAGGCTGTTTTCTGTGTTACCGTAATGCGTTAATTTGTACTTTTGCGACAAATACACCAAATGTTTTTTCGCTTACTAAAACTTTTATACCGCTCTATTTCTAAAACCTTTCATGGTTTAGAACGCTATTTGTTTTGGTTAAAATCTAAATTAACCGCAAGGCAATTTATTTATTTAGCTTGTATATTGGTAAGTATCTCTTCGGCTTTAGCTGTAATTGTTTTAAAATCGTTTGCTCACAGTGTTTTTAAGTTTGCCCAATGGATAAATAGTTATTTACAATTGCCTTATTCTAACAGTATTTTACCCATAATAGGAATTGTACTTACCGTTTTTGTGGTACAACAGTTTTTAAGTGGTAGCATACAAAAAGGAACTTCGCAAATAATGCATGCTTTGGCAAAACGAGGCGGTATTTTACCTAAAAAACAACTCTATTCGCAAATCATAACCAGTTCCTTAACCGTAGGTTTGGGAGGTAGTGCCGGTTTAGAATCACCAATTACCATTACAGGAGCTGCTTTTGGGAGTAACTTTGCTCAAAACTACAAACTCAATTATAAAGAACGCTGCTTGCTTTTGGCATGTGGTGTTGCCTCTGGAATTGCAGCCGCTTTTAACGCTCCCATTGCTGGTGTTTTATTTGCGATAGAAGTGGTTTTAGCAGAAATTAGTATATCGGCATTTATTCCACTTATGATAAGTGCGGCAACTGGTGCATTGGTTGCTACCATTGTTTTAAACGAAGAAATACTATTAACCTTCGAAAAAGGAGAAACTTTCGACTTTCATTGGATTCCGTATTACGTAGTTTTAGGACTGCTTTGTGGTGGAATTTCAATTTATTATGCCCGAGTATTTAGAAAAATAGAACATTTTTTCGAGCATAGAAAAATAGGCGTTTACAAAAAAGCACTATTTGGCGCTTTCATTTTGGGTGTTTTGGTCTTAGTATTTCCGTCATTATTTGGTGAAGGGTACGAGAGCATTAAAACACTCGCGGGGAACCAACCAAACCTAATTTTAAAAGACACATTATTTGAAGCTTACAGCAATAATTCAGTTGCCTTATTGATATTTTTAAGTGTCGTTATGCTTATAAAAGTAGTGGCAACTGGAGTTACATTAGGATCTGGCGGAAACGGAGGTAACTTTGCACCTTCCTTATTTATTGGTTCGTATTTGGGTTTTATATGGGCAAAATTTTGCAACCTTACAGGCTTATCAGAAAACTTACCTGTGAGTAATT
>CBFIIG010000173.1:0-2737 GCA_965662615.1 Flavobacterium sp.
TTTTTAATAATTGAATTTTATTTGAATTTGAATATTTCTGCCTAGTTCGTCAACATAAAAACGTTGTCGGTTTAGGTAATCTCTGTATTTTGTGTTTAGTGCGTTTTGTACAAAAAATGCGGTGGTTATTTTTTTGTTTTTTAAAACCGAAAACTCACATTCTGCTCTAAAATGCACTAAACTATACGCTTTTGGTGCTGTACTTATATCTACAAGTGCAGCAACTAATTCTCCGTTTTCTACAATATTAGTTTCAAAGTTAAAGTTGGGATACTTGTTTTGCCTAAAAACGGTTTCGTGTTGTAATTCTAGCTTTATAGGTTTCCAACTGTTATTTGTGTAACTAATACTTTGGTTTGTGTTTAATGGAGGCATATCAATTAAATACTCGTCTGTATTTCTGTTTTTTCCATTTACATAAGAAATACTTCCGTGGTATTCGAAAGCCTCGTTAATTTGCCAATTTCCGCTAAGGTCAAAACCTACTAAAACAGCATTGGTTTGTTTGTATTCCCATACAGGAAAGGCACCGCGAATGGTGGTTTCAAAACCAGTGGGTTGTAAATATATAAAGTCGTTTATTCGATTAACAAAAGGGTTAAGTTCTAAATTAAAACGCTCCCATCTTTTTTTAATAGTTCCGTTTATTTTAAGCGCTTTTTCTTGTTGTAGTCTTAAATCTCCTAATTCTATCTGCCCACTCGAATGATGCAAACCATCGCTAAACAACTCAGAAACGTTAGGGTTTCTGGCAGCTAAACCAATATTAAAATACATATCAATCTCGTGGTGAAATTGCTTTTTAAAACCCATACTTCCTGTAAAGTTGTTGTATTTAAAAGTAGGATTTGTGAGCCATTGTGTTGCAAAGTCTTCTACTATAAAAACAGAAAATTGGTTGCTGTAGCCACGTTCGTCCCATCTGGATTTTAAATAAAATTTATCTGCTTCTATTCTAGAAAAGTCATATCGGCCGCCTGCTTCTAAAACCAAAGAATTGTTTACGGTATATTTAAAAATAGAAAATGCGCCAATATCTTGTTTTGTGAAATTAGGTATTAATGGTCGAACGCCCGTATTTGGGTTTGCTGTATTGTTTTGAAATCCAAAATTTAAACCGTTTAAAAAAGTCCAATCTTTTAAAATGGTTTTATAATGAATACCCAAATTTTGCGAAAGCAAATCCAAATCTAAAGCTGCTCGTTTGTCTGTGCTACTTCTGCGAATATCAAACTCTTTTCTGTTGTTGTTTTGAAACGCATAATGCAACTCAAATTTATTATTTAATCCCACGTTTTGAAAATAAGAAAGTTTAGCCGTATGATGGGTTACTTCTTGCTTTGGACTGTTGATTGCATAACTAAAGTCTGAAATATAATTGGGTTCGGAATTGTTAATGGCATTATATAAATCGGTTGTATTTCCAATATGTGTAGCTCGGGCAATTCCCATTTGTGCATTATAAACATTATAAGAACCTTCTAAACTGTAATTTGATTTACTAAAACGAATATTCCCCGAAAAATTCTGCTCTCTTATACCTGTATTCGATAGCACATAATTAGGTGTTTCTCTATCGCCAAGGTATTTGGCTGTTCCTAAAACATTCCATGCCCAACCTGTTTTTGCTCCCTTAGTAACTCCTGTGGAGACGCTTCCACCTCTTCCGTTAGAAGCTCCGTTTAGTATGGTTTTGCCAAATAGCGTGTCTTTTTTTACAGAAATAGGTTCTATAAGTACAATTCCGCCAATGGCATCTCCACTATATTGAAGTGCTGTAGCTCCTTTTAAAACAGTAATGCTTTGTGCAGTATTTATATCAAAATTAGGAGCATGCTCAATGCCCCATTGCTGGTCTTCTAAACGGGTGTTGTTATTTATCACAGGAACTCTAAAACTGTGCAAACCATTAATTATGGGTTTAACAATTCCGCTTCCGGTTTTTAAAACACGTACGCCAGGCACTTCTTTTAGCACGTCTCCTAAGGTTTGGTTGCTATAATTTTCTATGTGTTTCTGATCGATTTTTTGTTCGTTCGTAACCGCACTGTATTTATTTTTTACAGTATTTACAACAACCGATTCTAATTGAATAACACGAGGAAACAACTGTTTGTTGTAAACCCTATTTTTGTCTATTGTTATACTTTCAGAAATCGTTTCGTAACCAATATAAGATATGTACAGCTTATGAGTTCCTTTAGCTATATTTCTTATGCTAAAAAAACCAGCTGCATTAGTTGATGTTGTCTCATTACCAATATGCACATGCACATCTTTTAAAGGATTGTTATTTTCGTCCATAACCTTTCCTTCAAACAAAAACTGAGCATTTGTTAGCGTATATGATAACAAGAAAACGCATAAAATTAAATTTCGCATTTTCTATTTTTATTAATTTAAAACAAGATGTTGTAAATTAACGAGGCGGTCCTCTTGGCGAAAATAGAGTAAAGTAAAAGGTATAATTTGACTCTTTTACATCAAATAAATAGTTAATTTGACTAAAAGGTGTTTTAAATTCGAAAGTAAAAAAATCGGCACCTAAAAAACTAGCAAAGCTAAAATCACAAACCAAACATTCTTCTTTTTCTGAAAATACTGTTTTATGTTTTGTGTTTTCTACTGTGTGCTGGTGATCTGCTTTGGATTGAATAGCGTGATTAAATGCATGCAAAGACTGGTAGCAAATGGCGAAAACCACAGCTATCATTAAGCCTACATTAAGTTGAACTAT
>CBFIIG010000174.1:0-2700 GCA_965662615.1 Flavobacterium sp.
AAATTATAAGTATTTAAAATAAATTTGCATTTTTACAACTATCAACACACTACACATGATACATTTCTTCGGTAATGACCGCAATACGGTATATGCTGTTCAAACAAACACTATCCTTTCTACAGAAGATTGCAACAAACTACATTGGTTATTTAATAGCACAGACAATAATTCAAATACAGTTATTAACAATACAGAAGCAGCATTGACTGCTTTTTTTGTTGGGCCAAGAGCAGCTATGGTTACACCTTGGAGTACAAATGCAGTAGAAATCACTCAAAATATGGGTATTTCTGGAATTATTAGAATTGAAGAATTTTTTAGTGTTGCAAGTGATTTTACCGATTTCGATCCAATGCTTTTAAATAAGTTTGATAGTTTACACCAAGAACTTTTTACGGTAAAAGCGCAACCAGAACCGGTTTTAGATATTGAAGACATTGCTGGATTTAACAAGCAAGAAGGTTTAGCATTAAGTGATGAAGAAGTTTTGTATTTAGAAAATTTAGCCACTAAATTAAACAGAAAACTAACTGATTCTGAGGTTTTTGGATTCTCGCAAGTAAACTCAGAACACTGCCGTCACAAAATATTTAATGGTGAATTTGTAATTGATGGTGAAACACAACCTACTTCGCTTTTTAAACTCATCAGAAAAACATCTGAAACACACCCTAACGATATAGTTTCCGCCTATAAAGATAATGTGGCTTTTGTAAAAGGGCCTAAAGTGACGCAATTTGCACCAAAAACGGCAGATAAACCCGATTTTTATCAAGAAACTGAATTTAATTCGGTTATATCTTTAAAAGCAGAAACACACAATTTTCCAACAACAGTTGAACCATTTAATGGAGCAGCAACTGGTGCTGGAGGAGAAATTAGAGACCGTTTAGCTGGAGGTCAAGGTTCTTTGCCACTTGCAGGAACAGCCGTATACATGACTTCTTATTCGCGATTAGCCGAAAACAGACCTTGGGAAAAAGGAATGAACGAACGCCAATGGTTATACCAAACACCAATGGATATTTTAATAAAAGCATCAAACGGAGCTTCAGATTTTGGAAATAAATTTGGACAACCGCTTATTTCAGGTTCAGTTTTAACTTTTGAACACGAAGAAGAAGCTAGAAAACTAGGTTTTGACAAAGTAATTATGTTAGCGGGAGGAATTGGTTACGGAAAAGCGGATCAAGCCTTAAAAGAAAAACCAAAAATGGGCGATAAAGTCGTTATTTTAGGTGGTGAAAATTACAGAATCGGAATGGGTGGAGCCGCAGTTTCATCTGCAGATACAGGAGCTTTTGGTTCGGGAATTGAATTAAACGCAATACAACGTTCTAACCCCGAAATGCAAAAAAGAGCTGCCAACGCCATTAGAGGTTTGGTAGAAGCAGAACACAACCCAATTGTTTCTATTCACGATCACGGTGCAGGTGGACACTTAAACTGCTTGTCGGAATTAGTAGAAGAAACAGGAGGGAAAATTGATTTAGACGCATTGCCAGTGGGTGACCCTACTCTTTCGGCAAAAGAAATTATAGGAAACGAGTCCCAAGAACGAATGGGATTGGTGATTAATGAAAAAGACATAGACACGTTGTCTAAAATTGCAGAACGTGAACGTTCGCCAATGTACACAGTTGGTGACATTACAAACGATCATAAATTTACTTTCGAATCTAAAACCACAGGCGAAAAACCTATGGATTTTGAACTTTCTGACATGTTTGGTAGTTCTCCAAAAATTGTAATGGAAGACAAAAAAACAGTACGTAATTACCAAAACGGTGTTTACGATGCTAAAAACATTCCTGCCTATTTAGAACACGTTTTACAGTTAGAAGCTGTGGCTTGTAAAGACTGGCTAACAAATAAGGTTGACCGTTGTGTTGGTGGTAAAGTAGCCAAACAACAATGTGCAGGTCCATTGCAATTACCACTTAATAATGTTGGTGTAATGGCATTAGATTATAAAGGTAAAGAAGGAATTGCAACTACAATAGGTCATGCTCCTGTAGCGGCTTTAATAGACCCAACAGCAGGTTCTAGAGTAGCAATTGGAGAATCGTTATCTAATATTGTTTGGGCACCTTTAAAAGACGGTTTAAAAAGTGTTTCGCTTTCTGCTAACTGGATGTGGGCTTGTAAAAACGAAGGCGAAGATGCGCGTTTATACGAAGCGGTTAAAGGTTGTTCTGACTTTGCAATTGAATTGGGAATCAACATACCAACCGGTAAAGATTCGCTTTCTATGAAGCAAAAATACAAAGACGATGAGGTAATTGCACCAGGAACCGTAATTATATCGGCAGCAGGAAACTGTTCTGATATTACTAAAGTAGTAGAACCTGTTTTAAAACCAAACGGCGGCGAAATTTATTACTTAAATCTATCGCAAGACAGTTTTAAATTAGGTGGATCGTCTTTTGCACAAACGCAAAACAAGGTTGGTAACGAAACACCAACTATAAAAGATGCTGCATTCTTTAAAAAGGCATTCAACACATTACAAGACCTTATTAAAGAAGGAAAAATTGAAGCAGGACACGATATTGGAAGTGGTGGATTAATTACTACTTTATTAGAATTATCTTTTGCATCTCAAAATGTAGGTGCAAATTATGACCTTACTTCTTTAAACGAAATAGACTCTGTTAAAACTTTATTTAACGAAAATATTGCGGTTGTTTTTCAGGC
>CBFIIG010000175.1:0-2678 GCA_965662615.1 Flavobacterium sp.
TGACTTGGCAGTAGTTGCTGCCATACTTTCGTCTAACGAAGATATTGCTATTCCCGAAGGTTATTGCTTTGCTGGAGAAGTAGGTTTGTCTGGAGAAATAAGACCCGTAAACCGCATCGATCAACGCATTCAAGAAGCAGAAAAACTAGGCTTTACCACTATTTTAATTTCTAAACACAGTAAATCCTCGCTTACGAAAACCAAAATTAAAATTGTTCAGGTTTCTAAAATTGAACAAGCCGTGGAACATTTGTTTGGGTAAATTATAATAAACTCTTAAAAACGATACCCTCATAAAAATCACTAAAAACACTATCAACTTGTTTGCCTAATTGGGTTTCGTTTTCGTTAAAAAGTGGTTCTGGTAAGTTGTACTCTTTTGCTTTTGCAAAATAATACGCTTTACGCGATGGATGCGATGGATTTACCGCATTTAAAGTAATTCCGTAGGTGTTGGTTTCTATAATTTTACAAATAATTGCAATACAATCTTCCTGATGAATTAAATTAACAACCGCTTTTGGTTTGGCAACATTTGCTCTGCCCGAAAGCATTTTAATTGGGTTTCTATCCGCTCCTATTAATCCGCCAAAACGAATTATTGTTGTGTTTTTCTGCTTTAGCAATTGCTCTGTTTCCCAAAGCTGCTTGCCGCTTTCGGTATCTGGTTGTGGAACTGTTTGTTCTATAACTTCGCCTTGAGCATCACCATAAACTGATGTTGAACTCACAAAAATAACTTTTGGAACCTTATATTGCTCAATTTCTTTTTGCAAAAGAGCAATTTTAGCTACGTAATTCTCTTTTTTATCTCCTCTTAATTTTGGTGGAATTGCTACAACTAAAACATCAATATTTTTTAAAAGTGGAGCAACCGAACCCTCTATACCAGTCGCTGTAATTTTTAAATACACTACGGGCAAGTCTAAAGCTCTAAAATGGTCCAATTTAGTAATCGTTGTAGTAGATCCCGCAACAGAGTGTCCCTGTTTTTTTAAAGAAAATGCCAATGGTTCACCCAACCAACCTAAACCTATAATGCTAATTTTTGCCATTTATTTGTCTAAAAACAAAGCTTTAAGTTCAGTGGCTTCGTGCGGTTTCATTTTCCCTGCTAAAACCAAACTCAATTGTTTTCTGCGTAAAGCTGCTGCAAAACGCTCTTTTTCTATTTCGGTTTCTGGAACTACTGCTGGTACAGCAATTGGTCGACCCGTTTCATCTACAGCAACAAACGTATAAATGGCTTCGTTGGCTTTGTTTTTTATTCCAGACTCACGGTCTTCTATCCAAACGTCAATAAAAATTTCCATAGATGTGTTAAAAGTACGAGACACTTTTGCCTCAACTGTTACTACGCTACCCAACGGAATGGCTCTATTAAACGCAACGTGATTAACAGATGCAGTTACGCAAATTCTACGCGAATGTCTGCGAGCGGTTATACTTGCGGCTCTGTCCATACGTGCCAAAAGCTCACCTCCAAAAAGGTTGTTTAACGGATTGGTTTCACCTGGTAAAACCAAGTCGGTATATACGGTAACTGATTCTGATACTTTTTTAGGTTCCATGTTCTTTTTTTTGCAAAGATAGGGTGTGTAAAATTATTCGAGCAAAAAAAATCCCTAATAAATAGGGATAATTTTTTAATCTATTAAAAGCCATGCTTCGGCGTTTCGTTCTTTCTGAATTTGTACTTTAGCCTCTTGTGCTTCTTCAATAGTGCTGAAACTGTTATAAATTACAGGGTACAGATTGTATTTGTTTTGTTCTAAAATTTTACTTTCAAAACCTTGTTTAATTAGAGCATTGCATTTTTTAACAGCGTTTCTTTCGTTTCTAAAAGCACCTGCAACAATGTGGTATCTTTTAGCTTCAGCATTTTCTGCTTGAGGCGTAGCACTTGGTAAATCGATAAAAAAAGTAGCTTGTTGTATTTTTTGTTCCACTTGCTGCTGTACTTTTTTCTCAACAATTATACTTTGCTTTTCAAATTCAAAATTTAAATATTGCTGATATGCCGTTGTTCCAACACCAACAAACAAAACCGCAGCAGCTGCATATTTTAATAAAGTAGAACCTGTTTTTTGTTTTTGAGCTACTACTAAAGTTGGTGTTACTTCTTCTTCTATTTCTGTAACTAAAGGTATTATTGGCGTTTCTACAATTGGTGTAAACAAAAGTTCTCTACTAACCCGTTTACTATTTACTTTATCTAAACCAAATGAAGAGGTTAAAAAGTTAATCGTATTATCTGCCGAGAACGTTATTTTTCTTTCTTCGTTTAAAACCAAAGTACCAATATGTTCAATTGTAACACTTTCGTTTTTTGCCAATGCAAAATCCCATTTAGAAACTTGCTCTTGTATTTTTGCCAAAGCCGTATCGTAGCTTATGTTATCGTAAGTAGCAATAAAGTTTGCCAAAAGCCCGTCGTTGTTTTTTACCTGGCTGTTAAAGCTAATTTGCTTAGCCGGCGGTGTGATTTCGTGGGTGTTTTGGTTTAGTTTTGCCGATGTGTTTTTAGTCACAAAGCCACCAAAAGCGGGAACAATCACGCAATCGTGACGGTATAATAAAGAGCAGATGTAAAAAGAAATATTCATAACACAAATTTAAGGAAACAAGTGTGCTGACGAAATTTTATCAACAAAATTTATTAACAATTTGAAAAATAG
>CBFIIG010000176.1:0-2662 GCA_965662615.1 Flavobacterium sp.
AAAATAAATTCACATAAATATAGTCCTCCTCTTTGTGTATAAAACCAAAAACTGCAATTAAATAAATGCTTTTAGACAACAAGTTTATTACTGTAATCCATTTTACATTTTCTATGCCTTGTAAAAACCACGTAGGGTTTAAAAACTGACCAACAATAACCGTTAAGCTAAAAAGAAATAAAACGTATTCGCTTTTAAAAAAAGGGACTAAAAAAAAAACAGGAACAGAGATTAAAAAAACCAACAATAACATTATAAACTTTACACCAAAAGTGGTGCAAAAAATTTGATTTAGCTTTGTCTGGTTTCCTTTATGAATTGCAATTTCTTTTGTGCCTATTAAATCTGAACCGTAATCTACAAAAACAATTAAAAAAAAAGAAACAGCCATAGCAATAGCTGTTTTTCCAAAGTTTTCTTCACCACAAACAGCAATTATATAAGGTACAACCAACAATGGTGTTACCAAATTAAAAAGTTGTCCAAAACCATAAATAGAAAGGTTTTTTATATGTGGAAAAATATTTTTCATTTAGTCTTTATTGACTATGACGTTTTCCCAACTTTTAATTTCAACTCCAAATACCTGCTGTATTTTGGTTTTATCCATTACACTATATGCTGGGCGTTTAGCCGGTGTTGGGTATGCCGAAGTGGGAATTGGGTTTAACTTTATTGTTACGTTGTTTTGTTTAAATATTTCTTTTGCAAAATCGTACCAGCTGCACTCGCCAAGGTTGCTAAAATGATAAATACCATAGTTTTTTAGCGTGTGTTTTTCTGGTAAAGCACACATTTGTAATAGCACATTTGCCAAGTCTAATGCTTGTGTAGGTGTGCCTATTTGGTCTGCAACTACAGAAAGTTCGTCTCTATCTGATGCTAAACGCAACATGGTTTTTTTAAAATTATTTCCAAATTCTGAGAAAACCCAAGAGGTTCTTACTATAAAATGTTTTTCCCAAACGGTAGCAATTGCTTGTTCTCCCTTTAGCTTTGTTGCTCCGTAAACACTTTGCGGATTAGGAGCGTCTGTTTCTTTATAAGGTGTTTTAGCCGATCCGTCAAAAACAAAATCAGTAGAAACATGAAGTAAAACCGTATTGTATTCTTTACTGGCTTTGGCCAAATTTTCTGCTCCTAAAACATTTATTGCTTCGGCTATTTCTGGTTCGCTTTCGGCTTTATCTACTGCAGTGTAAGCCGCTGTATTTATACAAAATGCAGGTTGGTGTTTTGCAAAAACAGCTTTGCAATTTTCTAAATTAGTTATGTTTAATTCGGCAGAATTACAAAACACAAAATTAAAATCGCTAAAAAACTCGAATCTGCTTTTTATAGCTTGCCCTAGTTGTCCTGCTGCTCCTGTAACTAGTACTACCATACTTTTTTAGCGTTTTTAAAAAGGGGTAATATTTCATCTTTTTCAGACACTATGCAATTTGATAAATCAAATTGCCAATCTATATTTAAAGTTGGATCGTTAAATAAAATGCCGCCTTCGCTCTCTTTATTATAAAAATTATCACATTTATAAAAAAAGGTTGCGGTTTCGCTTAAAACCAAAAAACCATGTGCAAACCCTTTTGGCACAAAAAACTGCTTTTGATTTTCGGCAGTTAAAACAATGGCTTCGTGTTCTCCATAGGTTGGAGAATTTGGTCTAATATCCACAGCAATATCTAATACTTCGCCCTGTAAAACCCGTACTAATTTTGCCTGC
The DNA here is from genome assembly GCA_965662615.1 of Flavobacterium sp. Classification (GTDB taxonomy): domain Bacteria; phylum Bacteroidota; class Bacteroidia; order Flavobacteriales; family Flavobacteriaceae; genus Flavobacterium. The sequence continues at coordinate 1,724 of CBFIIG010000176.1, forward strand.
GCATGTTCTCCTGTTTGATAATGTAAACCACGTAAAACACCTTTTGACGAAAACGACTGATTGTCTTGTACAAACTGAACTTTTTGTCCAACTCCTTTTTCAAAAGTATTTTCGTTAAAGCTTTCCATAAAATAACCTCTATCGTCATTAAAAATAGTAGGTTCTAATACAAAACAGCCTTTTAATTTAGTTTCTGTAAACTTCATGTATGTTTTATGCTTTTGTATTGTATTTATTTAAGTACCACGAAATGGTTTTCTTGATTCCGGTTTCAAAATTTTCATCTGCTTTCCAACCTAATTCATTTTCTATTTTGGTAGCATCTATAGCATAACGCATATCGTGTCCTGGTCTGTCGGTTACAAAAGAAATAAGGTCTTGGTATTTACCAGTTTCTTTAGGGCTAACTTCGTTTAAAATTTCGCAAATAGTGTTAACTATATAGAGATTATTGCGCTCGTTTCTTCCTCCAATATTATATGTTTCACCTGATTTTCCTTTTTCAAAAGCCAAAGCAATTCCTTTGCAGTGGTCTAAAACATAAAGCCAATCACGAACATTTGTTCCGTCTCCATAAACAGGAATATTTTGTTCGGTTAAGCACTTTCTTATTATGGTCGGAATTAACTTTTCGTCGTGTTGTTTTGGTCCGTAATTGTTAGAACAATTGGTTGTAACAACGTCCATTCCGTAGGTATGAAAATAACTTCTCACAATCATATCAGAACCCGCTTTTGATGCACTATACGGACTGTTAGGTGCGTAAGGTGTTGTTTCTTCAAACAAACCTGTTTCGCCTAATGTGCCATACACCTCATCTGTAGAAACGTGATGAAAGCGAGCGTTTTCGTAACCTGCTTTATATTGATTTGGGCCATTCATCCAATGTTTACGCGCCACATCTAATAAGTTAAATGTACCTACAATATTGGTTTGTAT
>CBFIIG010000177.1:0-2637 GCA_965662615.1 Flavobacterium sp.
AAAAATCGGATGCGATTATAGCGTCTTTTACGTCCATTGTAAAATTGCTTCCGATGGGTAAAATGGCTAGGTCCAATTTGGTTCGCAAGGGTATTAATTGCATGTCGGTTGTAAGTGCCGTATCGCCAGCAATATATATGTTTTTGTGTTCACTTTCGAGCACAAAACCGCCCGGTTGCCCACCATAACTACCATCTGGGAAAGACGATGTATGAACGGCATTTACATATTTTAAAACGCCAAACTCAAAATCCCAACTTCCTCCGTGGTTCATTGGGTGATATTGAAGTCCTAAATTGCCGTAATGCGAAGCTATTTCGTAATTGGAAACAATTACAGCATCTGTGCGTTTTGCTATTGCCTCAGCATCTAAAATATGATCTTGATGTGCGTGCGTTAACAAAATATAATCGGCTTTTAACGTAGAAATATCGATGTCTTTTGCCAATGGATTCCCAGTGATAAATGGATCTACCAAAATATGAATGTCTTTAATTTGAATACCCAAACAGGCATGACCGTAATACGTGATTTTCATAATTTAAGTTTTAGTTTATAAAATAAATTGAAGTGCATAAATTAAGGCTAAAGCAAAGGTGGAAAGTGCTACTTTTTTTAGCTCTGGATCGAAATCTTTATAAGCTTTTGCCGCTTTTACTGAACGGAAATTTAAAAACAAAAACAAAGCAGGTAAAAATACAACGCCCCAACCCGATTGCGTTTGCAAAGCGAAAACAACAAATGAAATTACACCTACAAAAAGCAGTGCATAATGGTATTTTTTAGCGTTTTCTAGGCCAATTTTTACAACTAAAGTATTTTTATTGGCTTGTTTGTCGTTTTGTATGTCGCGCATGTTATTTAAGTTTAGCACTGCTACGCTTAATGCACCTATGGAAACGGCCGCAAAAACAAGGTTAAAATCCAGCTGTTTTGTGTATAAAAAATGAGAACCTAATACAGAAACCAATCCGAAAAAAACAAACACAAACACATCGCCAAAACCGCTGTAACCATAAGCATTTGTGCCCACAGTATATTTAATTGCCGCCGCCGATGCAGCAACGCCCAAAAGTAAAAAAAGCAAAGACAAACCAAAGTTTTCTTTGCCAAAAGCAGTGTAAATTAAAAGTACAATTAAAATTATACTACTAACGGTGGTTATAATTACGGCTTTTTTCATTTGTGCAGATGTAATTAAACCCGAAGCCACCATACGTTTTTCGCCTACTCGGTTTGCGTCTGTGCCTTTTACACCATCGCCATAATCGTTTGCAAAGTTAGAGAGCACTTGTAAAGCCAATGTGGTTAATAATGCCAAAATAAGTATATTAACATTAAACATTCCTTGTGAATACGCATAGGCGCTACCTACTATTATTCCCGAAACGGATAATGGCAATGTGCGTAATCTGGCGGCTTGTATATAGTTTTTTATCATTTTACATCCAGTTTTTGGTGCTTGTTTCTACTTGGTACAACCATTGGTTTACGAGCTGATTTATAGTAGTAAAATTAGCTGTGGTAAACGAAAAACTTCCTCCCGCAGTATATAAATTTACCGAACCAATATTGTGTTTTTTTTGCCAAAAAAATTGACTTGTTTTTAAGGCTTGAATTTTATGCGTTTCTACAATTACTTGATCTTTGTCCCAAGCACCGTGCGACTTTATAACATATTGTGGCGAAACACTTAACTGGTAATTTTTAAACAATAACCATTGCAAAAGTACTCCTAAAACAAAATAAACCGACAAGCCCAAATACAATGGAACAGGCATAAAAAAGTCGGCTAAAAATTGAAAAACTAATACTATTGAAATAGGAAATAAAACGCCAAAAAATAAGCCTATAAACCATTTTCTTATGTGTGGTTTTAAAGTAAATGTAGGTTCTATTTTAGAATTAAAAATTAAAGCCAATATTTGTTCTTTTTCTGCGTTACTGCAACCTGGCACTTCTACCCCGCTATCTTTTACCGCTTTTGGATTGTCTGAAGAAGTAGCTTGCTGAATTTTAAGATTGGTAATGTTTAGCTTTTTTTGAATGTAGTTTTGACTTAGTTTTAGTAATTGTACTTTATTGGGGTTTAAAAGTGTGTTTTTGGTTGTAAACAAACCATATTTTAATAATAAACTGCTGTTTTGCTTTTCAACTGTAAAATCGAAAAACTTAATTAAAGTTCGTGTTAAATTTACAATTAGCACTGCGAAAAAAATAAAAAGCAAACTAATAATTACGGTTTGTGCCAAATAAAACGAACTGGTATAATTGTCAATTGTAGTATCGTCTGGAAAATAACTGCTAAAGTTCTCTTTAATAAAATTGCCTAGATTTTCGTAAATGGTATTAAAAAAGACCAAAATAAGCGCAAATGTTTCTAAATATTTAGAGGTTAAGCCAACTTTTACTAAAGTTAAAAACGGAATTTTTAAAATCTGTTTGTTGCTTTCAATTGTTGCAAATGATTCAACATTAGAAGTACTTTCTTCTTGTTTGTTTTGAATTAACTCTTGCTTTAAAGCATTTACCACCTTTAACTCCAACGCTTTAATGGTTGCCTCTTTTTTCTCGCTGCCTGCAGTATCAAACTCAACAGCGTATAAATTGGTAATTTTATGAATTAAGGTTTGATTG
>CBFIIG010000178.1:0-2621 GCA_965662615.1 Flavobacterium sp.
CTTATGTACGACGGAAAAAAAATCGCCAAAGAAGGCGATTTAGAAATTAAATTAAAAAATTAGAAGCAATTATAATAGCGCTTCTAAACTTTGCCATCCACCACCGTTTATAACATCTACGCCGTGTTCTCTTAAAGTACTAGTCGCTTGTCCGCTTCGCATTCCGCTTCTGCAACAAGCAATTACTGGTTTTTCCCAGCTTTGAATTTTAACAATATTTGCGTGCAACACTTGCAACGGAATATTTATAGCGTTTTCTATGTGTCCATCTGCAAATTCTTCGGCAGTTCTAACATCTAATATAACAGCGTTTTTAGCTTTATAAGCAGCTACTTCTTCTTTTTTATTTCCAAAACCAAGTAAGTCTAATAGTCCCATAAGTTGTATATTTAGATTTCAAAAGTAGCACTTTACAAACCAACCAATGTAACTTCTGTTACAATAAGTCTAAACCGCCCGAAATTAAATGAGCTACCTCTTTACGCTTGGTTTTAAGTTCGTTTAAGTAACTCTCAATTTCCGTGTAAAGCGAATTGTTGTTATTTATTTTAGCTAATTCGGCTAATTCTACCGCTAATAACCAGTCGTTAGTATAATTGGTTTTTAGCTTATTAAAAATAGAGGCTAAAGCTTCGTGTCCTTTTTTACTTTCTCTAATTATTCGCACTTCTGCATACATATTTTCAAGTGTTTTTCGAGTTTCCGAAAAGGTCGCTTTTATAGTAGTAGAACTAGGCACATGCGTAATCGTATCAAAACTGTTTACATCGGCAGCACCGCTAAAACAAGAAACTGCTTTTTTACCCACAGCCATATCATACACGCCCCATTCTGGAGCAAATAAAATAGTTTCGCCATGTGTAACCGAACAATTTTTAAAACTAATTACGGTAATATCGCCTTGTAGATTTCTACTTCCTGTAATAATTTCTCCTTTTACAATAATATTCCCTTCAAACTCTAGGGTAACGGCTTTATTCTCATAAATTCCATAAGCCTCCAAGTCTCTCGGACTCATGTCTTCTATAGCCAGGTTAATGCCTTTTAGTTTTCCAATAGGACTTCCAAAACCTTCTGCGTGGTATTCAATACCGTGTCCTACCAACTCTTTTTCTCTGTATGAAAGTGCTGTAGGGCCAGTAGTTTGTATGTAAATTGGTTTTCCGTCGTATGCTATTACGTTGCTAAAGATTCCCGAAATTTGAATACCTGTACTCAACTCAACCGTTGCTAAAGCGTTCGATTTTATTACCTTTTCTATACCCTCTAGACCACCTGTTCGCAATGCCATGGTATTTGCAAATTCCTCTAAAACGGAACTTAATTTTGCAAAATCGGGAGTTACATACAACTGAGGTTGCGGTTTTGTTATGTCAAAAGTTTGGTCGGCAGCAGACAAGTCATACGGTATTTTTTTAACCTCGTTGGTCATACACCAGGCGCTTTCACCTATAGACGAAAGTAAACCAGCGCCGTATATTTTTGGGTTTTCTACCGTTCCAATTAAACCATATTCTACCGTCCACCAGTGTAAGTTTCGTATGCGCGACATTTCCGAAAGTTCGCCCATGTTGTTTTGTAAAAAATCCACTTGATCCTCGGCAGCTTTTATATCTGCTTCTGGAGTGCCTTCTGCTTCCTTTAAAATAGAAAGCAAACGCACCGCTTCATACATTTCATAATCCCTTGCCGATGAAATGGCCTTGCAACCAATTTCTCCAAAACGACGCAAATACTCAGCATATTCTGGGTTTGCAATAATAGGCGCATGCCCAGCACCTTCGTGAATAATATCTGGGGCGGGCGTGTATTCTATATGTTCTAATTGTCTAATATCACTGGCAATTACCAGCACATTGTATGCCTGAAACTCCATAAACGCATTGGGCGGAATAAAACCATCTACTGCAACAGCAGCCCAACCAATTTCCTTTAAAATACGGTTCATACCATACATATTCGGAATTGCATTAACCTCCAAGCCTGTTTTTTTTAAGCCTTCCAAGTAACTCTCGTGAGCCACTTTAGCCAAATAATCTACATTTTTACGCATCACATAGCGCCAAACCGCTTGGTTTATAGGCGTGTAATCGGCATAATCTTGCGGTTTTATAAACTGCTTTAAATGTTTTGGTAAACGGTCAATTAACGGATTCGTTTCAAAATTAGCTTCCATATATAGAATTCAATCGTTTTAGTAATCACAAAAATACAAAATTTAAGTAGCTTTTTCCCGCTTTCCGTTGCAAGTTTTTTAGGGCTTTGCTTTTTTTACAACGCAATACAAGTAGCTTCTAAAGTCGCTCTTGCTTTGCTGTAAAAAATAAGTAAACCCACCAAAAAAGCTTTACACTGCAATCGGGGCTAGGGGATAAGCTGAATGTATTTTATAAAACAAGACAACCTTAAAATTCAATTGCAAAAAGCAATATCAAAAAATCAACTTCAATATTTAAAAGTAGTAAGTAAGTTTTTAAAATCCGTGAAAATCTGTGTAATCTGTGGTAAAAAAAACAACCTTAAAACTCAATTGCAAAAAGCAATGACAAAAATCAACATCAATATTTAAAAGTAGTAAGCAAGGTAGTTTTTAAAATTCGTGAAAACCCTTAAAATCAGTA
>CBFIIG010000179.1:0-2599 GCA_965662615.1 Flavobacterium sp.
TTTGAAGTTATTAAAATTGGACTTGGTATCGAAATCCTGATATACTCGCACACTAGAGCAGGAGAACAATACAAAGCTAACCACTAAAATTGCAATACTTTTTTTCATAAGAAATAGATTTAAATTACTATTATTTTTAGCAGTCCTAAAGCAAATCGGAACTTACTTGGTTTGGCAAAGTTACTTTTAGTAAAGGCTGTGATTCCATGGCACGCTTTATAGCAAAAACGGCTCCTTCGTTACGGGCCCAGTTTCTACGAGCAATACCATTATTTACATCCCAAAAAAGCATCATTTCCAAACGTTTAGCTGCTTCTGTAGAACCATCAAGAACCATACCAAATCCGCCATTTATTACTTCGCCCCAGCCCACGCCACCACCGTTGTGAATAGAAACCCAAGTAGCGCCTCTAAAACTGTCGCCAATTACGTTTTGTATAGCCATATCGGCTGTAAAGCGAGAACCATCATAAATATTAGAGGTTTCTCTGTAAGGCGAATCTGTACCCGATACATCGTGGTGATCTCTACCTAAAATTACAGTGCCTATTTCACCTTTGTTAATAGCTTCATTAAACGCCCTTGCAATTTTAATTCTACCTTCGGAGTCGGCATATAAAATACGGGCTTGTGAGCCAACTACCAATTGGTTGTCTTGCGCGCCTTTTATCCATTGTATATTATCTGCCATTTGCTGTTGAATTTCAACAGGTGCTGTTTTCATTATTTCTTCTAAAACAGAACAAGCAATAGCATCGGTTTTAGCCAAATCTTCTGGTTTTCCGCTAGCACAAACCCAACGGAAAGGACCAAAACCATAGTCAAAACACATTGGCCCCATAATGTCTTGTACATAACTTGGGTATTTAAAATCGATGTGATTTTCTGCCATAATATCGGCTCCTGCTCTTGATGCTTCTAGTAAAAAGGCATTCCCGTAGTCGAAAAAGTAGGTGCCTTTTGCAGTATGTTTATTAATAGCAACGGCATGCCTACGAAGTGTTTCTTGTATTTTTTGTTTGAATAAAGCGGGATCGTTAGCCATTATATCGTTAGCAGCTTCAAAACTCATGCCCACAGGGTAATAACCACCAGCCCACGGGTTGTGTAACGAGGTTTGATCTGAACCTAAATCGATAGTAATGTTTTCGTCATAAAAACGTTCCCAAACGTCAACTATATTTCCCAAATATGCAATAGAAACCACTTCTTTATTGGCTAAAGCGGTTTTAACTCTTGGTACTAACGTTTCTATGCTTTCGCAAACTTCGTTTATCCAGCCTTGCTCGTGGCGAATTTTAGTTATTTTGGGGTTTACTTCGGCACAAACGGTAACGCAACCTGCAATGTTACCTGCTTTGGGTTGTGCACCGCTCATTCCGCCTAATCCAGAGGTTACAAATAAATGTCCAGCTGGGTTTTTCTTTATTTTTCTAAATCCGTTTAAAACCGTAATGGTAGTACCGTGAACAATACCTTGTGGACCAATGTACATATAACTACCCGCAGTCATTTGTCCGTATTGAGAAACACCCAATGCGTTCATTTTTTCCCAATCGTCTGGTTGAGAGTAGTTAGGAATTACCATTCCGTTTGTAACAACTACTCTGGGAGCACCTGCGTGAGAAGGGAACAACCCCATAGGGTGACCCGAATATATGGCAAGGGTTTGTTCGTCTGTCATGGTGGCTAAATACTGCATGGTAAGCAGGTATTGTGCCCAGTTCATAAAAACGGCTCCGTTACCGCCATAGGTAATTAATTCGTGTGGATGTTGTGCTACAGCATAATCTAAGTTATTCTGAATCATTAACATGATGGCTTTTGCCTGATGGCTTTTACCAGGGTATTCGTCTATTGGACGGGCATACATTTTATAATCGGGACGAAAACGGTACATGTAAATGCGTCCATAAGTTTCTAATTCGGCTTTAAACTCTGGCAATAAAGTAGCGTGGTGTTTTGGGTCAAAATAACGTAAGGCGTTTTTTAAAGCCAGTATTTTTTCTTCTGCCGAAAGTATTTCTTTGCGTTTGGGCGCGTGGTTTATACTTGGGTCAAAGGCTTGCGGTGGTGGCAATTGGTCTGGAATACCTTGTAAAACGTGTTCTTTAAATGTCATGTTGTTGTGTTTTGTAGTTTGCGAGAGGGATAGTAGCGATATCCTTTGCTGTAGCGTAGCGGAAGCAAAGATTTAGCGAATAGCCCGACCCGACTTAGGAGGGACTCGCCCTCATTATTTTTTTATCGTATTTGTTTTTTTATCGTAGCCATAAGGACAATGTTTGCAGCCGCTTTTACAGCAATAGCCGCGGTCTAAATGAAATTTTCCGGTGAAACATTTGTAACCTTCGGGCGTGTAATAATAATCGATACCTTCTTGTAAATTTTGATTACTTTTGCTCATAGCTACAAATTTAGCAAGTTTAAATGAAATGATTGTACTGGTTTTTAATTTTTTACGCAAGAGCTCATACAAAGCCATAACTTTATGGCCTTTTGTTGTTGTTTTTGATAGAGCATTACGTAAAAATGCAGTACTTGTGAATCACGAAAAAATTCATTTACGGCAACAGTTAGAACTTTTGATTTTACCTTT
>CBFIIG010000180.1:0-2586 GCA_965662615.1 Flavobacterium sp.
TTTACCAAAATATATCTAAAATTTGAGGCATCAGCAGGTGGGTTTTTAATGATTTCTTTTTTTACTTTTAATTTATAAAGGTATCCTTCTTCAAAATTAAAACCTTCAATTTTATCCGAAAAATTTCTCCATTTATTGTTGGGTTCATTATCTCCATCGCATAACTGCATACATTCAGTAAGAACCATTGTCATACAAGGTACTTTAGAGTGATTAATCCAAATAGTCTCAAATTGTTGTTTGGTTTTGCATGAACTAAAAAATAGAATTGAAAATAAAATAATAGATTTTTTCATTATTGAAGTTGAAAGTTTTTTATTAAAATTTAATTACGAAAACGTTTTCATTTTGTAAATTTACGGCAATAAATTAAAACTTATGTCAAAAACATACAATTTAAAAGTAAATTCAAATTTTGAATTTAAAAAACAAATCAACGATTTAGAGCAAACCGATGTTTTAAACCTAACTGATACAAAAGCACATGTACTAGCCAATCATCAATCGTATGAAACTGACATAGTTTCAGCAAATTTTAATGCTAAAACATATTCAGTTTCGGTAAATAATAATCTTTATGAAGTAAAAATTGAAGACGATTTAGATTTACTTATTAAAGAAATGGGTTTTGAAGTTGGAGCAGGTAAAGTAGTAAACGCAATTAAAGCACCTATGCCCGGTTTAATTTTAGAGATAAGCATTAGCGAAGGCGAAGAAGTAGCAGAAGGAGATACACTTTTAATATTAGAAGCCATGAAAATGGAAAACGCCTTGGTTTCACCACGAGCTGGAATAATTAAAAAAATAGAAATCACCAAAGGTCAAGCTGTAGATAAAGGAGATTTATTAATAGAATTTGAATAAAATGAAAAAGATATTAGTAGCAAATAGAGGTGAAATTGCAATTCGTGTTATGCAGTCTGCCAAAAAAATGGGAATTAAAACAGTTGCTGTTTTCTCTACAGCCGACAGAAATGCGCCTCACGTTCGTATGGCAGATGAAGCGGTTTGTATTGGCGAAGCACCATCTAATCAATCGTATTTATTAGGAGATAAAATTATAGAAGTAGCCAAATCTTTGGGAGTAGATGGAATTCATCCAGGTTACGGATTTTTAAGTGAAAATGCTTCTTTTGCCGAAAAAGCAGAAGCAAATGGCATTACTTTTATTGGGCCTAAGTCTAAAGCTATACATATTATGGGTAGCAAATTAGATGCTAAAGAAGCCGTTAAAGCCTATAACATTCCTATGGTACCTGGTTATGATAAAGCCATAACTGATATTGCTAAAGCTAAAGAAGTTGCTAAAGAAATAGGTTTTCCTATTTTAATAAAAGCATCTGCAGGTGGTGGTGGTAAAGGAATGCGTGTGGTAGAAAACACCGAAGAATTTGAATCGCAAATGAAACGTGCCATTAGTGAAGCCGAATCGGCTTTTGGAGATGGTTCTGTTTTTATAGAAAAGTATGTGGCATCACCTCGTCATATCGAAATTCAAATTATAGCAGATAGCCATGGAAATGTGGTTTATTTATTTGAAAGAGAATGTAGTGTGCAACGCCGCCACCAAAAAGTAGTAGAAGAAGCGCCATCGGCAGTTTTAACACCAGAATTGCGAAAGCAAATGGGAGAAGCGGCTGTAAAAGTGGCTCAATCTTGTGATTATTTGGGTGCTGGAACCGTAGAATTTTTGTTAGATGAAAATCATAATTTCTACTTTTTAGAAATGAATACACGTTTGCAAGTAGAACACCCCGTAACAGAAATGATTACAGGATTAGACTTGGTAGAACTTCAAATTAAAATAGCTAGAGGAGAACATTTGCCATTTAAACAAGAAGATTTAAAAATAAAAGGACATGCATTAGAATTACGTGTGTATGCAGAAGATCCGTTGAATGATTTTTTACCTTCGGTAGGTAATTTAGAAGAATATGTTTTGCCTGTTGGCAAAGGAATTAGAGTTGACAATGGTTTTGAGCAAGGCATGGATATTCCTATTTACTATGACCCAATGATTTCTAAACTTATTACTTATGGTGATACTAGAGAGGAAGCTATTGAGTTGATGATACAAGCCATTAAAAACTACAAAATAAAAGGAGTGAGTACAACTTTGCCTTTTGGTACTTTTGTGTGTGAGCACGAAGCGTTTAGAAGTGGTGATTTTGACACTCATTTTGTTAAAAAATACTTTAATGCTGAACAATTAATTGCTCAACAAACTCAAGAGGCAGAAGTTGCCGCAATTGTGGCTTTAAAACAGTATTTAGAAGATAAAGAAATATTGCGTGTAGCAAACTCATTTTAGACTTATAAAAATGCAAGATAAAATTAAAGAATTACGAGATAAAACAGATTTAGCCCATTTAGGTGGCGGTCAGGCAAGAATAGACAAACAGCACAGTAAAAAACGATTAACCGCTAGAGAGCGTGTAAATTATTTTTTAGACGAAGGTTCTTTTGAAGAATTAGGTGTTTTAGTAACACATCGTACCACCGATGTTGGAATTGCAGATCAAAAGTATTTCGGTGATGGTGTAATTAAAGGTTATGGAACAGTAAACGGCCGATTGGTTTATATAT
>CBFIIG010000181.1:0-2518 GCA_965662615.1 Flavobacterium sp.
CGAGGTTTTACTATTAGACGAACCGTTTAGTCATATTGATAATTTTAGAAAAAACAAATTACGCAGACAGCTTTTTAAATACATTAAAAAAGAAGAAATAACCTGTGTAATGGCAACGCACGATGTAAATGATTCTTTATCGTTTGCAGACGAAATTTTAATAATGAAGGAAGGTGAAAAACTGGTTCAAAACATACCTGAGTTTTTATATCAAAATCCGCCATCGTATTACGTTGGTTCTTTATTTGGTAATATAAATAAGGTGTTTATTCACGGCGAAGAAAAATTGGTTTATCCACATCAAATAGTTGTAGTGCCAGAAAATGGAGTAGAGGTAAAAGTAGTAGAAAATTATTTTAAAGGCGATTATTATTTAATTGAAGCTACTGTGGGTGCTAAATCTTTATTTTTTAAACATACTTCGGCTTTACAGGTGAGTACTACTTGTTTGGTGAATATTAAAATATGATTATGTTTTCTTCTTTAGGAATTGTAATACTTATATTTACTTCAGTTATTTTATCTATTTTCAGAGAAAATCTATCTCCTCCATTCATGTATCCAGTTAATTTAGATATTTTAAAATTGAATGGCACTTTAATATTTCTGTCAAAATAAAGTTCACTTAATATTTGATTACTTATCAATTTAAAATAATTTGTTTCACTTTTTTTAATTTTCATTTTATATTTTATGATGCGTTTTTTATTAACATCAAAAGCAGTGAATTCAAGTTTGTTTTTCCCTAATTGATTAAATTTATATGAACTAACATTGTCCTCTCCATACTTAGTTATGAGAGTAGTGTGTTTATATTTAAACTCTGAATCTTTTACATCGAAAAAATGTACTTTTGAAAAAGTAGCGTCGTATAAAATACCTGTTGTTTTTTCATTTCTCTTTACTACGTGCAAAGAATAAGAACTTTCATTGGAATTAGAGATATATGTTTTTTTTAAATTTATCCATCCAACTGAATTGTGTGTGCATTTAATAGCCTTGTCAAAAGTATAAGTTTGTCCGATTAGAAAAGTTGGACAAATAACTAAAAATAAAAAAAATACGTTTTTCATTTTATAAATATAAAATTTTTATAAAAGATAAACTCGTTTTTTTGCACAAAAATCTTTTCTAATGCGTAAAAATAATGTTAGTATCTTTGCCAAATGAATTCAACACACCCATCGCTTAATATACTTGCTAATTTAGGTTTTTCTGCTCTTAACGAAATGCAAGAAGTAGCGCAATCTACTTTTTTACAAAACCCAAATGTTTTATTGCTTTCGCCAACAGGTTCTGGTAAAACAGCTGCTTTTTTATTGCCTGTTTTACAACTTTTAGAAGAAGATAATAACCAAGTGCAATGTTTAATTTTAGTTCCTTCGCGGGAATTAGGACTTCAAATAGAAAAGGTTTGGAAAAAAATGGGTACATCACATAAAGTAAACACCTGTTATGGTGGGCACGCTTTAGATGTAGAAATTAAAAATTTAAGCAATCCGCCAGCCGTTTTAATTGGAACGCCAGGTAGAATTGCCGATCATTTAGAACGCAACACTTTTAATACCGATAACATTCAAACATTAATTTTAGATGAGTTTGATAAGTCGTTGACTTTGGGCTTTCATGAAGAAATGTCATATATAATAAAGTGTTTGCCTAAATTAAATAAACGCATGTTGGTTTCGGCTACAGCCGGAATTGAAATTCCAAAATACACAGGAGTTGTAAACCCAACGGTTTTGGATTTTTTAGTAGAAGAAGAAACCAATGCTAATTTAAAATTAAAGTTGATTGCTTCTCCAGAAAAGGATAAAATAAGTACTCTTTTTAATTTAATTTGCACGCTAAAAGGTGAAAGTGCTATTGTATTTTGTAACCATAGAGATGCTGTGGAACGTTTAAGCGATGCTTTAAATGAAAAAGGCATTTACGCTACATTTTATCACGGTGGTTTAGACCAAGATGAGCGAGAACGTGCATTAATCCAGTTTAGAAATGGCAGTATAAGTTACTTAATTACTACCGACTTAGGTGCCAGAGGTTTAGATATCCCAGAAATGAATCATGTGATTCATTATCACTTGCCTTTTAAAGAAGAAGAATTTATCCATAGAAATGGTCGAACTGCTCGTATGACGGCTACTGGAACGGCATATGTTTTACTTCACGAAAGTGAAAAACAACTCGAATATTTAGATTATAGCACCGAAAAAATAGTTTTAGAAACCGCAACAAAATTACCAAGACCTCCGCAGTTTCAAACCATTTATATAAGTGGAGGAAAGAAAAATAAATTAAATAAATTTGATATTGTGGGGTTCTTTTCTCAAAAAGGACAACTAGAAAAAGGCGACTTGGGTTTAATTGAAGTTAAAGATTTTGTGTCTTTTGCAGCAGTTAAATACAACAAAGTAAGCGACTTTTTAAAACACATTAGTAGCCTCAAAATGAAAGGCAAAAAATATAAAATTGAAGTTGCCAGAAACGTAATTAAGAAAGAGGAAGAGTAGTTTTT
>CBFIIG010000182.1:0-2496 GCA_965662615.1 Flavobacterium sp.
CTGTAAAAGTTTCGCCAAGACTATTTACATAAACATAATCTACATTAATAGTGCTTTGTGACGGGTCCGTAGTATTTATATTTATAGTATTAACTGTTAAAGTAGGCGCTGGATTATTTGAGCCTTGTACATTAGTGAAGTCATCTGCTGAAGGATTACCATATTCAATTCCATTTATAAAATAAGAAGGATTAAATGGAACCATAGCTCCTAAATAATTTTTTACTATTATAGTATTTGGTGTTGAATTAGATGTTGCATTATAAATATCACCTAAATAGGTTTCGCCTGCAACTGGACCTGAATTTGCTAAACTTGGATTGTCTGATACTTTTAAGTTAAAAAAAACAAAATTTGATGTGTTTAATGAAAAAACATATTCATTTGCATTAGGTGGTGCTCCTAAGTCATCTCCATCAGCCATACGTCCATCTAAAAAGAAAAAAATATATTCATCAGGAAAACCATCTACTGGATTATCGTCGTCTTCATCAATTTCAAAATAGGCGTTTGGTGTTGGTGTAAATACACCGTTATGCGTAAAACCATCTAAAATTGGCTCAGAAGACGCATCATCATTGTTGTCGCAGCTTAGGCATATGAAAGTTAATGCTAGAATGCTGAATTTTAATTTTGTATTCATAAGTAAAGTATTAATTGTTTATAGAAATATAACTACCAAATCCTTGAGGAAATGTATTTATTAAGTTTAAATTTCCAAAACTTGTATCATAAATATGTAAGCCGTTTGCGGCAGTCACATAAGCAATACCAGCTTTAACTGCAACTCCGCTAGCGTTGTTTAATGTATGTGAGTCAACAACAGTCATTGTAGTTAAATCTACCATTGTTATACGGTCAAAGCTTGTTTGTAACGGAGCAGCAGTACTTGCACTGGTAGTAATAAATTCATAATTGCCTTCGATTGTAAAAGCTGTGGCATAACCTAATAAGTCCAGTTCAGTTACTACTGAATAGCCGTTTGTATTTTCTTCTACTCTCTTAAGTTTTGAGTCTGAAATATTTGCTACAAAATGAGATGTTCCATTATTCCGTATCCAGCTATGAAAACTGCCTGTAGTATGAGGGTAAGATGCAATATCAATATCAGTATATACATCTAATGTGTAATTTAAATTGTTTGGAGCACTTGGGTCATTTACATCATAACCATACAACCCTGCCCAAATACCTAAACAAGTTATTTTATTATTTAAAAAAGATAAACTCATTACATCATGATTTTCAAATGAAAAAACAGAACCGTTATTGGTGTTTATATGATGAATACCTTTATATTCGTCTGAAACATATATATAATCTCCAATTTTTTCAATATCAGATACTCTTCCAAATTGATTATCTTTACTAATTGATTGAATTGTATTTAAATTGTTTGGGTCAAATACATTATATGTGTCCATAAAAGGCTGTATAGCATCAAAGTATCCTATATAAGCTCTATCATTAATAACCTCAATAAAATAAGCTGTATTTGCAGAAATTGAATTTTCGATATAAGGTAAGTAAGGGTCAATTACATTAACAATTTTAAAATCAGTACCGTCTGTTATATAAACAAAATCAGAAGACGATATGACCTCATCTATTTCTACACAATATTGACCTTGAATACTACCATTGTTTCCGTTAAAATCAATGAAAATTCTATCTCCAACTTGTGCCCCTCCTTCTACTGTTAATAGATTTATTGGATTTAGTTGGGTTCCGTAAAAAGGTATGTTATTTACAGATAAGAAACTACCAGCAGAACTATTCCAACTTTGTTCTTATGTTGATGTTTCTCCACTATTTACAGCAAAAGTATAAAAATTGGTAGTTGTTGGGCTCGTGTTATTAAATATATGAAAATAGTTTCCTAAAGGGTGTCCTGTAACATAATGTACCGTAATTGACAGGTCATCAATTAAGTAATTCTCGTTAAAATTAGTAATTGAGACTCCTTGTGCGGCATTATCACAAGGGTTTAAAGTTGTTTCAATTATATCTTCTGGATTACATCCAAAAAATATAAAACAAATTGCTATTACATAAATATAATATTTCATTTTTTCATTTATAAGTTAAAAGAGTTGTTTATTAGTATTCTTTACTCTACATTGATATTTATGTTAATACCAATGTTTAAATTTATTCTTGTTTTACAAAGGTTATAATAAATGAATATAAAAAGTAGGGTTAATCAACTATAAAAAAAAGGGTGTTTTAACCCTTTTTTTTATAGTTGTTGAAATTTTAACAATTTCTAAAATAAAAGTTGAATTGATGATTTCAATTCAACTTTTAAACCAATAAGTTCTAACTAAAAGAATAAAATTTAAGCAATAGAAGGTTTTTGTTGCTTCTTTAAAATTTGTTTTTTGAAAAACTAAATACCAAAAGGATTATGTTGCAATACTTTAAAAATAGAAGATAAAATTAACGCAACAAACTAAAATGACCTCTTTGGATTTTACCTGTTTCGTCTAGGTTTTT
>CBFIIG010000183.1:0-2439 GCA_965662615.1 Flavobacterium sp.
GCTTCGGACATGCCGCTTTGTTCTGTTCTGTTTAGTTGCGTAATATAATTCCATTTGGCTTTTTTACCCGACAAAAAAAGCGATTGATTCACATCTTGTGCTTTAAACGACTGATCATCTGCTGTATTTTGTGAACCAAAACTAGTCGTTATTTGTCCGCCCAATGCTTTATCAGTTGCTTTTTTAAGCGTAATATTAATAACTCCAGTTGCTGCTCCACTACCATAAAGTGTACTAGAAGCCCCTTTTAAAATTTCAATTTGCTCAATTTGTTCTACAGGAAGTAAACGCAAATCATACTGTAAATTTATACCAGATGCATCTGTTACGGGCACGCCATCAATATAAATGGCTACTTGCCTGCTGCGTCCTCCTCTAATAAAATAACTCAAGTTTTTACCACCGGCAGACTGATTTCCATTTATCTCTACACCTGCAACCTGACTTAAAACAGTGGCTAAAGATTGCCCTTGTTTGTTGGCTAAATCTTCTTTAGAAATAACCTCAATAATTTTACCCAACTTCTCTTTAGGAGTTGCAAATTTAGTAGCCGAAACTACCACTTCATTTAATTGTGTAGCCAAAGTATCTTTTGTTTGAGCAGAAGCAAAAACAGCACATAAAACCGCAACACAACTAAGACGAATTGTTTTTTTGTTCATCTTTTTGTTTAAAAATCCAACATGTGGGAGAAAAGTATAGAATTTACCATACTCAAACTTTTTTTCCCGAAAGTTTGTACATCAAAGAATTAGGCAGGTCTCCTGGCTTGCGTCTTGCTATTGACCTTCCCATTTAAAAAAACAGTGGTCTTATGGATTAATAACAAGCTTTATAGCTTACAGTTGCGGGAACAGCTTTGGATTTGTGAATACACGCACCAAATTCCCTTTTAATACTTACTAATTATGACAAAAAGTAAATAACCTTAATTCTGCAGCAAAACTACATTTAATTTAGAGAACACACAACTCATTTATAAATCAATGCCTTATTTAATTGAATTTAAAATTGCTATTTTTGTAAAAAAATAAAAATGTACAAACACATTTTAAAAATAGCGCTTGTTTTACTATTATTTGTAGGCTGTCAACCTAAAAAAGCAGCAGATAAAAACAAGATAAAAACGCAACAAGCATTAAAATACGCAACGGGTTTTACTTTAGAAAAAAACAGTAATTTCACCCTACTAACTGTAAAAAATAGTTTCCCCGAAGACCATAATGAATACAAATATATTTTATATAAAAAAGGAGTTGTAATTCCTGATAGTTTAAAAAACTATACCGCTATTGAAGTTCCTATAAAAACCATTGCTGTTACATCTACAACACATATTCCGTCTATAGAAATGCTAAACGAAACGGAAAGTTTAGTGGCTTTTGCGGGTTTAAATTACATTTCATCTAAAAAAACAAGAAGTAGAATTGATGCTGGAAAAGTTAAAGAATTAGGCAATAATAACGGTTTAAATACCGAAATTCTTTTTGAACTTCAACCCGATGTTTTAGTAGGTTTTACGGTTGACAGCGACTACAAAACCAAAGACAATTTGGTAGCCAATGGACAAAAAGTAATTATGAATGCCGATTGGACAGAGACTTCACCTTTGGGTAAAGCGGAATGGATTAAGTTTTTTGGTGCTTTGTATGATAAAAATGAGCTTGCAGATAGGCTATTTAACAAAATAGAAAACGACTATTTAGAAACAAAAGAACGTGCAAAAACGGCTTTAAGAAAACCCACAGTTATGGCAGGCGCCATGTACCAAGACCAGTGGTTTTTACCAAACGGAAACAGTTGGGCAGCTCAACTTATTGCAGATGCAAATGGCGAATATCTTTGGGCAAAAACATCAGGCACTGGTAGTTTATCCTTATCGTTTGAGTCGGTTTTAGTAACTGCTCAAAATGCCAATTATTGGATTGGCCCAGCACAATATACAAGTTTAGCCCAAATGAAAGCAGATAGTGAAAATTATACTTTATTTGAAGCGTATAAAAAACAAAATGTATTTTCTTTTAGTACTAAAAAAGGAGCTACAGGCGGTGTTATTTATTATGAATTAGCACCCAATAGACCCGATTTGGTTTTAAAAGACATTGTAAAAATGCTACACCCTACTCTATTACCTCATCATTCGTTCGAATTTTTTGAACGTTTAGAGTAATTTGCTTTACTTTGTAAACCATGAAAACAAACCCAAAAATTTTAAACTACAGCCTTATTGCTCTACTATTTTTAATAGTACTTGTGGTTAATTTAGCATTGGGTTCTGTGTCTATTCCGTTTACAGAAATTTTAAAAGGACTTACAGGACAAAAAATGACTGTGGAAACCTGGCATATTATTCTATTTGAGTACAGACTACCAAAAGCCATTACAGCTATTTTATGCGGTATGGGTGTTGCCATAAGTGGTTTATTAATGCAAACCTTA
>CBFIIG010000184.1:0-2379 GCA_965662615.1 Flavobacterium sp.
TAGGTCAATTGTGGTTGTTTTGGGTTGCTCCATTAGTTGGTGCAGCATTGGCTGGTATTGTATTAAAATACATGTCGCCCGAAACAGAAGCATAACTAATGTTCGATTTTTATTTTTAAGGTTCAAGAGTATAAAATTTCTTGAACCTTTTTATATGCCGTCATTTTGTCAGTTCAATATGCTTTGGTATTGCTTTTGTCTATCATATTAAACAAAAGTTTAACTTAAATATCAAAAATATGAGTAGTGGAAAAATTAATGTTTCAGTAGAAAACATATTCCCTTTAATTAAAAAGTTTTTATACAGCGATCACGAAATATTTTTACGTGAATTGGTTTCTAACGCAACCGATGCAACGCTTAAACTTAAACATTTAACAACTATTGGCGAGTCGAAAGCCGAGTATGGCAATCCATTTATTGAAGTTAAGATTGATAAAGAAGCCAAAAAAATTCACATTATAGACCAAGGTTTGGGAATGACTTCAGAAGAAGTAGAAAAATACATTAATCAAGTGGCTTTTTCTGGTGCTGAAGAATTTTTAGACCAATATAAAGACTCGGCTAAAGACAGCGGAATTATAGGTCATTTTGGACTTGGATTTTACTCTGCTTTTATGGTTGCAGAAAAAGTAGAGATTATAACCAAATCTCATAAAGGTGATCCTGCTGCACATTGGACTTGCGACGGAAGTCCAGAGTTTACATTAGTGCCTCACGATAAAGAAACTAGAGGAACCGAAATTATTTTACACGTTGCCGAAGATTCATTAGAGTTTTTAGAAGAAAGTAAAATTTCGGGCTTATTGACAAAATACAATAAGTTTATGCCTGTGCCAATTAAATTTGGAACGAAAGAAGAGGCATTACCAAAACCAGAAAATGCTCCAGAAGATTATAAAACAGAGTACAAAACGGTTGATAATATTATTAATAACCCTAACCCAGCTTGGACAAAAGCACCAACAGAGCTTAAAGAAGAAGACTACAAAGGTTTTTACAGAGAATTGTATCCAATGCAATTCGAAGAGCCTTTATTTAATATTCATTTAAATGTAGATTATCCGTTTAACTTAACTGGTATTTTATATTTTCCGAAATTATCTGCCGATTTACAAGTACAAAAAGATAAAATTCAATTGTACCAAAATCAGGTATTTGTAACCGATAATGTAGAAGGAATAGTTCCTGAATTTTTAACCATGCTTCGTGGTGTAATCGATTCGCCTGATATTCCGTTAAACGTGTCACGTTCATACTTACAAGCCGACGGAAATGTTAAGAAAATATCGAACTACATTACCCGTAAAGTAGCCGATAAATTAAAAGGCTTATTTAACGAAAACCGTGAAGATTTCGAGAAAAAATGGAACGATATTAAAATTGTTTTAGAATACGGAATGCTTTCGGAAGATAAGTTTTATGAGAAAGCGGGTTCTTTTGTATTGTACCCAACTACAAGTGGAAAATACTACACTTTAGAAGAGTTAAAAGAAAACTTAAAAGAAAAACAAACCGACAAAGACGGAAAATTAGTTGTGCTTTATGCAGGAAATAAAGACGCACAACACAGTTATATTTCGGCAGCAAACGAAAAAGGTTACGAAGTACTTTTATTAGACAGTCCAATTGTTTCGCATTTATTGCAAAAATTAGAAGGTGATAACGAAAACTTGACTTTTGTTCGAGTAGATTCTGACCACGTTGATAACTTAATTAAGAAAGAAGAAACTGCAATTTCTAAATTATCAGACGAAGAAAAAGAGAGTTTAAAAACAGCTGTAGAAGCAATTGTTTCTAAAGAAACATACACTGTACAAGTTGAAGCTATGGACAGCCAAGCGGCGCCATTTATGATTACACAGCCAGAATTTATGCGTCGTATGAAAGAAATGAGCCAAAGTGGCGGTGGTGGAATGTTCGGAATGGGAAATATGCCAGACATGTACAACTTGGTTGTAAACAGCAACTCGGAACTGGCAACTGCTATTTTAAATACAAAAGATGAAACTGCTAAAAACGGTTTGGTAAAACAAGCTTTAGATTTAGCAAAATTATCTCAGAATTTATTAAAGGGTGAAGAACTTACGACTTTTATAAAACGCAATTTTGAACTGATTAAATAAATTCCGATTTTAAATAATAAAAATGCCTTCAATTTCTTGAAGGCATTTTTTTTATGAAACTTTGATGATTTGGAAATTTGAAGATTGATTGATTTGAAAATTTGTATAATGTATAATGAAAATTGAAAAATTGAACAAGCGAATTTTGAATGCCGAATTTTGAATACTGAAATCAAACCCAACCTTAAACTTTAGACTTTAAACTTCAAACTTTAGATTTTAGACTTTAAACTTTAGACTTTAAACTAACAAC
>CBFIIG010000185.1:0-2355 GCA_965662615.1 Flavobacterium sp.
AGAGTAATTACAAAAGCTGAAAAGAATCTTTATCGTTTAAAAAATTCAGCTTAATTCGTGCTAAATTTAATTCGTCAATTTTTATTTCAAAAACCTGTAAACTTGAGGTTTTAAAAGGTTCAACAACTGTGTTGCCTAAAAAGTCAATAGCTTGGGAATGTCCATTATAAGTATAATTATTTGCGTCGGTCCCTACTCTATTTACTCCAATTGCATAACACATATTTTCTATAGCTCTGGCTTTTAACAAAGCGTCCCAAGCATTTATACGTTGTACTGGCCAGTTGGCAACATAAAGCAACACATCGTAATCGTTATTATATCTAGAAAAAACAGGGAAACGCAAATCGTAGCAAATTTGCAAACAAAACCGAACTCCTTTATAAAGAACCACTTTTTTCTCAGAGCCTTTTTCATAAACATTATGCTCACCTGCTAGTGTAAAAAGATGTCTTTTATTGTAAAAATCAACAGTACCGTTTGGATGCACAAAAAGCATGCGATTATAAAACACTTCTTTTTCGTAAATAACCAAACTGCAAGTAATTGCAATATCAAATTCTTTCGCCTTTGTTTTTAACCATAAAACGGCTTCACCATCCATGGTTTCGGCAACTTTACTCGCATTCATTGTAAAACCCGTTGTAAACATCTCGGGTAAAACCAACAAATCAAAATTACTGTTCTGCTGTAATTGTTTTTCAATTAAAGCCAAATTAGCCTGTTTGTTTTCCCAAATTATATCATACTGAAAAAGTGCTATTCTCATTTTATTTGTATTTCATCAATAAAAATAAAAGCATCTCCGTTACTAGGAAACCCTTGATGCCATTCTGGTAGTTTTCCAAAATTGGTTGCAATTACTTTTATATATCTTGCTTTTTGAGCTTTAAATTTTAAATCGAATGATTTAATAACCGTTTCGTATTCTTTAGGGTCAATAGTGTTTTCAACCGTTCCTACCTTATTAAATGTGATGTTATCTTCAGAAATAAAATAGTCTACTTTTGTTGGCATCAATATCCAAGAGCGTGTGTCTTGAAGGTAATTAGAGCTTATTTCTGAAATAGATTTTACTTCTAACATATCGATAATAGCTTCAAAATCCTGGTTTTGAAACCCTTGCCATTCCCCTTTTCTCCAATTTTCGTTACCAAAAATACCATCTAACAAGCCATCATCACCACCAGCGTGATATTGTGGATTGTATTTTCCTTTAATGTTAATTAAGTAGTTGTTGGGTTTTTTGAAGAATTGCGCTGAGATGGTGTCGCTTATTTTTTTGTTTCCGTCACTCGAAAAGAAATCAATTTTAGTTGATTTTTTAAGTATAATAGATTTTTTAAATTGTTTAAAATCACTTCCGTTTAAACTATAAAAAACGTCAACATCTTTATCCCATGTTTTAAAACTAATAGGTAACTTATCTTTAAACGATTTACTTTTAGCAACTAGAACAGGTATTAAAGATGGTGGCGGTATGTATTGACCTCCTGTTGAAGCAATTCTTACAGGACCTGTATTATATTCAAAATAATGCGATGAAAAATTTGTAGAATTATCTAAAGAACTAAAATCTGAAAAATAATTGTCAAACAAATGAATTTTTCTTTGCTTAAAAATTGGCTCTACAAGTGAAAAAGTAGTATTTCCTGGTGTAACCTGATAAATCCCCATTGCACTTAAAACATACCAAGCAGACATTTGTCCACAATCTTCGTTTCCTATTAAACCATCTGGAGTGTTTTTGTAGAATTCGTTTAAAATATAATGTACTTTTTCCTTTGTTTTTTCTGGCTTTCCAATATAATTATACAAATATGCCATGTGGTGACTGGGTTCGTTTCCGTGTGCGTATTGCCCAATTAATCCTGTAACATCTACTTGTTCTCTTCCGGTGGTTTTACTTTCACTGTTAAACATTTCATCTAATTTGGCTTCAAATTTTTCTTCACCTCCATAAGCACTTATCATCCCTTGCGTATCGTGAGGCGCAAAAAAAGTGTATTGCCACGCATTGCCTTCGGTATAATTATTATTCACTTCTCTTGGATCAAACGGCTCGTCCCAACCTGCATTCTTTTTAGGACGAATAAAACCCGTATTCCAATCGAAAAGGTTTTTCCAGTTTTGAGAACGTTTCATAAAATATTTATAATCCTCTGTTTTACGTAAATGCTTTGCCATTTGTGCAATGCACCAATCGTCATAAGCATACTCTAGGGTTTTAGAAACACTTTCGTGATCATCATCTATAGAAATAAATCCGTTTTCTTTGTAAGCTTTTAAACCCAGTTCATCTCGCATCGCAGATGCTTTACTGGCTTTAAATGCTTTTTCATAATCAAAACCTGT
>CBFIIG010000186.1:0-2348 GCA_965662615.1 Flavobacterium sp.
ACTGGTATTTTTCTGTAATATTAAATAACGCCGATTTCCCTTCTGCTGGAGAAGTAAACGAAGTGATTTCTTTTTTTCTACCGTCGGCTTTTTGTAAAGATAAGCAGTTGTATCCATCTTCATTTTTTTCGGCATATAAAGCCCATTGGAATATGCTTTTGCGTTGTGCTCTATTATAAATGGGTTTGTTGACTTTAATTTCGTCACTTTCTTTTAATAATGCAATAAGTTCGCTGCCTGTTTCTTCGCAAGTAACTTCAAAAACTTCTAATTGTATTTTTTTCCCGTAAAATGCTGATTGATGCGCTTTTTAATGTTTTTACTTTTGCCAATATAAATCAGTTTACCAGCTTTGTTGTAAATATAATACACACCTGTCGCTTGAGGTAAACCTTCTAAAATATCTAATAATTTAGGTGCTAATGCTTTTGTTATGCCTGTCTTTATATAACTTTTTACAATTTCTTTATTCGTGTCTTTAGATAATAAGAGTTTAAATAATTTAACGGTTGCAATGGCATCGCCGCTGGCACGATGTCTGTCTGTAACTGGAATTCCCAACGAGCGTACTAATTTACCTAAACTGTACGACGGTTGTTCTGGAATTAGCTTTTTAGATAACTCAACTGTACAAAGTGTAGGCCTTTTAAAATCGTAACCTAAACGTTTAAATTCGGTGGTTAAAATACGATTGTCAAATTGTGCATTATGTGCTACAATTATACAATCGGTTGTGATTTCTATAATGCGTTTTGCAACTTCAAAAAACTTAGGTGCAGTAATAAGCATTTTATTGTTAATACCCGTTAGTTTAACCACAAAAGGCTGAATTGGAATTTCGGGATTCACTAAACTTATAAATTGATCCACTACTTTATGTCCATCGAACTTGTAGATGGCTATCTCGGTGATCCCTTCTTCATTGTACTGTCCGCCAGTGGTTTCTATGTCGAGTATGCAATACATTTTTTCAATTGCAATATCAAAATTCAATATCAAAACTCAATACGAAACGGAAAATGTTCAATTTTCCTTTTTGCGATTGTTATTGATTGAAGTAATTAATATTGGAAGCTTATTTTTTGTTAATTATCATTTTTGAAGCAATAGCAACTAGTTCTTCTACTTCTTTTAAAAGTAATGCTCTTTTAATCTCATCACCTTCATTTATATAATTTATTATTTTCAATGAATTTCGAGATTCTTTTAATTCTTTTACGGCTAAACCTACTTTTAAAATAAAATCTTTATTAGTAATAGTGCCTTGTGCTTCTCCAAAATTTAATGAAGCACCTCCTGAAGATCGTATTAATTGATTTTTATAATATTCATTTTCAAAAGACTTATTCAGGTTTCTTGTAAAGAAAATACATTCTCCAGCAAATCTAACCAATCTATTTTCAAAATTGAATATTTTTTCTAAAAAAGGATTTTCCTCATTCATTTTTTAATTGACTATTTTTTAAAATTTGATGAACTTTACTCTTGTATTTTTAATTGCCATTGCCATTTCAATTGATTTTTTTTTTTAAGAATATCAATTTCGTGTTCCAAAAATAGAACTTCCTACACGCACCATATTAGATCCTTGTGAAATAGCAAGTTGATAATCACCGCTCATTCCCATCGATAAAATTTCAGCCTTAATTGTTTCTGAATTATACTTATTTTTAAAAGTATCAAACAATTGTTTTAGTGAAGAAAACTCTCGTTTTAGTTGCTCTTGATTATCGGTAAAAGTCGCCATTCCCATTAAACCGCAAACGTTTATATTTTTAAGTTTTTGAAAGTCGGAACTATTAACCAACTCAAATAATTCACTTTCGTTTAAGCCAAATTTTGTTTCTTCTTCGGCAATATGTATTTGAAGTAAACAATCGATTGTTCTGTTGTTTTTAAGCGCTTGTTTATTAATCTCTTTCAATAACTTAAAACTATCCACACTATGCACCAAACTTACATAAGGTGCCATATATTTTACTTTGTTGGTTTGCAAATGCCCAATCATGTGCCATTGAATATCTTTTGGCATTTCTCCCCATTTTTGAGTCATTTCTTGCACTTTATTTTCACCAAAAATACGCTGACCTGCATCGTAAGCTTCTTGTAAATAGGCAATAGGCTTGGTTTTAGAAACCGCAACCAATATAACGGAATCATTTAAAGTGTTTTTTATGTCTTGTAGGTTTTTTTTTATTGACATTTTATTTATTTCTTAAATTGGTATTTTAATTTTTAATCTGTTTAAATGATTTTATTATAGTAATTAATATACCATTTTTGGCTTGTATTTTAACTTATTTTTCAGTTAAAGAATATATTTGGAACAAAAGTTTCTTTTTTTATTT
>CBFIIG010000187.1:0-2337 GCA_965662615.1 Flavobacterium sp.
TAGTCTAAATTATTATCTCTTTTAAACTTTTTACAAATGGCTTCTTTTAATTCTACATAACCATCTACAGGCGAGTAGCTGCTGTAATTTTCGTCTATGGCTTTTTTAGCAGCTTCTTTAATAAAATCGGGTGTGTTAAAGTCGGGTTCTCCCAAACTTAAACTGATAATATCTTTTCCTTGTGCTTTAAGTTCTCTGGCTAAAGCTGCCATGGCTAAGGTTTGAGAAGTCGATAGATTATTTATTCTATCGGATAATAAATGATTCATATAATTAGGCTAGTTGAGGTTTTTGACCAAGTTCTTTTAGGTGTTTAAAATGCGAGTAAACCGCACTACGCATTGATTTGAATTCGTAATATGGTAAGTCAAATTCTGCTGCAGTTTCTTTTACAATTTTCGCAATTTTATTATAGTGTATATGACTAATATGCGGAAATATATGGTGTTCTATTTGGTGATTTAATCCACCAGTATAAAAGTTTACCAACCAGTTTTTAGGTGCAAAATTTGCTGTTGTAAATAATTGGTGTGCAGCCCAGTTGTTTTCCATTTCGCCCTCCTCACTTGGCGATGGTGTAATAGTGTCTTCTACTACGTGTGCCAATTGAAAAACCATACTTAAAATAACACCTGCAGTATAATGCATAACTACAAAGCCCAAAAGCACTTTCCACCAAGTAATCCCTAAAATCATGGGTAATGCTAACCAAATAGAAAAGTAAATTATTTTAGTAATTACTAAAGTTGTCCAACGTACCGATGGTTTTTTGAACTCACCGTAAGATAATTTTCGTTTCAGGTAGCGTTTCATTTGTAAAAAGTCGGTAGTAATAGCCCAGTTAAATGTTAAAAGACCGTATAATAAAACCGAATAAATATGCTGAAATTTATGGAAATACTTCCAATCTGCTTGTTTTGTAAAACGCATAACACGTCCTGCATCTAAATCTTCGTCGTGACCGTGAATGTTTGTATACGTGTGGTGTAAAACATTGTGTTGTACTTGCCAGTTGTACACATTACCAGCCAAAATATAAATACTTCCGCCCATAATTTTATTTACCCAAGTTTTAGAAGAATAAGAGCCGTGGTTACCATCGTGCATTACATTCATTCCAACGCCTGCCATTCCAACACCAATTATAACGCTAAGTAATAAGTAGGCCCAAAAAGGCATATCCATAGCAATTAGAAAAAAGTAAGGAGTTAAAAAAACAGCAAACATTATTATTGTTTTTAGGTGCAGTTTCCAGTTTCCGGTTTTGTTTATGTTATTATCTTTAAAATAACTATTCACTCTTTTGTTTAAGGTTCTAAAAAAGCGAATGTTTTCTGTTTTAGAAAAAGTAGGGGTGTTTTGTTCCATAATTGTGTTGTAAATCTATAATCGTTTCAAAGATACTAAAAACTCAATTAGTGAGCTTATAAAATTTACTCAATTCAGTTTAAAGTGATACTTTTGTCAAAAATACTAAAAAATGGAATTCCTTTTATCTCATTTCCCAAATTTAACAACTGAACAACTAAAACAATTTGAGCAGTTAGAAGCACTTTATACTGATTGGAACGCTAAAATAAACGTAATTTCGCGTAAAGACATAGATGAGTTATACACACGTCATGTGTTGCATTCGTTGGCTATTGCAAAGGTTTTAGAGTTTAAACCAGGAACTCAAGTTATGGATGTGGGAACAGGCGGTGGTTTTCCTGGAATTCCTTTGGCTATTTTATTCCCCGAAGTAGATTTTTACCTTATAGATGTTATTGCTAAAAAAATAAAAGTAGTTAACGAAGTGGCAAGTGCTTTGGGTTTAAAAAACGTAAAGGCAGAGCAAAAAAGAGCCAATATAGTGCCGCAAAAATTCGATTTTATAGTGAGTAGAGCTGTAACCAATATGCCCGATTTTGTGTCGTGGATTGCCACTAAAATTAAAAGCAAAAACAAACACGAATTAGCAAACGGTATTTTGTACTTAAAAGGCGGTGATTTAACCGAAGAATTACAAGATTACCCAAAAGCAGTTCAATTTGCAATACCTGATTTTTTTAGCGAACCGTTTTTTGAAACCAAAAAAGTAGTGCATTTGCCTTTATAGTATTTGGGTGTGCCCTTCGTGCCTCAGGTCGGGCAATTCGCTATATCTTTACCTGCGCTACGCTGCGGTAAAGGATGCCGCTGCTGTCCCTCACACAAGTATATTATACCATAAAAAAAGGTTGAGAAATAAATTCTCAACCTTTTTTATTTAGTTCAACTTATTAAGACTTTTGACCTTAAGACTTCAAAGCTCTTCTATTCTCCTAAAAACGGATAACGATAATCTGTTGGAGTAAC
>CBFIIG010000188.1:0-2283 GCA_965662615.1 Flavobacterium sp.
TACAGCAGGTGAGTACGTTTTAGTTAAAGTTTTGTTTTCACCCGAAAAAATCTCGTGTGGTAAAATATTATTATCGGTCGATTTGCTCATTTTTTTACCGTTTAAAGTAAGCATATTGGCATGCATCCAATAATTAACCCCATCGGTTTGGTTACAAGCTTGGTTTTGTGCAATTTCACATTCGTGATGCGGAAATTTCAAGTCCATTCCACCTCCGTGAATGTCAAAATTAGTACCTAAATATTTAGTACTCATAGCAGAACATTCTAAATGCCAACCAGGGAAACCATCGCTCCATGGCGAAGGCCAACGCATAATGTGTTGTGGGTCTGCTTTTTTCCAAAGTGCAAAATCTTGAGGATTTTTTTTATCGCTTTGTCCGTCTAAAATTCTAGTATTGTCTAAAAGTTCTTCAATGTTTCTACCGCTTAGTTTTCCATAATTATGGTCTTTGTTGTATTTTAAAACATCAAAATAAACAGATCCATTTACTTCGTAAGCAAAACCATTAGAAATTAGCTTTTTAATATATTCTATTTGTTCAATTAAATGACCTGTAGCCGTTGGTTCTATACTTGGCGGAAAAAGGTTAAATTGATTTAAAATAAAATGAAAATCGGTTGTGTATTTTTGAACAATTTCCATTGGTTCAAGCTTTTCTAAACGTGCTTTTTTGGCAATTTTATCTTCGCCATCATCAACATCATCTACAATATGTCCTACATCGGTAATGTTTCTTACATATCTTACTTTAAAACCTAAATGTATTAAATACCTATAAATAACATCAAAACTCATAAAAGTTCGCACGTTGCCTAAATGCACATTGCTGTAAACAGTAGGGCCGCAGACATACATGCCTACGGCTCCTTTATTTATAGGTATAAAAAGTTCTTTTTTCCCGTTAAGAGAATTGTAAATGGATACTTTTTGATTTTCAAATTTATACATAACTAACTATTTGTAGTATGCAAAAATAAGAGATTAGTATTTGGTATCCAATTTAATGTAGTCTAATAATTCTCTTCTAACTTTTGGGTCTTTAAAAGTACCTCCAAATTCAGATGTTACTGTACTACTTTCTATGTCTTTAATTCCTCTTGAGTTTACGCAAAGGTGCTTAGCGTCTATTATACAAGCAACGTTGTCTGTATTTAAAACTTTTTGTAATTCCTGAACAATTTGCATGGTTAAACGTTCTTGTACTTGCGGACGTTTAGCAAAATATTCTACAATTCGATTCATTTTAGATAAACCAACTACAGTCCCGTTTGATATGTATGCAACGTGTGCTCTACCTATAATAGGCAACATGTGATGCTCACAAGTAGAGTATAACACAATGTTTTTCTCAACGAGCATTTCGCCATAGTTGTAATTATTTTCAAAAGTAGAAGCTTTAGGTTTATTGGCAGGATTCATACCTGCAAAAATTTCATTAACAAACATTTTAGCTACACGGTTTGGTGTTCCGCTAATACTGTCGTCTGTTAAGTCCATTCCTAAAGTTTGCAAAATATTAGTAACGTCTTTTTTGATGCTTTCTATTTTTTCTTGGTCGCTTATATTGAAAGCGTCTTCGCGAAAAGGGTTTTGTGCTGATGTTGCTACGTGGTTATCTCCTAATTCGTCGTGTAAAAGTTCTTTATTCATTCTGTTTTTTATAGTGCTTTGTTAGTATTGATTAAATACATTGCAAATATAAATAAACTAATCGAATATTTTTGTTTAATATTTTCTTTTTTTTGTTAAACGAAATTGATTTCTTTTTATGTTCATAAATCATTTTAGATTTTTAAATTGCTTTTTTCAATTCTAAATAAAAAAACATACATTTACGATTCTAAAATTAAATTTATGAAAAAATCATTATTAACACTATTGTTTACTATATTTATTACAATTAGCGGTTTTTCACAAATATCTCCAAATAAGGCAGATGAATACATTAAGGAATTTTTTGGTCCCAATTATCAAAGATTACTTCAAAATGAACCACAACGTATTTTATCATACAAACAATTATTAACAGAACGAATTGAGTTTATTAAAGAAAAAGAGCAAAATGATGAGAAGTTTGTTAAAATTTCTACGTTAGATTTATTTAATAATTTCAATTCGGATTTAAAAAGGGATTTAAAATTTTCTATTGAAACTTTTAATCCTTTGAAATACGCAATGCCCTTTTTTAACCTTAGAACTTCAGTTTACAGGTTAGATGGTACAGATTGGTTGATTAAAATTAATGCTCAAAATATAAAATAGTTATGAAGAAACTTGTTT
>CBFIIG010000189.1:0-2261 GCA_965662615.1 Flavobacterium sp.
CAAATGAGTCTTGTGCTTACCGATGCTTTACCCCAAAGTCAATTAACCGTTTATGAATTAGTAGCTTTAGGCAGACAGCCTTACACCAATTGGTTGGGCAAATTAACCGCAGAAGATAAAGAAATAATAAACAACGCATTAACCGCAACGGGTGCAATTGACTATAAAAATAAAAAGCATACCGAAGTTAGCGATGGGCAGTTGCAAAAAGCACTTATTTCTAGAGCTTTGGCACAAGACACCTCTATAATAATTTTAGACGAACCCAGTACACACTTGGATTTAGTAAACAAGGTACAACTGATAAAATTATTAAAAAAATTAGCTCTTACTACCCAAAAAACAATATTGTTTTCTACTCACGATGTGGATTTAGCTATACAAATGAGCGATGAAATGTTGGTGGTTTTAGACCAAAAAATAATTCAAAATACACCTTGCAAGCTTATCGAAAATGGTGTTTTTGAACAACTTTTTAAAAACGAAAACATCCTATTTGATGCTGTTTTGGGAAAATTTAAAGTTGTGTAATTTTAAACAAAGTTTTGCCTGCCAATAATTGACATTATTTTTACTTCATCATTATATATTTTATAATAAATAGTATCTGCACCGCAAACATAATAGCGGTATGTATCATTTTCTATAAAAACAGGAAACATAAATGGGTTAGATGCAATTTTATCAAAGCAATCTTGAATTAAATTAAAATACTCATCTGCTTTATTTGTGCCAAATTTATAGACTCCATATTCATAAATTCTCCATAAATCTTCTTTAGCATTTTTGCTTAAAAAGAAACTATACATTAGATATACGTTCTTTAAACTCCGTTAACATCTCTTCTCTACTTTGCTTTTCAGCAAACCCACTTTCTTCAGCTTTAGCTAATTTTTCTTGAACAAAATTCACATATTCTTTATGGTCGCGTGCCTGCTTAATTAAGTAATTAACGGCTTCGCTCTTACTGTTAAATTCTTTTTCTGCTACTTGTTTTTTTAACCATTCATCATTTTGTTCTGCTAATGAAATACTTTGTCGTGCCATATTGTTTTGTTTATGTGATGTAAATATACACCAAAAATAAATATTACCCAAAAACAGCCTCTAAATAAATCTGTTCTACCTGTTCAACAGCAACATCTAAAATAACAGAACCAATACGGTACCGCACCAAGCGAAGCGTTGGAAAACCAACAGCTGCAGTCATTTTTCGCACTTGCCTAAACTTACCTTCGGTAACTGTAATAGAAACCCAAGAAGTGGGGCCATGTCGTTCGTCGCGTATGCGCTTGCCTTTTCCAAAAACAATAGGTAAATTGTCAATTAGTTTAGCATTGCAAGGTAAAGTGGTATATTTTTCGCCGTTAACACCAATTTCTACACCTTGTTTTAAAACGGCAACTGCATCGTGAGTAATTATGCCATCTACTTGTGCATAATATTCTTTTTCTACGGTTTTACTTCGTACTTTTTCACTCATTTTACCGTCTGTAGTTAAAAGTAAAAGCCCTTCAGAGTCTTCGTCTAAACGACCAATTGCCATAGTTCCTTCTGGGAAATCATACAACTCGCCCAAACGCTTTTTTTTACGCTTTTGCTCGTATATAAACTGACTAATATAGCCGTGAGGTTTGTGAAGTTTAAAGTGGTAATGCATATATGTAGTTTGGAGTAAAAATACGTTTTTACACTTGTTTAATGGTTTCTAAAACGAAAAAATATTTGAAAGCTAAAATATTTAGTAACTTTACAAAAAAAATGAACGCGCCCATGTTGTCTATTGTATTTTTGGTTGTTGGTATTTTACTAGGCTATATTATTGGTTTTTTTATTACAAAATCTAAAAACGATACTGCTATTGCTAAAAGCAAAGAAGAAAATACTGTTTTTAAAATAAAAGCTGAAAGTTTAAGCACTCAGATTGAAGATTTAGTAAAAAAAGAAAAAGAAACGAGCGCACATTTTACTGCTCAAATAAACCAATTGAGAGCAGAAAAAGAGGCAATTACCATTCAATTAACTAAAAAAGAAGGTGATGTTGATCATTTATTAGAAAAAAACAGAGAACAGAAAGAAGAAGTTAATCAGCTGCAAGAGAAGTTTAGTAAGGAATTTGAAAATTTAGCCAATAAAATTTTAGAGGAAAAATCGACTAAGTTTGCTGAATTAAATAAAGAAAACTTAAAGCTTATTTTACATCCGCTGCAACAAAAAATAGTTGACTTTGAACAAAAAGTAGATGTTACGCACAAAGAAAG
>CBFIIG010000190.1:0-2208 GCA_965662615.1 Flavobacterium sp.
ACCAATTGCAATGCACATTTAGACTTTGTGGCAGGTGTCTCCGCATGTAGTTTAGGGCATCAACACCCAAGAGTAACACAAGCCATAAAAGACCAATTAGATAAGTACACACATGTAATGGTTTACGGTGAATATGCCCAACAACCCGCTACAGAGTTATGTAAATTATTAGCAGAAAACTTACCAAAACCACTTACTAAAACCTATTTAACCAATTCGGGAACAGAGGCTATAGAAGGTGCTTTAAAACTTGCCAGAAGAGTAACTGGTAGAAGTCAATTAATATCGGCAAAAAATGCTTATCACGGCAACACAATGGGTAGTTTAAGCGTAATGGGTTACGAAGAACGCAAACAAGTTTTTAGACCACTTATTCCCGATGTTACTTTTATTACGTTTAATAACGAAACCGATTTAGACAAAATAACAACTAAAACTGCAGGCGTTTTATTAGAAACCATTCAAGGTGGAGCCGGTTTTATTCAACCTGAAAATAATTTTTTACAAAAGGTAAAGCAAAAATGTGAAGACGTTGGAGCTTTATTAATTTTAGACGAAATACAACCCGGTTTTGGACGCACAGGTAAACTATTTGGGTTTGAAAACTATAATGTAATTCCCGATGTAGTTGTAATGGGAAAAGGAATGGGCGGCGGAATGCCAATTGGCGCTTTTACTGCTAGTGAAGCCCACATGGACTTACTTATGGACAACCCAAAACTAGGACACATAACCACTTTTGGAGGACATCCTGTAATTGCAGCTGCAGCACTAGCTACACTTCAAGAAATTACAGAAACGGATTTAATGCCAAGTTGTTTAGAAAAAGAAAAACTATTTAGAAATAAATTAGCACACCCGCTTATAAAAGAAATAAGAGGGCGCGGTTTAATGTTAGCATTAATCACAGAAAGTGATGAAATCACAAACAAAATAGTACTCAAAAGCAAAGAAAAAGGCTTAATTTTATTTTGGTTACTTTTTGAAGCAAAAGCTGTTCGAATTACCCCACCTCTAACTATTTCTGAAGAAGAAATACAAAAAGGATGTGCAATAATATTAGACGTTTTAGACGAAATTACAGCAGAAATAGCTGTTAATTAAATTGTTTAAAACATACAGCAAGTTTAAAATAAAAAAAGAAGATTTTCGTTATATTTATAAATATAAATCAATAGCAAAAGTCCATGAAAATGAGTTTTGAAGAAGACGAGCCAAATTTTTCACTTTCGAAATTTGAATCGATGCTTAAAACCAATAAAGTCTTTTTTTTCGATTCGGAAGAATTTGAAGATATAGTATTGCATTATATGGATACAGGGCGTATGAACTTAGCAAAAAAAGCCCTCAAACTAAGTTTAGAACAGCATCCAAAATCTACCGGTTTAAAATTGGTTCAAGTTGAAATGCTTATTTATGAAGACAAACTTGAAAGCGCTGAAAAAATTCTAAATGAATTAAAACTAATTGAGCCCCTAAACGATGAAATTTACATTCAAGAAGCGGCAATTTTATCGAAAAAAAACAATCATAAATCGGCAATTATAGCGCTGTTAAAAGCTTTAGATTTAGCAGATGAAACCGCAGATATTCATGCCATGTTAGGCATGGAATATCTTTTTGAAGATGAATTAGAATTAGCAAAAGAACAATTTATCCGTTGTTTAGAAGAAGACATGGAAGATTATTCTGCCTTATACAACATTATTTACTGTTACGATTTTTTAGACCAAAGCGAAGATGCCGTTGTGTTTTTAGAAAGTTACATCGATAAAAATCCATACAGTGAAGTTGCCTGGCACCAGCTCGGTAGACAATATTATGCTTTAAAAAATTATAAAAAAGCCATTTGGGCATACGATTATGCCATCTTAATAGACGAACAGTTTATTGGTGCTTATTTAGAAAAAGCAAAATCATTAGAGCGCATAAAAAAATACGAAGATGCGATTGCCTGTTATCACATCACTATAAAATTAGATGACGCTACCGCATATGCACATTTAAGAATAGGTAAATGTTATGAAAAATTAGGCAACGATGAACATACGCTTTTAAATTATTTAAAAGCAGTTCACGAAGACCCTTTACTAGACAAAGGATGGGTAGCTTTAACCGACTTTTACATTAAAAAAAACCAATTTAAGAAAGCGGCACATTATATATCAAAAGCGATAGAAACTGATGGACAAAACCGGTTTTATTGGA
>CBFIIG010000191.1:0-2175 GCA_965662615.1 Flavobacterium sp.
GTTTTGAAGACTTGGAAAACATTCATTATAATGCCCAAATGAACACCAAACAAATTAGAAAATACTGCGAATTAGACGAAATTTCACTTCAGTTATTGAAAACTGCTATGGAACGCTTAAATTTGTCGGCGAGAGCATACGATAGAATTTTAAAAGTAGCCCGAACCATTGCCGATTTAGAAAAAGCAGAAAAAGTAGTTTCGCATCATATTTCCGAAGCGATACAATACAGAAGCTTAGACAGAGACGGTTGGTTGGGTTAAGCCCTAATACTATGAAAACAGTTTATTTAGACAATGCCGCTACAACACCTATTCGACCAGAAGTAGTTGAGGCAATGACAAATGCATTAACTTCCGTTTATGGAAATCCATCTTCTACACACAAAGAGGGTAGAACAGCAAAAACACAACTAGAACAAGCCCGCAAATCCATCGCAAAACAAATGGGTTGTCAGGCTAATGAACTTTTATTTACCAGTAGTGCTACAGAAGCAACCAATTGGGTGCTTACCAATGCAGTAGAAAATTTGGGAGTAAAACGCATAATTTCAACTGCTGCGGAACATCACGCAACACTTTATACGATTCGATTTTTAGAAAAAAAATATGCGATTGAAGTGGTTCTGTTGCCTTTGGATTCGTCTGGAGCTTATAGCAATTTAGAACAAGTTTTATTTGATGAGAAACCCACTTTGGTGAGTTTAATGCATGTTAATAATGAAATAGGAACCATACATAACATTGCTAATATTGCTCAAGTTTGTAAAAAGTACAATGCTCTTTTTCATTGCGATGCTGTGCAAAGTGTTGGTAAATTACCTTTAGACTTTAAAACGTTAGAAATAGATTATTTAGTTGCAAGTGCGCATAAATTCCACGGTCCAAAAGGAGTTGGTTTTTTAATTCATAAAAAAACAGCTCTTTTAAAACCATTTTTACATGGAGGCGAGCAGGAGAGAGGCTTGCGTGCTGGAACAGAAGCAGTGCATCAGGTGGTAGGAATGGCAAAAGCTTTAGAGCTTGCTTACCAAAATTTGGATCTTATAACTGCTCATATAAAAACATTAAATGTATATGCGGTTTCTAAAATAAAAGAGCTTTTTGCAGATGTTATTTTTGTTGGTGAAAACCGAATGGACACCATTTTAAATGTTATTTTGCCCTTGCAGCCAGATCAGGCTTCATTATTGCTTTTTCAATTAGATATGAAAGGAATTTCGGTTTCAAGAGGAAGTGCTTGCCAAAGCGGAAGTAGTAAACCATCTCATGTTTTAGCAGCTGTTTTAGAAGAGTCACTTTTACAAAAACCTAATATTCGTATTTCATTTTCGTACCAAAACACAACCGAAGATATTGATGTTTTACTTGCTGTTTTGGGTGAATTAAAAAATTAAGGAACAGGATCGTAGCCACTTTTTCCCCAAGGATGACAACTTAAAATACGTTTTGTACTTAAATAAAAACCTTTAAAAAGACCGTGTTTTTTAAATGCTTCGGCGCTGTAATGCGAACATGTAGGCTGAAAACGACATGTAGCGGGTGTATAAGGAGAAATGGCAACTTGATAAAACCGAATGATAAATATAAAAGGAAAAATCACCACTGTTTTTAACAATGATGATTTTGATTTATGTTCATTAGTTTTGTCCATTTTAAAACGAAAACTGTGTGCCTTCTTTGCTGTCTTTTAAAACAATTCCAGCTGCTGCTAATTCATCTCTAATTTCGTCGGATAAAGCCCAGTTTTTATTTGCTCTGGCTTCATCTCTCATTTTAATTAACATACCAATTGCACCTTCTAATTGTTTGGTGTTATTTGTGTTTGTAATGTTTTTAGGTATTCCCAAAACATCATAAACAAAAGCGTTTAATGTGTTTTTTAATAGTTCAATA
Source organism: Flavobacterium sp. (assembly GCA_965662615.1). Lineage (GTDB taxonomy): Bacteria > Bacteroidota > Bacteroidia > Flavobacteriales > Flavobacteriaceae > Flavobacterium. The sequence goes on from CBFIIG010000191.1 coordinate 1,896, forward strand.
TCTGTTGCGGTAAGTTGTTCTTTTTTATCGTTAACTACATTCACATATTTTATACCTTCAAACAAATGTGCAATTAAAATAGGTGTATTAAAATCGTCGTTCATGGCATCATAACACTGCTGAACCCATGCAGCAACATCAATAGTTGAGGTTTTAGATGGAGTTATATTTTCAACTATTTTTAAACCTTCTTGTAAACGTATAAAACCTTTTTCTGCTGCTGCAATAGCGTCATCAGAAAAATCTAAAATACTGCGGTAATGCGCTTGCATCATAAAAA
>CBFIIG010000192.1:0-2079 GCA_965662615.1 Flavobacterium sp.
TTATAAAATTATCCAGAAGGGTAGTGGAAAACAAGCTGAAAAAGGTAAAAAAGTATCGGTTCATTACCAAGGTGCTTTAGATAACGGACAAGTATTTGACTCTTCTTACAAAAGAAAGCAACCTATTGATTTTCAATTAGGTGTAGGTCAAGTAATTTCAGGATGGGACGAAGGTATCTCATTATTACAAGTAGGTGATAAAGCTCGTTTTGTAATTCCTTCTCATTTAGGTTACGGAGCTAGTGGTGCAGGTGGAGTTATTCCTCCAAATGCTACTTTAGTTTTTGATGTAGAACTTATGGATGTAAAATAATCACACCAAATAAATACATAATGCCCGATTTATAGTCGGGTCTTTTTTTTTGGAATTATATTTGTTACTATCTTTATAAAAATTATCAGTTTTGAAAAAAACATTTACCTTAATTGTATTTTGTATTTCTGTGTTTTCGTTTGCTCAAATTCAGCATTGCGGTTACGATTTCACTTCTTATTTAGTAGTTGATGCACATGAAGAAGGTGTGAAAGAAAATGCAAAAAACCTTAAAATTTCTATTGTAACAAAAGAAAACCAAACGGTTATAAACATAAACAACCAATTGAGTTGGAAAAACAGCAATAAACCGCTTGTTTTTAAACAAAACTATACCATTAATAAAGAAGGCAAAAAAGAGCGTTGGTTTTTTCCGTATGCAAAAGATCAATATTTTTTAAGCATTACCAACACGTTTCCAGCAGATAATTACAAAATTAAAATTGAAGATTTAAATGGAGTTTATCAAACTCAATTTATAGACTTATTTCCTTTTAATATGTATATTTTATGCTCTTCCGAAAACGAAAAAGCATCGCGTCAATTTGGCCCAAGAAGCAATAGACCGATTGAAGTAATTTTGTTAAGAAATAATTTAAAATAATTTTTAAAAGCTATATATCCAAATCAAAAGTAGTACGTAATAGTTCTAATGCTGGATTTATTTCTTTTAACTTCTCGTATTTTTCGAGTGGTGTAAAAGCGTATTTTTTCTCTACCGATTCATTTACAATTAGCTCTACAGTAATAGAATGGTTGTTTAATTTACTTTTTAAATAGGCCATTAACTCATGACAACCGCTAAGAAATTCTTCTTTTGTACTTTCGTTTGGTAATTCTAAAAATATTATTTCATTTTCTAAACGTGGAACATTCATGTTCATATAAGTAGCCATTAACATTTTACCTTGCTTTTTTAAGCGTGTGGTAAATTTGTCCCAATGCAGCAACATATCGGTTTCTGTAAACGTTTCGTTGGGTTGTTTTTCGGCTTCTTTTAAAATGTCATCTTGCTCAGATGTCATTTCTTTTTTGGCTCTAATGCTAGCAATAGAAAGTGCCGAAACTTTTTTTGTATCTGAATTTAAACTGGGTTCTAGTTGTTTTAATTCTGGTTGTGGAGCAGGAGTTATAGAAATAGATTCTGAAGCAATTTCTGTTTTTTTATCTGTTTCTATACTTACTTCGTTACTCGTTTCTGGAATTATAACTGGCTTTTTTTGGTAAAAAAATGAAGCTGGAATTATAAAGTCAGCTTTTTTTTTTCGGCCTCAAAAGTAATCGAAGCCAATTGCATTAAGCATAATTCCACCAAAAGCCGTTGATTTTGACTGTTTTTATAGCTTAAATCACAACTGTTTGCTTTGTCTATAGCTTGTATTAAGAAAGACGATTCGGCTTTAAGTGCTTGTTTGCTGTATTCTGCTTTAGCAGCGTCTCCAGCTTCTATAAGCGATAAGGTTGTATCGTTTTGGCAAACCAATAAATCTCTAAAATGAGAAGCTAAACCAACAATAAAGTGATGTCCGTCAAATCCTTTGGCTAAAATATCGTTATAGGTTAAAAGTAATTGAGGTATATTATTTTCTAATAGTAAGTCGGTTACTTTTATGTAATAATCAAAATCTAAAACATTTAAATTTTCAGTAACGGCTTCACGCGAAAGGTGATTTCCACAATACGAAACTACTCTGTCGAAAATAGAAAGAGCATCACGCATAGCACCATCTGCTTTTTGAGCAATTACATGCAAAGCATCATCATCG
>CBFIIG010000193.1:0-1984 GCA_965662615.1 Flavobacterium sp.
CTAAAGCGTATGGTAAAGGTTTTTTTGCTGGAGTTAATATAGGTGGCTCTACATTTAATGTTAGAAAATGGAATTATACCGACACCGATTTAATTCAGCGTGGTTATGGTATAATGGCTGGTTTAACCGTAGGTTATCAATACGTAATAAACGATAAATTCAACATAGAAGTTTCATTAGGAGGCGGTTATCACGAAGGGTTTTATAAAGGATTTGACTCTAAAACTGGGGAGCGATACGATTTGGCAGAAAAATGGAATAAGAGCAGCGAGAGTCTTCCATATAAAGGAGGGATAATGCTGGTTTATAAATTAAAATAAATAAAGTAAAAATGAAAGATCAATTTTACGCATACATACAAAAATTACAAGATCAAATTTGTGCGGGTCTTGAAAAAACAGACGGCAAAGCAACTTTTAGAGAAGACCTTTGGGACAGGCCCGAAGGAGGTGGCGGAAGAACCCGCGTTATAGAAAACGGAGCTGTTTTTGAAAAAGGCGGGGTTAATATTTCTGCGGTTCATGGTAAATTGCCAGACAGCATGCAAAAATTATTCAATGTAGGCGAAGCCGATTTTTTTGCTTGTGGTTTAAGTTTAGTAATTCACCCTAAAAGTCCAATGGTGCCAACCGTTCATGCCAATTGGCGTTATTTTGAAATGTACGATGAAAACGGAAAAGTAATTAACTCGTGGTTTGGTGGCGGACAAGACCTTACACCCTATTATTTATTTGAAGAAGACGCTACGCATTTTCATACGGTTTGTAAAACCGCTTGCGATAAGCACGATCCAACTTTTTACCCGAAATTTAAAAAACAGTGCGACGCGTATTTTTGGAATGCTCACCGTTTTGAAGCTCGTGGAATTGGTGGTTTATTTTTTGATTATTTAAAGGAAACCGAAACCATGCAAATGCAAAATTGGTATAATTTTGTAACTCAAGTTGGCGATAGCTTTTTAGAAGCTTACCTGCCTGTGGTTGAAAAAAGAAAAGCATTAGACTATAATCAAGATCAAAAAAACTGGCAAGAAATTCGCCGTGGTCGTTATGTAGAATTTAATTTGGTTCACGATAAAGGAACTCTTTTCGGCTTAAAAACAAACGGTAGAATAGAAAGTATATTAATGAGTTTACCCGCACATGTGCAATGGGTTTACGACCATCAAATAGAACCCAACTCAGAAGAAAGTAAATTGGTAGAAGTATTGCAAACACCCAAAGAATGGGTTAACTAAACAATAAAATTATGTTTCCATTAATTAGAAATAGACGATTAAGAACCAACGAATCAGTTAGAAGTTTAGTAAGAGAAACGACACTTTCTCCTTTAGATTTTTTAGTACCTCTTTTTGTGCTAGAGGGTAAGGGAATTAAAGAACCTATTGCTTCTATGCCGGGTTATTTTAGATACAGTTTAGATGGTATTGAAACCGAAGTAAAAGAACTTTGGAATATGGGTTTGCGTTCGGTTTTGCTTTTTGTAAAAGTACCAGAAAACCTAAAAGACAATAAAGGTACAGAAGCGCTAAATGCTAATGGATTAATGCAACGCGCCATTAAAACCATAAAAAATGTATTGCCAGAAATGGTAGTTTTTACCGATGTGGCTTTAGATCCGTATTCTTCTTTTGGACATGATGGTGTTATAGAAAACGGAAAAATTGCTAACGATGTAACTTCTTCTATTTTGGCTCAAATGAGTGTTTCTCATGCCTTCGCAGGTGCCGATTTTGTGGCTCCAAGTGATATGATGGACGGTAGAATTTTAGACATTAGAGTAGCTTTAGAAGACGAAAACTTAGTAGATACAGGCATAATGAGTTATAGTGCAAAATATGCGTCGGCACATTATGGTCCTTTTAGAGATGCTTTAGAAAGTGCACCTGTGGATAATATTGAAGTACCAAAGGACAAAAAAACCTATCAGATGGATTACCATAACCGCCGCGAAGCCATTGTAGAAACTAGTTTAGACATAGAAG
>CBFIIG010000194.1:0-1949 GCA_965662615.1 Flavobacterium sp.
CACAATAGTTAATAACCTATAATTTGTGCTTTTTGTAAATATTATTTCATTTTTTTTCTGTTGATAACAGTATTTAATTGTTTAATAATTTATACAAAACTCTTCCAAACTTTTTTAGTTTTTTACAATTCTCTTTTGGATTACTCTTTTTTTATTAATCACCCAATTTAAGTTTTAAAATTCTTTTTTTACTTGTTAACATTGTATGTTAATTTAAGGTTAACTGAATATCAATGCATTACTATTTTAATTAACAAACGCTTTTTTTATAAAAATACATTCGTTTTTTTTACTATTTTATAGAACCAATAATAAGAGTGAAAAAAGATAAAAAGAGAAGGAATAATTAGCAATTGATTTTATAACAGAATAAATAAATTACTTTAAAAGAAGTGTTTTTCTTTTGCAAAGATACATTAATTTATATAAACACTTTATTTATAGGTTAAATTACCGTTTAATTGCTATGTATTATAAACCTAAATTATAAAAAAAATGTAACTTTGTTGCTCAACACAACAACCTAATTATTATGACATTTTCTATAGGAAACGATCACGCAGGACCTGCCTACAAAAAAGCAATACTACATTTTTTAGAATCGAAAGGACATACCGTTATTAATCATGGAACAGATACATTTGATAGTGTAGATTACCCAGATTTTGGACATTTAGTGGCTCAAGACGTAGTTGCTGAAAGAGCAGATTTAGGAATTGTAATTTGTGGTTCTGGTAATGGAATTGCAATGACAGTTAACAAACACCAAGATATTCGTGCTGCTTTATGTTGGACAAAAGAATTAGCAGAATTAGCTCGTTTACATAATAATGCAAACGTAATTAGTATTCCGGCTCGTTATACTTCTATAGAACAAGCGGTTCAAATGGTTGATACTTTTATTTCTACTGCTTTTGAAGGTGGCCGTCATGCAACAAGAGTTAATAAAATAGCTTGTTCTTAATGTAAAATAATTTATGGGACACCATCATCACAACAAAGAAAAAAATCTTTTTCTTTCTATTTTATTAAATACAGTGATTACGGTGGCTCAAATTATTGGTGGAATACTTTCGGGAAGTTTAGCTCTTGTTTCAGATGCTTTACATAATTTTTCGGATGTTATTTCACTTCTTTTTAGTTATATAGCTTTAAAATTATCTAAAAGAAAAGCCTCTTATAATCAAACATTTGGTTATAAAAGAGCTCAATTAATAGCAGCTTTTGTAAATGCTTTAAGTTTACTTATTGTTGCCTTTTATTTAATTTACGAAGCTGTTTTACGTTTCTTAAATCCGCAAGTAATTCAGCCTAATCTAGTAATTTGGTTAGCCGGATTGGGTATTTTAGTTAACGGTCTTTCGGTACTTTTATTAAAAAATGATTACCAAGATAATTTAAATATAAAATCGGCTTATTTACATTTATTAACCGATATGTTGGCTTCTGTAGCTGTACTTATTGGTGGTGTTTTAATGTATTATTTTAAAATATATTGGATAGATAGCGTACTTACTTTTGCTATTGCAATTTATCTACTTTATGTTGGTTACGATTTATTAATATCGGCAACAAAAATGCTGATGCTTTTTACACCAGACCATATAAATATTGAACAAATTGTTTCTTTAGTAAATAAAACAGAAGGTGTAAAACGTTTGCATCATGTGCATGTTTGGTATTTAAACGAAGATGAATTGCACTTAGAAGCACATTTAGAATGTATAGATAACATATCAATTTCACAATTTAATAGTATTTTAAATAATGTAGAGCATTTACTTTTACAAAAGTTCAAAATTAATCACGTCACTATTCAACCCGAATTTCAAAAAGAAGATTCTAAAGAAATTATTGTTCAAGATTAGTTTTTATTTGACACCTAAAAACGCTACATTACTATTTATAAAACCAACCTAATGAGCGAAGAAAAACAACAGTTAAAAAAA
>CBFIIG010000195.1:0-1853 GCA_965662615.1 Flavobacterium sp.
ACAATCTGCTTCAAATAAAAGAAATAGATATATTGTGAGTGTATGTGGTTTGTTTTATATTTGTGCTTTCTAAAAAATAAATAATGATTAAAATTACTTTACCAGACGGTACTATTAAGGAATTTAATAGTGGTGCTACGCCAATGGATGTGGCAAAAAATATTAGTGAGGGATTTGCTAGAAATGTAATTTCGGCACAATTTAATGGCGAAACCATTGAAACCGCTACCCCACTTACTACCGATGGTGATTTGGTTTTATTTACTTGGAATGATAAAGCGGGTAAAAAAGCGTTTTGGCATTCTACTTCTCACGTAATGGCTCAGGCGTTGCAAGAGCTGTATCCTGGTGTAATTTTAACTATTGGACCTGCAATTGATAACGGTTTTTATTATGATGTAGATTTTGGTGACCACCAAGTTTCTGATAAAGATTTTAAGCAAATTGAGGATAAAGTTATCGCTATTTCTAGAGAAAAGCACGAATTTAGTATGCGTAGCTCTACTAAACAAGAAGCTTTAGACTACTATAAAGCACAAAATAATGTGTATAAAGTAGAGCTTATTGAAAATTTAGAAGACGGTACTATTACGTTTTGCGATCATTCAACTTTTACCGATTTATGTAGAGGTGGTCACATTCCAAACACTGGAATTATAAAAGCTATGAAAATACTTTCTATAGCTGGTGCTTACTGGCGTGGTAACGAAAAAAACAAACAATTGACTCGGGTTTACGGTATTTCGTTCCCAAAACAAAAAGAACTTACTGAGTATTTAGAACTTTTAGAAGAGGCTAAAAAGCGTGACCATAGAAAATTAGGAAAGGAATTAGAATTGTTTACATTTTCTCAGAAAGTGGGGCAAGGTTTACCGCTATGGTTGCCAAAAGGAGCTGCTTTACGAGATAGATTAGAACAGTTTTTGAAAAAAGCACAGAAAAAAGCTGGTTACGAACAAGTTGTTACACCACATATTGGTCAAAAAGAATTATATGTAACATCTGGCCATTATGCAAAATATGGAGCAGATAGTTTTCAGCCTATTAATACGCCCGCAGAAGGTGAAGAGTTTTTATTAAAACCAATGAACTGTCCGCACCACTGTGAAATTTATAACGCAAAACCGTGGTCTTATAAAGATTTACCAAAACGTTTTGCAGAATTTGGTACGGTTTACAGATACGAACAAAGTGGAGAATTGCACGGTTTAACTCGTGTAAGAGGATTTACTCAAGATGATGCCCACATATTTTGTACACCAGATCAATTAGATGAGGAATTTAAAAAAGTGATTGACTTGGTATTGTATGTTTTTGGATCGTTAGGGTTTGAAAATTTTACTGCACAAATATCACTAAGAGATAAAGAAAATCCAGAAAAATATATTGGTAGTGATGAAAACTGGGAAAAAGCAGAAAGCGCCATTATAAATGCAGCTGCAGAAAAAGGTCTAACAACTGTTGTAGAATTCGGTGAGGCTGCTTTTTATGGTCCAAAACTTGACTTTATGGTGAAAGATGCTTTAGGCAGAAGCTGGCAATTAGGAACTATTCAGGTAGACTATAATTTACCCGAACGTTTTGACCTAACTTATAAAGGAAGTGATAACGAATCGCACCGACCTGTGATGATTCACCGAGCGCCTTTTGGGTCTATGGAGCGTTTTGTAGCTATACTTATTGAGCATACTGGAGGTAATTTTCCACTTTGGCTGATGCCAGAACAAGCTATTATACTGACTTTGAGTGAGAAATATGAAAAATATGGCGAAAAAGTTTTAAAATTGCTAGAAAATCACGAAATTCGCACCCTTGTAGATAACAGAAATGAAACTGTTGGTAAAAAAATTAGA
>CBFIIG010000196.1:0-1844 GCA_965662615.1 Flavobacterium sp.
CAAATAAGGTAAGTCTAATTTATAAAAACTAGGCTTTACAATAATAGGATTAATTAAAAGTACAGCTCCCAATACAAGACCAATATTACCAATATTAGATCCCATTACATTACCTACAGCAATATCCGGAAAACCATCTAAAGCTGCTTTTACACTAACAATTAATTCGGGTGCAGAAGTAGCAAAAGACACTACAGTTAAACCGACCACAATTTTAGAAATATTGAGCTTTAAGCTTAAATCTACAGCTGCTTTTAAGAGCCAATTACCACCTAAAACCAATAAAACCAATCCAATTACAATGTATAAAAAATCCATACTTATTTTATAAAATTAAGAAATAACACCACTACCAAGTACTTCGTCGTTTTCGTACCAAGCAACAAACTGACCTTCTGTAATGGCAGATTGAGGGTTTTGAAAACGAACATACATTTTATCATCAAACTGATATAAAACTGCTTTTTCTAAAGGCTGACGGTAACGAATACGCGCCATTACTTCTAGTGTTTCACCATTGGCAATTTTTTTATCTTCTCTAATCCAATGCACTTCGTTGCTATACACAAACAAAGTATTTTTTAATAAGCCTGGATGAGTTGCGCCTTGACCTGTATAAATTATGTTGTTTTTAACGTCCGTTTCTATTACAAACAAAGGTTCTTTTGTACCACCTACATTTAGTCCTTTGCGTTGCCCTTTTGTAAAATAATGTGCTCCTTGGTGCTTGGTTTTTACTTCGCCGTGTTCGTTTGTATAATCTCTTCTAGCTGACTCAAAAGCTAAGATTTCTTTTAAATTTTCAGACTGAGGCTGTTCGTTAAAAATAGGCGCATCGGCAGGAATTTCAATAATTAAACCTTCTTTGGGTTGTAATTGCTGTTGTAAAAAAACAGGCAATTTTACCTTACCTATAAAACAAAGTCCTTGCGAATCTTTTTTATCTGCAGTAACCAAATCCAATTCTGTGGCAATTGCTCTTACTTCTGGCTTGGTTAATTCGCCAATAGGAAATAACGATTTAGCCAATTGCTCTTGTGATAGTTGACAAAGAAAATACGATTGGTCTTTGTTATTGTCTTTTCCCGCTAAAAGCTGAAAAGTTGTTTCACCGTTAGGGAGCGTAACTTCTCCTCTACGGCAATAATGTCCAGTTGCTACAAAATCTGCTCCCAAAGAAAGAGCTATTTTCATAAAAACATCAAACTTAATTTCTCTGTTACAAAGCACGTCTGGGTTTGGTGTTCTTCCCTTTTCGTATTCGTTAAACATATAATCTACAATACGCTCTTGGTATTGTACAGATAAATCTATGGTTTGAAACGGAATGCCTAGTTTTTCGGCAACTAATAAGGCATCGTTACTATCGTCTAACCACGGACACTCATCGGAAATAGTTACTGAATCATCGTGCCAGTTTTTCATAAACAGTCCAATAACTTCATAGCCTTGTTGTTGCAACAAATAAGCCGCCACACTAGAATCTACTCCGCCCGAAAGTCCTACTACTACTCTTTTCATTTACTCTTGTTTTCTAGGTGATGCCGATTGAGGAACGTCTTTACCTTGCTCATTTTTTGTAAGCTTATACGTTTCTGGGTTTACTAAGTTATAATCTTTTGTTTTTACTTTTTTACCATTCTCAAAAACCGTCCATATTCCTTTTCTAATTCCCTTTTTATATTGTCCCTTTTGATTTATATTTCCTGTACCATCATGGTAAATAGCTTCGCCATGCAACTCGTCATTTAGATAAACAAGTTCTTCTAAAAGTTGTCCGTTTTCGGCATATTTTAAATATTTACCGTTTTTTAAACCATTTTTAAAAAGTGTAGTTTCTGCCA
>CBFIIG010000197.1:0-1683 GCA_965662615.1 Flavobacterium sp.
AGTTTGTCTGGCTTGACGTAAAAAGTGCAAATCTTCGGTATCTAAAATAGTGAGTGCATTGGGGCAGTTTTCGGTGATTCGCCAGCCGTATTGCTCTTCGGTCATAAAGCGGTCGTAAACCACTACGTTTGGGTTTAGCTCTTTTATTTGGTTGTTAAACGAGTCGCAATTTAATTTTATTTGCAATTGATTAACCCCATTTAATGAATCGGAATAAGGTGATTTTTGAGCAGCACTAGCAAAAGTGATAGAGTAGCCAGCTTTTTTAAGTAGTTTTATAAATTGCAACATGCGGCTACCGGCTGCTGTAGAGTTGGGTTCTGGCCAAACGGTTCCTATAATTAGTGCTTGCATTTTATAAAAGTATAAAACAAAAGTAGTGTTTTCTATAAAAACAAAAAAGGCAAACCGAAGTTTGCCTTTCTCTATATATACTCCAGTGGAAGCGAAGTAAATACTTCCACAAAGGTAATGTATTATTTATCTGTATTTGTTTTTATTTTCGTTTTTTTTAAATTTTTTAAGAAGTAGCCATTCGTTTTAAAATTGCCCATTGTTTTAAGGCTGTTCTAGCTTCTACGGCTGGGTAACCCAACATGGTTACTTTTGCGGCTACATCGCCTGTAACTCCAGAACCTGCACCAATTGTTGCGCCATCGCCAACGGTAATGTGGTCTTTTAATGAAGCACTTCCGCCAATAATTACGCCATTACCTAAGGTAACAGAACCAGCTAAACCACTGTTTCCTGCCATAATACAGAATTTACCCATTTTAGAATTATGACCAATTTGTACTAAATTATCAATTTTACAGCCATCACCAATAACGGTAGAACTGAATTTACCTCTGTCAACGCAAGAGTTTGAACCTATTTCTACAAAATCACCTATAATAACGTTACCAATTTGAGGAATTTTTGCCAAGCCTCTTTCTGGGCAAGGTCTAAAACCAAATCCATCGCCGCCTATTGAAGCATTTGGGTGTAAAATACAATGGTTTCCAACATGGCAACGCTCTCTTATTACGCTACCAGACCAAATTGTGGTGTTGTTTCCAATAGTACATTCGTCTAAAATGGTTACGTTGGGATAAAGTATTGCATTATCGCCAATGATAACATTTGGTCCCACATAGCAATTGGCTCCAATTTTAGTTCCTTTTCCTATTTTTGCGCTGCTGTCTATTGTTGCTGTTGGGTGAATTTCTTGCTGAAATTGAGGTGGAGCAGGAGCAAACAATTCTAAAACTTGAGACATGGCTAAATCTGCATTTTTTACTTTAATAAATGCTTTGTTTTCGCCAGGTTCTATTGAAATATCTTCGTTTACAACTGCTACAGATGCATTTGAAGTTTCCCAAAGTTTTTCGTATTTTTTATGTCCAATAAAGGTGATTTCGTTTTCTTTAGCGGCTTCAATTTGCTCGGGAGCAGTTAAAATAAGGTCTGAATTACCTGTTATGGTTCCTTTTAATACCTCGTTTATTTTTAAAAGTGATATGCTTTTCATGTTTTGAGTTGGTTAGTTTTATTTCAAATGTAATAAAATAAAAATAATTCTCAATAAATGAAAATTTTAATTCAATATATAGATTTTTGCATGAGGGATTGAAACGGCATCCTTTTGCAAGGCACGCGCAAAAGATATAGTTTAAAGCCCGACGGTTTTGCGAAGTGTAACGA
>CBFIIG010000198.1:0-1675 GCA_965662615.1 Flavobacterium sp.
ATTTTAGGAAGTTTCGAATTATCTACTCACATTACTGTAAATAGAGGTTTTTTAAAACAGTACGGAATTGCATTATTAATTTCCTTAGCCTTATCTTTTTTATTATTATTTACAGTTGTAGCAATAGTTGTTTTTGAAGTTTTAATTCAGCAAATAAAAATAAAAGGTTATATAAACAATGATATTTATTTTATACAATATGGGCGTTATTTATTTGTAACTTTAATGATATTAATTACGGTTTCGGTACTTTATAAATATGGTACAAAAGAAACCAATAAAATTTCATTTATAAGCTACGGCTCTGTATTTACTACCATTTTATTTGGACTTACATCATTTCTTTTTGGTATATATGTAGTTAAATTTTCAACCTATAACGAGCTTTATGGTTCTATTGGTACACTTCTTGTATTAATGTTTTATATATGGATAAACTGTATGGTTTTGTTATTGGGATTCGAATTAAATGCATCTTTATCAAAACTTAAATCAAAAAAATCTTTATCTTTACAATAATTAAAATTTAAAACTATGAAAAACAAAGTATTTAGTATGATTATGGTTCTATTTATAGGGCTAACAAGTGTTCAAGCTCAAAAAACCGTTTCGGGCGTAAAAGTTTCTGACAAAGTAAGTTTTCAAGGCGAAAATTTAGTTTTAAACGGAACAGGAATAAGAGAAAAAATGTGGTTAGACCTTTATGTAGGCGCTCTTTATTTACCTGCAAAATCTTCTTCCGCTTCTGCAATCGTAAACAGTAAAGATGCGGGTTTAATTAAGCTTACCATTGTTTCTGGAATGATTACTTCAGATAAAATGATTTCTGCCGTAAACGAAGGTTTCGAAGCTTCTACAAACGGAAATGTTACACCTATAAAAGCAGAAATAACAAAATTTATTTCTTTTTTTAAAGATAAAATTACAAAAGGAGATGTTTTTGATATTGCTTACGTTCCAGGTTCAGGCGTAGTAGTTTCTAAAAACGGCACTAAAAAAGGATCTATTGATAATTTTGAATTTAAAAAAGCTTTATTTGGAATTTGGTTAGGAGACAACCCAGCAGATGAAGATTTAAAAGACGGATTATTAGGAAAGTAATTTTCAATTAAATTATGTCAAAATGCACCTTATTTAGGTGCATTTTTTTGTTTAATAAAAGGCTATAAAGAAAATAAAAAAATTACTTTTGTAGTATGCGTTATTTTGTAGAAGTTGTACTTCCTTTAGCAGTACCAAAAAATTTTACTTACGAAATTCACTCAGATAATTTCGAAACCATAACCACAGGTATGCGCGTGGCTGTTCCTTTTGGTAAAAATCGAATTTATACGGGTTTGGTTTTAAATAAACATACAAATCCGCCTCTATTATATGAGGCAAAACCAGTTGAGCAAATTTTAGACGAAGTTTCGGTTGTAAATCCTTTACAGATTAAACATTGGCAATGGATTGCATCTTATTATATGTGCTCATTAGGTGAGGTTTTAAAAAGTGCATTGCCAGCTACCTATTTATTGGAAAGTGAAACAAATTTAAGATTTTTAGAAGATTTTACAAAAACCGATCAATTAACCGATGAAGAATATCTGGTTTACGAAGCTTTGCAGTTGCACAGTTCTATTTCGGTAAAAGATTTAGCAAAAATAATTAATAGAAAAAACTATTTGCCTTT
>CBFIIG010000199.1:0-1666 GCA_965662615.1 Flavobacterium sp.
TTAACTGAATTAAATTAGAAATGAAACTTTAGTTGCATCTGCTTAATTTTTTGTTAATAGTAACTTGTATAGTTGGTATATTAAGATGAATTGCTATTTTTGTTCATTCAACCAAAAATACTGTTTTTAAAATGAAGAAGAATTTTGTTTTTATTCTATTTTTACTGCTAAGCTTAATGGGTTTTTCACAATCTAGAGCTGTTTTATTTACAATAGACGATGTTCCTTTTTATTCAGATGAGTTTGTTAGAGTATATCAAAAAAACCTAGATTTGGTAAAAGATGACTCTCAAAAAGACCTAAATGCCTATATGGATTTATATGTGGCTTATAAATTAAAAGTGCAAAAAGCGCTGAAATTAGGTTTAAATAATGAGGAGAAATACCAAAAAGAATTGGCTTCATATAGAAAGCAATTGGCTAAAAAATATTTAAACGATTCTGAAGTTACTGAAAAACTGGTTCAAGAAGCTTATGAACGTATAAAAGAAGAAATAAGAGCTTCACATATTTTGGTTTTAGTTAAAGAAAACGGAACACCCGAAGATACATTACTGGCTTTTAGAAAAATTGAAAGTTATTATAATGAAATTAAAAAAGGAGGAGATTTTGCAGAAATTGCTTTCCATAAATCCGAAGATCCTTCGGCAAAACAAAATAAAGGCGATTTGGGTTATTTCTCTGCATTTAGAATGGTTTATCCTTTCGAAAATGCGGCTTATAACACGCCTGTTGGTTCGGTTTCTAAACCATTTAGAACGCAGTTTGGCTATCATTTAATTCAAACTACAGACAGAAGACCTAACCAAGGTGATGTTCAGGTGGCACATATTATTTTGTTTAAAAATCAAGATAATGCAGTTAAAAATGATTTTAGTGAAAAAAGAGACTTAATGAAGTCTATTTATGAGCAATACTTAAACGGTGAATCTTTTGAAAGTTTGGCTCGTCAGTTTTCCGAAGACAAATCAACCAATCAGGTTGGAGGAGAAATGCCAAAATTTAGTTCGGGACAATTGGCCTCTATTGAATTTGAGAATGTTGCTTTTGGTTTGCAAAACCCTGGTGATGTTTCAGAACCTTTTGAAACCGATTTGGGTTTTCACTTGGTAAAGCTAATTAAAAATCACCCTTTAGAAGATATTTCTAAATTAAGACAAGATATAGAGAATAATGTAAAAAGAGACGAAAGATCTTTGTTGATTGAAACCTCATTGTCTGATAAATTAAAGCTTAAATATGAAGTTACGCGTTTTGATGCTGAACTAAAAAAGATAACACCACTTATAACTGCTGACTTTTTTGAAGGAAAATGGAATAAACCAGAAAATTTTTCCAGAGCAAGCAATACTTTTATAACCATTAATGGAGTAGCATATACAAACAATTCTTTTTTAGATTTTTTACTAAAACAACAAAAACGCAATTCTTTCTCTAAGCACATTCCTACCATGTTGTCGCAAGCAAGAGAGGTTTTTATAGATACTGAAATTAAAGCCTATTACGACGGTCAGTTGGAAAATGAGTTTGTAGAATTTCATTATATAATGGAAGAATACAGAGACGGATTGTTGCTTTTTGATTTAATGGAAAAAGAAATTTGGGAAAAATCTAAAAACGATTCAATTGGACTTGAACATTTTTATAATGCCAATAAAGAGAATTA
>CBFIIG010000200.1:0-1662 GCA_965662615.1 Flavobacterium sp.
GACTGCTCTTATGTCTTTATCAATTTCGCTATTTAGTTTTGTACTTGGGAAATTCGCCAAGTCTTTACCATAAATAATGTTATTAACATATTCATTTTCAAGTTTTACAATTTCAAATAATGACACATTATTTTTAATTAAAAAGTCTCTTAATTTTAACCATTTTTTTTGAGGATTTACTGCTGATTCAATAGCATTATCTAGATTTTCAACCCATTCGTCACCATCTAAATCTTTTTTAAAAACATAATCTGCAAGGCGAAAAAATTTATTATAAGTAGGGTCGTGTGTATAGCCTGTATAAGCTATAATAGTTTTAAAAGGGTATTTTTTATATAATTCTGAAATTACATGTGCTCCCTCATATTTACTATCAAATATTTTACCAACTCCATTTATATCGCATAGTATTACTTCATATTCTTTTGCGCTTTCTATTGATTGGATATCGCTAAAATAAGTTATATCAAACCTATGATTTTTTAGATGTTCTAGGTATTCAAATTCGTTATCATCTATAACTAAAACAGGTACTTTAATTCTGTCAATTTTATTTAACTTAAGACTTGGTTTGTTTAGGTCTTTTATAGATTTTGGTTCTCCAAAGTGTATGAACATTTTTTTCTTTTAAATTTTGATTTTAATAATCTATTTGTAAATTACAACACCAAATATATAAAACTTTTCTTTATAAAAATAAAAATAACTATATTTTTCTATCAATAAAAGTGTATAAATACCGAAATACCCTTAAAATAATAAAGCCTGTTGTAAAACTATAATTTTGTATTTTTGTGCTTTAAACATAAAATACGAGTATGTATCATTCTAAAATAAGTGGTTTAGGGCATTATGTGCCAAATAATATTGTAACTAACGCCGATTTGTCTCAATTAATGGACACCAATAATGAGTGGATTGTGGAGCGAACAGGTATAAATGAACGCAGACACATAATACAAGGCGAAGATACTACTACAAGTATGGGAGTTAAAGCAGCAAAAGTGGCTTTAGAACGTGCCAATTTAACACCGCAAGACATAGATTTTGTGGTTTTTGCTACATTAAGCCCCGATTATTATTTTCCTGGCCCTGGTGTTTTGGTGCAAAAAGAATTAGGTATGCGTACCGTTGGTGCTTTAGATGTGCGTAACCAATGTTCGGGTTTTGTATATGCTATTTCTGTGGCAGATCAATACATTAAAACAGGAATGTACAAACATATTTTGGTGATTGGTTCTGAGGTGCAATCTACAGGTTTAGACATGACTACGCGTGGGCGTGGTGTTTCGGTTATTTTTGGTGATGGAGCAGGAGCAGCCATACTTTCTAGAGAAGAAGATACTACAAAAGGTATTCTTTCTACTCATTTACATGCTGAAGGGCAACATGCCGAAGAATTAGCGCTAACAGCTCCCGGAATGGGTGGCCGTTGGGTTACTGATATTGTAAAAGACAATGACCCTAACGACGAAAGTTATTTTCCGTACATGAATGGTCAGTTTGTGTTTAAAAATGCAGTAGTGCGTTTTTCGGAAGTAATTAACGAAGGTTTGGAAGCAAACAATTTATCGGTTTCGGATATTAGTTTATTGGTGCCACACCAAGCCAATTTGCGAATTGCACAGTTTATCCAGAAAAAATTTAGACTTACTGACGAGC
>CBFIIG010000201.1:0-1521 GCA_965662615.1 Flavobacterium sp.
CCTTTGTCTATATCCATTCCCGAATGTCCGCCGCTTAGACCTTTTACCGTAATAGTATATCCAACAGAATCTTCTGGAGTTTCTTCTTCGTTGTAGGTTCTGTTTGCAGTAACATCAATTCCTCCTGCACAACCAATGTCTATTTCATCGTCTTCTTCGGTGTCTAAATTTAAAAGTATTTCACCGTTTAACCAACCACCTTCTAGTCCCATTGCACCCGTCATTCCGGTTTCTTCGTCTATAGTAAAAAGTGCCTCAATTGCGGGGTGTTTTATGGTTTTACTTTCTAAAACCGCCATAATTGTTGCTACGCCTAAACCATTATCTGCACCAAGTGTAGTACCTTTTGCTCTAACCCAGTCACCGTCAACGTACATTTCTATACCTTGGGTGTCAAAATCAAAAACAGTATCGTTATTTTTTTGGTGCACCATATCTAAATGCGATTGCATTACAATAGTTTTACGGTTTTCCATACCAGACGTAGCGGGTTTTTTAATAATAACGTTTCCAACTTTATCTTTAACGGTTTCAAATCCCAAGTTTTTTCCAAACTCCATCATAAAGGCAATAACGCGTTCTTCTTTTTTAGAAGGTCTTGGTACAGCATTTAAATCGGCAAATTTGTTCCAAAGTTCTTTGGGCTCTAGGTTTCTTACTTCTTGACTCATATTGTGGTTTTAAATTCTATGCAAATTTACAATTTTAAGTGTTTTTGACCTTATATAAAGTTGTTATCTTTACCTTAAAATTTTAAATAATGAAAAAACACCATATTTTGCCTTTATTGTTGTTGGTTCAGCTTTTATTTTTGCAAATTGTAAAAAGATTTCCAAAAGTAATCGATCGTTTTTATGTAGATGGTTTTTATGTCTATTCTGCACCTGTTTTTAAGGCTGTTTTTGGTTGGTTGCCTTTTTCGTTTGGCGATGTGGTTTACCTTTTTATTATTATGTACGGAATCTGGTTTTTATTTAATTTCAAAAAACATAAAAAGCGTTTGTCTTATAATCCTTTATTGAAGGTGTTGTCTTTTATTTCGGTTTTAGTAATTTGTTTTTATACTTTTTGGGGGTATCATTATTTTAGAACGCCTTTAGAGGAGAAACTAAACTTAACGCATCAAGTCACACCGCAAGATTATTTAGAATTTACAACAACTTTAATAGAAGATACTAATGTGTTGCATTATGAAATAACTAAGGATAGTTCTGCACAGGTTGAAGTGCCTTTAAATTTAAAAGCAATTTACACAGAAGCTACTACTATTTATAAAAACAGTAACACTGAAGCTTTTCAGTTTTTAAAACCAGTTGAGAATTGTAAATCTTCTTTATTTTCTGAGCCTTTGTCTTATATGGGTTTTGGTGGTTATTTTAATCCGTTTACTCACGAAGCACAGGTAAATTACAACACACCAAAGTATTTAGTTCCTTTTGTTACTTGTCACGAATTGGCACATCAGGGTGGTGTAGCTTCCGAAACGGAATGTAATTTTATTGCCTATAAAGTTGCTTTACA
>CBFIIG010000202.1:0-1407 GCA_965662615.1 Flavobacterium sp.
TAGTAGAAGCGTTAAAATTCTTAAATACCTGGTCAATTTTCACCTCTTTATTCGGAATAATAAAATAAATGCGTTCTGCGCCACGGTTTAATAATTGGTGCGCTTTGGCGTTTGATTTTTCAACATCAAAAACATATATTTTTTGAGTAATTGCAAAGCCTTTAGGCGTATTTAAAGAATAGTCAGCTACAGCTTCGTCCGAGTGGTAAAAAGGTTTAACTTTTATACCTTCAGGACTTTCCCAAACTAAGGTTTCGTTATAATCGGCACCTTTTAGGTTGTACTGTATTAGCTGTTTCCATTCTTTACTGTCTAAATTATCAAAACCAGCTATTAAATTATTTTCCATTTTTTAATATTTTAAACTCTAAAATTAGTTTACGGTATCTTTTTTAAAATCAACTATATAAATATCTTCTTCTGTTTTTTTCATATAGTATTTTTCTCGAGCATATTTTTCAATTTCAGCAGGATTTCTCAGTTTTTTAATCTGTATGCTGTCTTTCTTTATTTCTGCCTTATAATATTCTATATTCTCCTCTAATTCTTCAATTTCTTTATTAAGTTCTCTGTGTTGTAAATACGAGTAATTATCTAAAAAAAGCATCCAAACCACAAAAATAGTACCTATTAAAACATACCTATTTAAGAAGTATTTTAGTAACGGATATTTTAGTAAAATTTTTTTCACTAGTTTAGTCTTTGGTTAATTACAGCTCTAACCACGTCAATAGCAACGGTATTGTATCGGTCGTTTGGAATAATAATATCTGCATATGCTTTAGTAGGCTCAATAAACTGCTCGTGCATTGGTTTTAAAGTAGTTTGATACCTGTTTAAAACCTCTTCCATGTCTCTACCGCGTTCTGCAATATCTCTTTTTAAACGTCTAATTAGTCGCTCGTCGCTATCTGCATGCACATATACTTTTATATCAAAAAGTGCTCTAAGTTCCGGGTTCGTTAAAATAAGAATCCCTTCTACAATCATCACTTTTCTCGGATGCGTAACTACCACATCATTTGTTCTGTTATGTGTAACAAAAGAATAAACGGGTTGGTTTATAACTTCATTATTTCTTAAAGCAACTAAATGCGCTCTTAGTAATTCAAAATCTATTGCTTTAGGATGATCAAAATTTATTTTAGAACGCTGCTCATAATCCAACTCATCTGTTTTTTTATAATACGAATCCTGCGATATAATACCTACTTCCGCTTCTGGTAACTCATTCATAATTTGATGTACAACGGTTGTTTTACCGCTACCTGTACCACCTGCAATTCCTATAATTAACATAAAAAACCTTTTATTGCAAATTTATATAAATTATATGAAACTATAGAGTTTATATTTTTTTTAAAATTTGTTTGGTAATCTAAAAAAAGAGATTACTTTTGCATCTCG
>CBFIIG010000203.1:0-1395 GCA_965662615.1 Flavobacterium sp.
TTCATTTCACAATTAGTGTATAAAAATTGATTTCCATCATAATTTAAAATTTCATGTTCAGGAATTACTCCGTAATGACAATCATAAATAGTATCTACTAAATCCCCTTTTGTTACAATCAAAGCACCTTGAGTTCCTCTGCCATCATAAGGCAATCTATATTCGGAAATAATAACGGGTTCACTACACGCTATCATTAACAATAAAAAAGAAAAGACGAAAAAATTAGAGACTAAGAATTTTAATCTTGATAATTTGTAATTAATCATAAGATATTGAATGGTTTTTTTTAATTGACTATTAATAATTATATAATTTAAATACTAAACATTGATTTTAATTTATTACTTTAAATATTAAACTTATAGGAATATGATCTGAAACTTCACGAGCAGAATCTAAGTTTTCAAAATCTTTATAAAAATGAATAACATTACTCGAAAAAAATTGAATTGAGTTAGTATTAAACCAAATGTTATCAAATTCAGAAGCAAGGCAATTATTGTTTTTACATACCCTTTTTAGTGATGTTTTTTGTCCTACAAAAGACGGTTTGTATTTCATTTTTCGCAAAGGATTGAATACCGTATGTGATTGCGGACAGTTAAAGTCTCCCAAGAAAATTAAATTCAGTTCTGGATATTGCATTGGTAAATATTTAAAATATTTAATTTCTGTTTCAGGCTGTTTACTTTTAGTAATAGCATGAAAGTTAACTAGAGTAAATGCTTTACCATTATGACTAAATGTACAATAATATGGCTCTCTTTCAATTTCTAGACTGTATTTTTTTTCTAACCAAGCAATACCCTTTTTTTTAATAACTGATGTTTTCCATAAATAAGCATAACGCTCGGTTTTATAAGCAGAACTTATTGTAGGATTACTAACTACATAATCCCACTTATGCCCCTTTCGATTTAATTGGTCAACTAAAGCAGCAACAGATTGAGCACCACCAAAACCCGCTACAACCTCTTGTATAGCAACTATATCATAATTATTGATTGTGCTAGCTATGTAATTAATTGTTTCTGTAGATTTGGACTTACCTAAGTTTTCTATATTCCAAGAAAGCAGCTTTACCTGTGCAATTGAAATATTAAAAAAAAGAAAAAGGAATATTAATTGTCTCAAATAATTTAATTTAATAAATAACAAATTTTCTTAAATAATACAAACAAATATAATCATACTTATTTTATATAAAGCCCAACTTTGGCCCATTTAAGAAAACAAAATTGTAACATTTTATATTTTAAAACATCAATAAAAATTAATTCATTAAATTTAAATTACTATTTTTAAACTTTACAATATTAATTTAAATGAATCCTGAGCAAATAAAACTTATAAAACAATTACAAGATATAACAGAAGTAACGCTTAACTTAA
>CBFIIG010000204.1:0-1299 GCA_965662615.1 Flavobacterium sp.
TGAAATTCTTTTGCCCGTTCTGGGTTATTTTTAAACGCTTCTTTAATATCGAAGTTTTTTGTTTCTTCGGCATGTTTTTCAAGTTCTTTCCAAGCACTTGTTGAAGTTGGGTTTGTGTTTAAAAATTCCATATTGTGTTTTTTATTTTGATAGTTCTTTTAGTAAAGGTGAAATATGTTGCAAATATATGTTCTTTTGTTCTTTATTCATTGCAACAGCGTTAGGTAAATTTTGTTTGTAAGGATCTACTTGTACGCCGTTTTTCCAAAATCGATAGCAAACATGAGGGCCAGTTGCCAAGCCTGTACTTCCTACTTTTCCAATTACTTGCCCTTGTGCAACCCTTTGCCCTTGCTTTACTAAAATTTTAGACATGTGTAAATACTGGGTTGTATAGGTGCTATTGTGTTTTATTTTGACGTAGTTTCCGTTACCAGAAGTATAGCCTCTTTTGATTACAACTCCAGCAGCTGTGCTTTTAATAGGTGTTCCATGAGGTGCAGCGTAATCTGTTCCGCTGTGTGCTTTCCATCTTTTTTGAACAGGGTGAAACCTCTTTTTTGTAAATCGTGATGAAATTCTAAAATAATCTAAGGGAGCTTTTAAAAACATCGACTTTAGTCCTCTTCCGTTTTCATCGTAATAAGCGTATATTTTATCCTTTTTGTTTAGCTTAAAAGGGAATGCGTAATATTCTTTTCCTTTGTGCTTTATGTAGGTAGCTTCCACACGATCAATACCAATATTTATTGAATCATCGATAAATTTTTCGTGAAGTATTAGTTTTAGCTCATCGTTTTTTTGAATTTTAAAAAAGTCAATAGAGTATTTATAAATGTTTGCTAATTTTGGAGCCAAAGAGGGACCAATATTTTCTCTTTGTAAAGTAGCCGCAATTGAGCCTTTTATTTTTGTTGCAATAACCCTCCTTTTTGTTGTTACTGGTTTTTTAAAATTTTCAACATAAATTGAATCTTTTGCGTGAACCTTCGTGTAAGATAAGCGATCATTTACGTAAACAAAAGCATCAATATTTTTAGGGTTCTCTTTGTTTAAAAAAACATAGTATTCTTTCCCTATTTTAATATTTCTTAGGTTAAAAGAGTCTTTTACTTTTTGCGTTATTTGATATACATTAAGACTGTCTGGCCAATAGTAGTTTTGTATTAGCGTTCCAAAGGTATCTCCAGATTTGATTTTGCTTTTTATGACTTTATAGTCAGCAAAATCAAAGCCAAACTTTTTTATACTTTCTTCTTTCTTTGTCTCTTTCTTGGTTTCTTTTTTATCGGAATTGTT